>JAGWKL010000006.1 GCA_028865345.1 Candidatus Omnitrophota bacterium | reverse complement strand
CAAAGCCTCCTTGTCATCCGACAGGTGCGATACGTTTTGTTCAAGCTGGAGTTTTTCAGAATCCAATTGCCTGATCTGGGAAAGCAGTTGCTGGTTCTCATCTTTAAGCTTGTCCGCCCGCTGGTTGACCGCCGCCTGGTCATTGCGGGAACGCGCCAGGTCAACGGAAAGGTTGTCCGCCAATTCCTGGCCGTATTGGATCTTTTGCATGATCGCGTCTTTTTCATTGCTGACTTGTTCGACCTGGGTCTGAAGATCGGCATTCTGTTTCTTCAAGCTGACCACCTGCAGGGCAGCCTGGTCCAAATCCGATTTTTCCTTTGTAAGTTCCACCTGCAACGCCGCCTTCTGCCGTAACACGGCGGCCCAATAAGCTTCCCCATTGGGAGTCGACACATCCTGGGCCAACATGGAGGCAACGCTGGTTGAAGATGAAGAAGCATCCGGGGCCGGTGCCGCGGCCGGTGCCGCCGCCGGCGCCGGCGCCGCTACAGGCACCTTCACCACGCGGGTTTTGTATTTATAGACGACCTTAACCGGCTGGTTCTTCAATTTTTGCAATAATTGGTCCCGCTCCTGGCTGATGGTATCCACCCTGCTCTTCCAATCATCCCGGTCGGAATTGGCTTGTTCGAGCTGCGACTGAAGGTCGTCGGATTTTTGTTTCAACTGGTCATATTGGCTCTGGACCTGGGCCTTGTCCTGCTGGGCCTGGGAGACCTGGGCGTTCAACTGGTCTATTTTATCCTGCAGGCTTTTCGCCTGCGTCGTCATTCCCGCCAATTGATTTTGCTCGTCGGTGTACTGTTTGCGCAAATCCTGATATTGTCCCTGAAGTGTTTGTTTTTGCATTAAGGCCAGCACGGCAACGCCGGCACTGACGACAACCAGCAGCCCTAAAATCCATACACTTACGCGCACTGCCATAGACATATCAAGCCCCCCGTGGTGTTTGTTATAATATTAAAAATATAACAAAGCCCATGGCCCATTACAAGAAAATTCAAAAGAATTTTTGTTTTTATTCGTAGCGGATGTCGTCAAGGTAAAACGTACATGAGGAAGGGTTGTCGTCAACATTGGCGGTCCACGCAAAACCGCCGCTGATGGAGCTTAAGTCTTTGCCGCGCAAATCGATTTCGTATTCCCGCCATTCTTTGGAAAGGATGACCGGACCGATCGATGCCGTGTCCGAATCGGGATAATCGCGGCCTTCGCCGATGCCGCCGATCCTGAATTCGGCGATTTTCTCGCCGCCGTTTTCACCCCTGGCCCAGAAGACAAGTTTTGTGGCGCCGGTCAGGTTGTAACCGCCTTTGCGGTCGCCCCAATTGTCGGCCGGATGAAGCCAGTAAACCCCGGCCCAATGCCTGTCTTGCAGGGAACAGGCGACGTCGTACTCGACTTTAATGCAGCTGGCGCCGGAGTGGCAATTCTGGGTCCAGGCATCATTCATTTTAATGCACTTTCCGTCGGGCATATAACCGGAAGGGATGAAACGGTTGAATGCCCCCTTGCCCTGGTAGACAAAAAAAGGTTTAAAATTCTTGGGATGGCCGGCATCCGCATCCTGGGCATGGACCGTGCAGGGAAACAGCAATAATGCAAAGGTGACGGACGCTTTTAAAAAAGCGCCCGCCACCTTTTTAACTCTTGGATTATGATCAGACATTATCCAACTCACCTAACTTCTGTTGGGCCGCTTCAGCGGGTTTCCAGAACCAGCCGGAGGGGTCCCAGCATTGCGCGTAGAAAAATTCATTGATGACGCGCTTGTAGGCCTTGGCCGCGTCATCTTTATCGCCGGCATTTTGATAGGCCTCGCCTAAAATAAACAAGGCGGTACCGACGTCATTAAGCGCCCAATAGCTGAAGGTCTTCTGTTTGGACTCCCAGGGATACTCTTTCAATGAGGCCTGCATTTCCTTGGCTTTGGCGCCGTAGAGCTCCACTGTCTTGTTCACATAAGCTTCCACGCCTTTGAGATCATTGGCCGCCAACGCAGCCCATGCCTTCTGCACCAGGGTGCTGGAAGAATAATCGCCGAAGTCCCAATTGACCCCGGCCTTCATCATGTCCAGCTTTTCCTGGGCGGCTTTGGCGGGTTTCCAGAACCAGCCCTTGGTGTCCCAGGTCTGGCCGAAAGAATAATCCTTGATCACTTTATCGTAGGCCGCCTTGGCTTCATCCTTCATGTTGGCCTTACGGTACGCCTCCGCCTGGATGTAATAACTGGTCGCCACATCGTTCAGCGCCCAATATTTGAAGATGTTATCGTTGCTGCCCGTCGGATAGTCTTTCAAACCGGCCTGCATCTTGGCGGCCTGGGCGCTATAAAGCGAGATGCATTTGTTCGTATACGCAAGCACCGCCTCAATATCATTGCGGCCCAAGGCATTCCAGGCTTTGGTGGTCAGCGTTGAAGAACGGTAATCGCCGAAATTGATCGGCGCCTTGACCTCTGCCGCCGGAGCCGCAACCGCCGCAGCTGCCGCAGGCGCCGAAACTTCCGCCGCGGCCACAGGGGCCGTCGTTGCGGGCGCCATAGCTGCCACAGGCGCCTGGCCGGCGGGATCATCCTTGGAAACCGTCGCCGGTTGGGACTCCGCCGCCATTTTGGCTGAACTGACAGCGGCCTGGTCATCCGCGAAAGCGTTCATCGCGCTTGAAACCAATGTCACAACAAATAAACACCCTAACCATTTTTTCATTACATTTCCTCCCTCTGACGTTACGCTGCCACCGAATGGGGCTGCTTGATAAAAACCCTGACTTCCCTAAAAAATTAAAGTCGCCCTTTTAAGACCTCCAAAGCGCTTTATAAGTATAATACACTTTCCTGCCTTCGCGCAAGTAGGGCGACTGGGAGCCGTTTCCCTGGCCGAATATGCCGAACCATTCCTCATAATAATAACCCGCAGGGAAAGGGCCCACCACATCGGCCTTGGTGTCATGGATGGCGGGAGAATAGTCCTTCCACCATTCATCAAGCCATTCAAAAGCCATTCCGCCGACGGAGTTTCCGGCGCCGTCTTTATAGCCCGCGCTGTTGTAAAGGATGTCCAGCCAGTTGCCTTTATGATAATCCGCCTGGGCCTGCTGGGCCTGGGCATAGGTCATGCTTTGCCCCCCGTACGCCGGGCACCCGTATTCCGTAATAAAAGCCGGCTTGTCCGCCAGCCGTTTGACTTCTTCCCAGAAAGAGCCGAACCCGTAACTGCCCCGGTACACATTGGCCCCGAAGGCGTCCACATCGGTGTCGTATTTCGCGAATTTATCCAAAAACAACGTGTCCCCGTTGCAGATGGCCACCGGATGGTTGGGGTCGATGGACTTGATCATCCGCGCCACCCTGTTGACGAACTTGTAATACGCATCCGGGACCTTGTTGGCGTTGGAGGCCACCCCGTAATTATTTTCATTGCCCAAGACCCACATCAGGATATAGGGCTCGTCCTTGAATTCCATCACCATCTGGCGGACATAATTCAGCATGTTTTGCTGCTGCACGGGATTGGTATAGTCCGTGCCCTCGGACCAGCTGGCGCCGGACCCGACGGCATATTTGCCCAGGAAATTGCTCATGGCGACCTTGAACCCGTATCGCTTGTACATCTTTTCCAAAAACGGCTTGTCGGCCTTCATGTATGTCTGGTAATAAATGCGCAGAGTGTTGACCCCCATCTGCTTCATCAAATAAAAATCGCCCACCTCAGGCTCGTCGGAATGGCGCTTGTTGTCGCCGTATTTGTCCACCCATGCCTGGTACGGCGCGTCGATTTTGCCGTCGTGATCGTCGTCCTCCCGCATCCAGTCGACCATAGTGCCGTTATCCGGGCTCTGGCCGACCCTGGTGGGCATATAGGACATGCCCTTGATCAAAAAGGGCTTATTGTCCACCAATAACTGCCAGTCGCCGCTGGAATATTTGACAAAACGCACCTGGCCTTTCCCCGAATAATAGACCGGTTGGCCCAAGGGCCTTTTGTCCGGCTGACCGTCCGCTTTCTGCCGGGCGATTTGCGACGGGGTCAGTTTGATGAGCCGCCCCGGCCAGGTGATCGCCTCATAGTGTTTCGGATCATCCGGATGCAGGATGCGTATGTCGCAGCCTTTGAGATCCAGGTGCAATTCAGGATGGAGGCGCAGCAGGTATTTGATCTTGTACACCGCCGCCTGGGCCGGATACCAGGGGGTCTGCCAGTACGTCCAGGCTATCGTCGATGGAAAATTGACGATCAAATCATCATAGACTTTAATGGCCCGGGCATACATCCCGGCCTTCTCAAAAGTTTGCCCTACATAAAACAGCCTTACCCCCCAGGATTCCGTGGCGCTGAACCATTTATAAAAAGCCGCCTGCAGGTCGGGAGTGTCGACGAAATCCCAGGCGTTGCCCTTCAGGCGTCCCTGCTTCAAGGCCCTCCTGTAACCGGGGTCCCGGTAAATGTCCATGATATTAGGGTAAATGCCTTCCCCCAGCGCCGCCGACAGGCCCGCGCGGTCGAGGATCTCATAATGATAGTTCGGAGTGCCGACATTTAAAAATTTACCGTATTTGGTCCAATCGACCACGTCTTCGGTTCCCGGAAATTTGACCACGGGAATGGTCTTGAGGACTTTTTTAACGGTCTTTACCGCGTAGGGGTTCTTGCCTTCCATCACCGCGATACTGTCTTTGGATTTTTCCGCGATGGACCAATAGTCCCCCCGGCTGGGATCGAAGGATTGGGCCCAGGGGTATTCTTCGATGATGTCCTTGAATTCTTTCGTGGCCTCGGCATTATTGCCCTGGTGCATCAGGGCCTCAGCCTTGATGAACAAAACCGTCGCCACATCGGACATGACCTTGTAATGGTCGTACTCGTCCCGGCGGGGAAAACTGCTCAACTGGGAAGCCAGCACCCTGGCCTCCTGCGCGTAGTTCTGGAGCATTTCGTCGACCAGGCTGGAAATGGTTTTCAAATCCTCCTTGTTGGAGGCTTTCCATGCCAGGCGCACGATGTCATCGGGCGAAGGCTTTTGGGGAAATGCCATAAGGGGACTTGCCGTCGCTAAAAACAGAATTATCGCTGCCAGGGTACGGCGCATCATCCCACCACCTCTCCGGAAAGACCTTTAACGATGTATTTTTGCATGAATAAGTATACCATGATAATGGGGATCGCGGCCATGGTCAGTCCCGCCATCAGGACCGGATAATTGGTGCCGTTGGCGCCCTGGAAGACCATGAGCCCTCTTTGCAGGGGCATGAGGTTTGAGTTGTCCAGAAGCAGGAAGGCCAGGATATACTCGTTCCACACGTTGAGCGCATTGAAGATCACGATAACGGCAATGGCGGGCCGCGCGAACGGCAGGGCCATGTGCCACCAGATGCCGATCTTGCTGCAGCCGTCGATGCGCGCGGCATCTTCCAGCTCATGGGGCATTTTATCGAAAAAGGTCTTGAGGATCAAAATGCTAAGCGAGAGTCCCACATTGATCATGCACAGGATGTAGCCCAAACGCGTGTTGACCAGATGCAGCTTGGTCATCAGTACGAAAAGCGGCACAAAGGACCCCGGCAAAGGGATCATCATGGCCGCCACAAACATGTAAAAAATGACATTTTTACCCGGAAAGTCCAGCCGCGAGAACGCAAAAGCGGCCAGGGATGAAATGATCACGATGCCCGTCACCACACAGGTCGTATAGACGACGCTGTTCAAAAAAAAGACGGCGAAGTTGCCCTCGGTCCATGCCCTGGCGAAATTGCCGAAATCCAGATGGTGCGGGATAAGCCCCTCGTCGACAAAAACGGTCTGGTTGGTCATCAAAGCGCAGCGCACCATCCAAAAGATGGGAAACAGGCAGGTGATCGCAACCCCCATCAAGAAAGTATGGGTGAGCGTTGACCTGGCCATTTTCCGAAAGACATATCTGTTCATCTTGCCGTTCATGCTTGTTTGGCCTTATCGGACAGTTTTTTCAAAATAAAAGAAACGCAAACCAGGATCATGCCGAAGATCACCGCCTCGGCGCAGGCATAGCCGAACTGGTTGGTGTTCTGCATGGCGGAAAAAATACGGGTCACCGGCACGTCCGTGTAATTGACCAGGCCCTCATTGACCATGGCCAGGATCAAAACGAACACCTGCATGCATCCTAAGATCGTCAATATCACCACGACCAGCAACACCGGCAGCATCATCGGCACGGTGACGTGGGTAAAAGTTTTCCATGCCCCTGCCCCGTCGATCCTGGCGGCTTCGTAGAGCTGCTTGTCGATGGTCTGCAGGCCCGCCAGCATGATGATAAACCCCCACCCGAAGCCTTTCCAGCTGTTGACGATGGCGATCGTCGTCAGCGCCGTTTTGGGGTCCGCCAGCCAGTCATGGACCAGTTGGGGAAACCCGCTCGTATACAAAAAATTGTTCAGCAGCCCGATGTAATGGCCGTTTTGCATTTCAGGATTCAAAATCCAGTTCCAGATAAGGCCGACCACGACCTCCGAAAGCACCGGCGGGATGAAAAACACCACCCGGTAAAAACGCTTCAGGCGGATCTCGCGGTCGCAGGCCAGGGCCAGGGCAAAGGCCAAAGCATTCTGAAACGTCAATGCGATAAGGGTGATGTATCCGGCGTGGGCGATGGAATTCCACCAAAGATGGTCGGTCATCAATTCCTTATAATTCTCCAGGCCTATAAAATGCATGGGCCCGATCCCCCGCCACTGATAAAAGGACAGGTTGATCATTTTATAAAAAGGGTAGATATAAAAAATGCAGAAAATGACCACTGCCGGAAGGACAAAAGAGAAATTTTGCAGATTATTCTTGAGTACGGATGCGCCTCTGCTCTTTGGGCTCATCTTTCCTGTTCCCTTTTTTTCGCCATCTGCTGTTCCTTGACCTGCTCCACCTGGGCAGCCACCTGCTCGGGCGTTTTCTCGCCGATAAGAATGGCCTGCAAGCCCCGGTCAAAAGCTTCGCTGACCGTGGGGTCTTCGTTCAACGGCCATATGTTCGGGTGGGTGGACCGGTCCATGCCTTGGGCAAATTCGCTTAAGACCGGCGAGGTGCTAATGAGCGCTTCTCTATTGGAAGGCAGGTTGTTGGTCTGACGTGCCAGCACCACCTGTTGTTTTTTGGCGGTCAACCATTTCAAAAAAGCGATGGCCTTGTCTTTATTGGGCGACTGGCCGTTGACCACAAAGGTGGAGCCGGCGCTGCCCCATATCATCAGGGGATATTCGGTGCTGACGGGCGGCGGCGGGATGACCCCGTAATCCAGGTTTGGATTCATCTCATGGTAAACATTGACGCACCATGAGCCGTCAAAAGCAAAAGCCGCGCGCCCCAGGGCAAAATCCTGCTCGGCATATTTATTGCCCTTGGTCACAATGCCGTCCATGGGCACGCCGTTCTTGCGTAACTGCGCAAAGACTTGGAAGACCCGGATCCAGTCGGGGTCCGTATACTTGACCTGGCCGCGGAAGGTGGCGAAAATCTTCTCCGGGCCCATGATATTAAAGGCATAATTGGACGCAAAACAATCCAAAAGCCACAGCTCGCCCCATCCGGAGACAAACGGCGTTATCCCCACCCGCCGCAGCATACGGGCGTCCCGGATGAATTCATCGAAAGTTTGAGGCGGGGATTTGATGCCCGCCTTCGCAAGAAGTTTTTTATTGTAAAGCATCTGCTCATTGGTCACGTCGATGGGAACACCGTAAATGCCCGGGGGGACGCCGTAAATATTGCCGGGCCAAAAGCTTTTATCGGCCAGGGCCTTGGAGAAAAGGCTGTTTTTCCACCTGCCGCCGTCGGCTTCCATGGCAGGGGTCAGGTCCGTGACCAGGCCCGCTTTGATGAAATCCGCCACGATGGATTTCTTGTCGAGGATGCCGTAGATATCAGGCAGGACATCGGCCTGCGCCGCCGCGATGATCTTCTGGGAATAGGCTTCCGACGGGGCGAACAGCTGGATATCGACGTCGATGCCGGTTTCTTGTTTATACTGTTGGGCGAGTTTTTGTAAGGCGGACTGGCGGTCCGTCATCCAATGCCACAGGACGAGTTTGTTGCTGGGACGGGGAGGCTGTGAACATCCGGCAAGGGCCCCCAGCATGATGCAGGTACATATGGCAAAACCCACTCGCATCCTAATTGTCCTTCAAAAATTTAGGAAACAACCGGTTGAGATAAAATCATATGGGACATGAAACAAAAAATTTAACACAGACGACGGGGTTGGTCAATCAAAAAATACCTGTGACGGGACATTGGGGGGTGTCAAACGTTTTAGGCTTTTCCTCGTCTTTCTTCCAACTGCCGCCGTATATTATAGGCCTTGTCTTCCGAGATGTCAAAAGTCAGGATAAAGTAGATCGCAATCAGGGATGCCACAATCGGTATGCCGATGTCGCACAGCCTCATGTACAATAAGGCGTGGGGACTCTGATGGCCGTGCAGCGATTCCTTGAAACCGGTCCAGTTGAGCAAAAATCCGGAAGCCAGCGACGCGGCGGCCTGGCCGAGCTTGATCATCCACCAGTAAATGGCGCCGAAGATCCCCTCCCTGCGCGTACCGGTTTGCAGTTCGTCAAAATCGCAAACATCCGCCAGCATGGAAGTGACGATGGTGAACAACGATCCCAGACTAAAAGCGATCAGGGGCGCCGTAAACAGCAATAAATAGGGATGCTGCTGATTATACCCCCACCATTTCAAAGCGTACCCGGCAATGGAAAGCGGGATGGTGATGAGCAAGGTATTGCGTTTGCCGAGTTTGGTGGCCATCTTCGTGATCAAGGGAAAGATTATAAGAA
Source organism: Candidatus Omnitrophota bacterium (assembly GCA_028865345.1). Classification (GTDB taxonomy): domain Bacteria; phylum Omnitrophota; class Gorgyraeia; order Zapsychrales; family Fredricksoniimonadaceae; genus JABDGZ01. Next base: position 76,374 of record JAGWKL010000006.1, on the reverse strand, counting down.
AGCTGACGAGCGCCGAGGCCGTCCCGTTCCAGCCGAGCAGGTCCCCCCCTTTCCCATAATCCCCGCCGTAATCATAAAAGAAAATGTTATACGCGGTAAAAGCGGAGGCCAGCATGAACCCGTTGAAGATGAGAAAGGTGATGATACAAAGCTGGACAAAGGGGCGGTTTTTAAAAGCAACGGCGCAGCCGCCGAAGAAATCCTTGACCACCTTCCGCATGCTTTTTTTGTCGGGTTTGGGCAAATGGGTGAAATACTCTTTGTTGAAAATCGCCGGAAGGACGCCGCCGGCCAAAATAAAAACGCCGAAAATCACGGCCAGAACGCGCACCCCGTGGATAAGGTCCTTATCGGCATTGGAGTACATGAATTTGAATAACCAGGGAGAAACGAGCCAGGCGAGCTGGCCCAAGGTATTGCCCCACCCCTGCAAACGGGTCCGTTCATGGTAATCAGGCGTCATTTCAAAACCCAGCGCGATCAGGGGGATGGAATAAAAAGAAAATGCCACCACGAAAAAGCACTGGATCACGATAAAATACCAAAAATTAAAGGTATTTCCGTTTGCCTTATGGAGCTGGAACAGGAGGCAAAATAAAAAACCCGAAACGATCGCTCCCCAGAACATGAACGGCCTGCGGCGTCCATACCGGGTGCGGGTATTGTCTGAAGTGTAGCCGATCAGGGGATCACTAAAGGCATCAAAAAGACGGGGAACGGTGCCGATGATGCCGACCTTGGCGGGATCCATGCCGAGTCCAAGGTTCAGGACCAGGACCATTGCGGTCAGGGCGGCCGCCTGCATCTGGTTGACAAGCGCCCCTATGCTGTAAATGATTTTCTGAAAAACAGGAATGCGGTCTTCAGACGCTGTCACATGGTGATGGGAGGGTTCCACGACATCTGCCATTCATGATCTCCTGATCCATTGGACAATTGAAAGCCCGCATTATATCAAACCCGTCGCCATATGTACAATAGTATTAACTCAATAAAAAATAAGTAAAACTACCTAGGTCCTGTCAAATGCTTTATAAAAATGCAGAGCGGATATGTCGGGCATAACTCCTTGCGCCAAGGTTCATTCCAGTCTTCCACAACCGATTGGGAACGAGCGCGGCCCAACGAGGTATTGGGCAACCCAACACCTTGGCGCAAGGAGTTATGCCCGACATATCCACCCGGAACTTTTCATCCAAGGACGACTTTGATGAGGGAATCTTTGACGATCGCAGCCCTGGGAAGGCATGCCGCCCCGTCGCCAAGGAGTTGGAATGCGGCAGGCCGGCCGTCAATGAAGATTTCTTTGACGGCATAACGGCCGGCGTCCAATTTTTGGGGATTGTGATAAGAAACGGTCAGGCGCCGGCCCGCAAACCGGCAGACCACCGAGGCCGCGCCTTTTTTATCGAATTCTTCCTTGACGAGTTGGGGATGAAGGACCAGGTCTCCCCGCGCTCCGCGCACGCCGAAGACCCAATTCAGCTGAGTCAACACCAGCCAGCTGGCGGAACCGGTCAGGTAATGGTACATGCCGCGGCCTTCAGAATCAAAATATTCCGGTATGCCCGGATAAATCTTGCTCCTGTCTCCGTCGATGGCCATGCGGTAAATGGATTGCAGGACCCGAAAACCCGCCCTGGCAAAACCCCGCCGGTACAGCGCCGCGGCATACATGACATTCATGTGGCTGAAAAAGGAGCCGTTTTCCTTGGTGCCGTACGCAAAGCCAAAGGCCCTGCCCAGCTGCAGATAATGGTCCACGCCGAAATCCGTGTTCAGGCGATACCCCCCCAGCCGGGGGTCTTTGAGAAAACGATCGACGCTGATAATGATCTTTTCGACCTCCTGGCTGCTTGCCATGCCGCTCATGACGGCAAAAACCTGGCCTGTCAGGGTCATGCGCACGGTTTTTCCCGTCAATCCCTCCACCCGCCGGGCTTGATTGTCATAATAGCCGTTAAACCATTCATAGGTCCTGCCCTTTTCTTTGACCTGAATTTTTTCTTGGGACGACAAATGCCCGAAGATCCAGCGCCCTTTGGCGCGCAGGTCTTGCGCAAGGTCCCGGAGATCCACCTCCACGGTGCGGCCGCTCACGGCCGGCTGCACACGGCTGAAATATTTTCCGAAAAGGAGATCCCGTTTGGCCTGGTGGTCGTCGTAATCGACCTTGTCCCCCAGGGTATCCAATAAGATCAACAGCTCCTCCAAAATCCGTATTTTTTGAACTCCCCCGAGGCGCGCCTGATCCTCGAGAAGGCCGGCGATCATCAGCAGATTGGCGCCGTACAAAGAGGTGAACGCCACAGACTCACCCTTTAAGGGCGCCATGTCCAGGCCGTCGTTCCAATCCGCGCTTTCCAGGGCAATGATATTGTGCTCGCCGACATTGAAAAACTGCGTCAGGTGCTGCACCAATATATGCTCGAGCACAGTCCCTTCATACACAGCGCCTCTTTGATCCAGCAATCTATTCCCGCACGGACCGGCCCAGCCCGGGTCCTTGCCGTGCGTGCGGGACAACTGCGGGTCCCTGAAATAGCTCTGGGGCTCAAGCAGAATATCAAAGTCGCCGCTCTGGTCGATGTACAACATGAGCGTCAGCCACGGCCACGCGCCATGGTCCATCCACACGCGGGTGATGGCATTGCGGTCCGCCAAAAATTCGCCGGGTCCGGCCCCGATGATGGTGGCATTGCTGCCGTCGATGCGGATGCCCGCGCAATTATTGATAAGGTCAGGCCGCACGCGCTCAGGCTCGATGAGGATGAGCGACAAAAGGTCCTGCCAGATATCGCGCCAGCCGCGTCCGCCCTTGCCGTAATCATGGTCCGGAAGGAAAGAACAGCCGAAAATGCGGCGCAAGACCGGCTGCAGGGTGACCCAACGCATCCAGGCATTGAAATTTTCATCGCCGGTTTTAAAATCAATGGATGAAATCTTCTGCGACCAGTATTTTTTATTGGCGGCCCATGCCCAGTCGAATTTTTCGATGGAATTAAAACGGCTGAAAACCTTCCGCCCCCCGGCCTCACCGGCATCTATCCCGGCGGCAATAATAAACGAGCGGGCTTCCCCCGGCTTTAAGACCGTTTCCTTGAAACGCAGGGCGCCCATGACTTCCTTGCCGTTTGCGGCCCCGGAAGAAAGTTTCACCGGCCGGCGGTTTTCAAAAACCGCCCGGGGACAAAGCAGGGTCCCTCCATCACCGTAAAAGCTGTCCACCGTCGGAAAAGAACCAACGGGAACACCCTCTTTTTCCTGCCACCCATACACATAATAGACTGCGTGGCTGGTTTTATGCCCATGTTCATTAAAAGCCATCGTGGAACGGGTCACGACGCCGGACGCAACCTGCCTGGGCCGGTTCAAAAGGGCGGTGACATGCTCATGGTCATGCTTGTTGGAAAGCGCGCGGCCGAAAATGGGGATGGCCGCCGTCGGTGTAAATGTGACGCGCTGCTTGGAGACATTTTTGACCTCCACGCGCATCAATTCGACGTTTTCTCCGCTGACGGGAATGAAATTGACCGCGCTGATCTCCAGACCCGCCGCCTTATACAGGCGTTTCAGCTTATGCCACAGGGGCCCGATCTCTACGGACGCCTGGTCCGGCGGGTCCCTTCGGGACAAACAAAAAACCCCCCTGCCCTCGACAAACACAAAGAATTCGCGTAAAGGCCAGCGCAAGTCTTCCCGCGAGGCCGGCTTGGTCAAATAATGGAACTTGTCGATCTTGATGTCCCCGCTTAAAAAAGGCGTGACGGCTGATTTGAGCGATGAGGCATCAATGCCGCATAAGGGCGCGTAGATGGTTTTTATTCCTGCCGCCTGGGTGGAGGCAAAACTTATTCCGTCGGAAAGGTACGTATAAAATGGGCCTGAAGGCATAAAACTTTTCGGCTCTTGGGCTTTGGGTCAGGCGATCTCTTGGGTGAGTTTAAAAAGGCGCTGCATTTTAAAAAAATTCACTTCGGGGAATTGGATTCCGGTATCCCATAACGACAAATTCAATAATTTGGACCACACGACGCGGCCGTTTAAAACCATAGGTCCCTGTCCGTCCGGCAATTCCACCTCCAAAGAAAGCCGGTCACCTAAAAAAAACCGCTCCTTGGTCAACACACGCACCCCCTCGGCGGAAGCATCCCTTAAAAAAACATCGGTGCCGTAATCATTGCGATCATCCTTAAACTTTACGGGGAACCGGGCTGAAAACCGTTCGTACGTCCGTCGTTCTTCTGATTTCTGCATAGCGGGTGCCTCGCTTTCAACGGCTTTCAAAAGCGTTTTGCAGAAAAATATTTATCAAGGCGGTTGGGTGAACCTGAAACAACTTCTGAAAACACCATCCCGACACGGTATTGATCGGTGTCCCGAAGTTTGCGCACCCATTTCACAACCCCAATGACCATAACAGGTTCCGTATTCGGTTTAAGGACAATCTCAAGCGCTATTTTCTGATTAATAGCGACGTTTTGCAAAGAAATCAACCCGATCCCATGCCTGCTGATATCCAGGGTCTTTGTCTGATCAAACTGGGACCCCTCTTTTCCTTCCACAGGAACAAGGCAGTTATACCTGACTTCTGAACGTTCATTAGAAGCAATGCTCATAGATAAAACCCTTTTCAAATCAATGGATTACATTATAGGAAACGCTTACTCTATCTATAGTTTAGAACATATTTCTTAAAATGCAAATTAAAGTTAAGAATTTTATATCAATGTAACTTGCTGAAGATAATGAGCTTGCGTTGCATATATTCACCTAACTAAAAAATTATAAATAATTAACTTCAAAGGATATTTCTCTTGAATCTCTTGCATTTCCTGTATTTCGATGTTGCAGGCGGCCTGCAGGGGTGCTATACTGTCCCCGAGTTTGAGGACAGGTCAAAATCGATATGGGCAAGGCAGAAAAATCCACCAAGACAAAACAAATTTCCTTAAAAGAATACGCCAAGATCAAAGAAAAATTGGCCAAATCCAGGCTCAAGCTGACCTTCCCCTGGATCATCAAAGTTTGTTTTATTATTCCCGTAGTCTATTGCGTATTTCTTATTGTTTATTTCCTGGCGCATTTACGTTACCTGGCGCAACACTAAATGGCCTTCACAGACGTGGCAGTATTCATATTCAGCACCTTCTTTCTGATCCGCGGATATTCAGCCGGGTTTGTCAATTCTTTGTTGGGCCCCTTCTCTATTATTATCGGCACCCTCATCAGCGTCATTTATTATGAAACCACCTCACACCTGCTTACCAGCCTGGCGCTCGGTTTGCTGGCACCCGTGTTTTTATATGGAGTTTTAAAAGCCGTTGTTAAAATGTGGTCCAAGGCCACTGATACGGACGTAAAACCGAACTTCATAAGTTCCGTGGCAGGGGCCGTCTTGAACCTGGTCTGGGGCTGGGTATTTATTGTTTTATTCCTGCTGCTGATGGCTTTTCTGCCGCCGATGGGACGGATATCGACGGCCGTGCATGACGATGTCCTGCGCTCGGCCTCCTATGCTGCGGCCAAGCCGTGGCAAGAAGTCTTTTTCCCGTTCGCAAATAAAAACGCTGCCGGCGCCTCAGGCAACACCGACGACGATGTCCAGTCTCTGTCCCAGGACCCCCGCTTCCGGGGCGTTCTTCATGATCCTCAGATCCAGCATGACATCGACACCCATAACATCGTCAAACTGATGAACAATCCTAAGATCATGGAATTGACCAAACAGATCCTGAGCGATCCCGCCACTTTCAAAAAGGTCCTGGCCATTTACCAGAGCCGGCAGAAACAGCTGGGCGCCCAAATGCAAAAATCAGGCGAATAGGCGCATTTGCCTGTCCTGCGCGTTGCAAAATGACGCTGCGGAAAGATGAATGCGGCTTTTAGGAAATCCGGCGCGTTTATACCCCAGATCAAAGATGTCCCTGATGCTTTCGGCGAACAATCCCTGTCCCGTCATGCGGCTGCCCCAGCCTGAATCGTAAAGCGCCCCATTACGCAATTCACGGATACGGTTGAGCACCTTATCTTTGCGATCGGGAAAATATTCGGCGAGCCAGCGCTCAAAAATATCTTTGACCGCATAGGGCAGGCGCACGATGGTATATCCCGCCGCCTGAGCGCCCGCCCGGGCCGCGGCCTTGAGAATGGACGGTATTTCGTGCTCCGTCAATCCCGGCACGATGGGCGCTACATTGACCGTGACCGGAATGCCGGCGGCTGCCAATGCTTCGACGGCCGCCAAACGGTTGGCCGGCGTTGAGGCCCGCGGTTCCATGGCGCGGGCAAGTACCGCGTCCAGGGTGGTGATGGAAACCGTCACGCAAATCCCCTGATACCGGGCCATGGATTTCAAAATATCGACATCGCGGGTGACAAGTTTATTTTTTGTAATAATACCAACGGGGTTATGGAACTCCTCCAACACCTGCAGGCATTGACGGGTGATGGTAAACTTGCGTTCAAAAGGCTGGTAGCAGTCCGTGACCCCGCTCATGACCACAACCTGCGGCTTCCATTTGGGCGAGGCCAACTCTTTACGCAACAGCGTAGGGGCATCGGTTTTCACAAAGATAACGGCCTCAAAATCGCGGCCTGATGAAAGGCCGAAGTATTCATGCGTGGGCCTGGCATAGCAATAGACGCAGCCGTGTTCGCAGCCGCGGTAGGGGTTGAGGCTTGTTTCAAAGCCGATATCCGGGCTGTCGTTGTAGCTGATGATGGATTGGGAAGTGTCCTTATAGAATTCCGTCTTGGGCGAAGGATATTCCTCGTCGGTAATCTCCTCATCCCGTTCAAAAGAAATTCTCTCAAACCGGTTAACAGGATTGACCAGCGCCCCGCGATTGTGCAGTTCTTTTTCCGGCATAATTTCTATTTCATGTCATGCCCGAATGCTTCTATCGAGAATCCCGTCATGGCGGGTCCTGGACCGGGCCTGTTGTTGCCCCCATCATTCCTGCCCGTCCCGCAAAAACTGACCCAGTACGCCCCCGCTTTGGGCATCGGACAATCTTGACATATTATCTTCCATCCATTCAATCCATACCTGCATATCGTCAGCCTCAATTTCAAATTGCACACCGCATTGATACCAGGATTCTTCCGGTCCCACCTTCCTATACCTCATCAACCTTCCTTTAGGCGGGCAAGCCGGAACCTCAGTGGAACTAAAGCACATTTTTAATCCCTTATCAGCCCCAAACAATTTATCCGTAACAAATAACATCCCCGATCGACTGACATTAGAAACCAACCCCCGCCCCGTTATTTTTTGGTCAGGGACAGACCAGGTGATTTCAAATTGCTGCCGCAAACGAAAACTCTGGCGATTATTTGTCATACCCCATCCTCCTGATTATCTTGACCTGGGCAGCTCCTTTTATTTGTCTAAATGAAAACTGTGCAGAAAACGGTGTATTAAAGGTGTAAATAATATTGCCAAGATGGAATAAAAAACAATCGGGCTTAACAAAGAAAACCCAATGGTAAATACTTTTCCGTTAAACGTATTAAGCCCATTTTCCAACCCTATTCCTGTCATGACCAGTACGGAATTAAGCAACGCATCGATCCATGCCTGATTCTCTATAAAATGATACCCTACGCAACCCAAAAAAAGAGTACCTGTCAAAAGCACCAGAGCCGCGATGGTACAGCGCATCATCCGTCTAAGAAATTGAGGATATGCTAATAAAGGCTGGTGCTTATTTTCAAGAATAAATCTCCTGGCCATGAATGTTTCCTTTCTAAAATCTTACTTTTATCCCATCCCCCCCAATTCCTTAACACCCGGCATCACCGGTAAATCAGTCACGCCATAGTCCAATCCTTCTTGCGCTAAAAGGGTTGTTATCTGCCCCCGATGGTGCGTTTGGTGGTTAAACATGTGCGCGACTGCAAGGGAGGCAGGCAAAACGCCGTTAATCGTTTAAGCATAAATTCCTCCATCCCCCTTTATCTTTGCGCCAAAAATCTCTTCTCGCCCCATTAACAACGCTTTCTTTTTTCTCACACCCAAATGACTTTGATTTCATTTTCAATCAATTTAAATTCTTTGTCCCCTGTCACCAGTTCGCCTTTGTGAGTCTTGGCTAATGCGGCAACAAAACAATCGGCGTAAGGAAGTTTTTTTATGGCCTTATACAAAGCGGCTTGTTTGGCAATGGCCAAATCGACCGGTACAAATTCGATGGGGAATGTTTCAACGATCTTTTCAATTTTCTGAGCTTCTTCAAGGCCATGGTCCCGTATTAATACATATAAAACTTCTCCCCAGTTGACCGTTGACATCAATATATGCTTGCCGCTTTCAGATGCTTTAATAAACAAGTCTCTGACTTTATCGTATCCTGTTTCCTTTTCAAGATAGGCCATGAGAGCGGACGCGTCTAAGACTTTGACCATTTTCTATCCTCCAACTCCTTTTCCTTGGCCCTTTCTTCTAAAATGGCCCTGGTCCCCTTGCCCTTGGTATTTAAAATCCCTGCCATTTTTTCATAGTAATCTTCCGTTAATGGCTGAAGAATGAGCTGGTCCCCTTTCTCCTGTATAGAAAGCCTCGTGCCTTTCTTGATGTTAAGTTTCCGCCGTATTCGGGAAGGAATGACTATCTGCCCTTTGATCGTTACAATTGTTGTATGCATATTTTGCTCCCCTTTCTACGAAATAGTATAACATTATCACAATGTAAGTCAAATTACATATTTCCTACTATATAAATTATGGAATACCTGTTCCCATTTTCCATTTAAAGATGCCTTGGGCAGTTGCCGTGCGCTCGGCAACATCAATCCCGAGCCACCCGCCTGCCCCCAAACTCGGAGGCCGAAACGGTTTTGATGAATTCCGGACGGATATGGCTGGCATAACTCCTTAAGCCAAGGTTCATCCCAGAATTCCTTATCCGATTGGGAACTCGTACGTCCAAACGAACTATTGGGAAACCCAATACCTTGGCGAAAGGAGTTATGCCAGCCATATTCCCCCGCGCATTGTATGTCGCTTTATTTACCGATGCAAAATTCGGAAAAGATGCTCTCGAGCAGGTCCTCATCGATATTGCGGCCGGTGATGGCGTCCAGATGGTTGACCGCGGATTTGATCTCCTCGGAAATGAATTCGAGCGATGTCCCCTCCGCCGCCAGACGGCAGGCGGCCTGCAGGTTCTTTTGGGCTTCCTGCAGGGATTGAATGTGGCGGATGTTGCTGATCAAAGGCTCCTGGCTTTCAAGGTCCTTGTCCTTGGCAATAAACTCCGCTATCCCGGCCTCCAGGCCGCGGACAGATTCAGCGTCGAGCGCCGAAGTTTTAATCATAGGATGGCCGCCGGACATCCGTTGCACGACGCCCATATCCATTTGAGCGGCCAGATCCGTTTTATTGACGACCAGCAGGGCAGGCGCTGCTTTCAATTGCTCCATGAGCGCCAGGTCCTCTTCTTCCAGGGGGCGGCTGTGGTCCAAGACAAGCAATACCAGGTCAGCGCTTTTGATGTAAAGCCGGCTGCGCTTGACGGCTTCCTCTTCGATAGGATTGGCGGCCTTCAGGATGCCGGCTGTGTCTACGAGCGCCACGGGGATGCCATTGATCTGGGCCGATTCTTCCAGCACATCGCGTGTGGTGCCGGCGATGTCCGTGACAATGGCCCGCTGTTCTTTGAGCAGCGCATTAAGCAGGGAAGATTTGCCCACATTGGGCTTGCCGCACAAGACAATGCGCATGCCTTCCTTCAAAAGGCGCCCTGTTTGGGCCCCTCGCAAAAGCGCAATCAGCTCATCCTCCCGGTCTTTCAGGCGGCCTGATATTTGCTGCCGGCTCTCGGCTTCAACGGCATCTTCGGGAAAGTTAATCATTGCCTCGACCATGGTATAAAGCTTCATCAATTCTTCCCGGATGGATTTAAGCCTGGACGACAACTCCCCTTTTAATTGGTAATGGCTTTGGCGCAGGGAGGCTCGCGTCCTGGCATTGATGACATCGATCACCGCCTCGGCCTGGGCAAGGTCCATGCGGCCGTTAAGGAACGCCCTTTTGGTGAATTCTCCCGGCGCGGCCAATCTCGCCCCTGCATTCAACACCTCCTGCAGCGCCGTACGCAGGACGGTCAGGCCGCCGTGGCAGCAGATCTCAACCACATTTTCGGCCGTATAACTTTTAGGGGCCCGCATCACCGTGACCAAAACTTCATCCAAAATGTCTTGGGACTTTACGGCCCAACCGTGGTGCACGGTATGGGTGGGACACTGTTGCAGGGTCTTGTTCCCGTCAAGACGCAGGACCCTGTCCGCGACGGCAATCGCATCCCTGCCGCTGATGCGTATAATGCCGATGGCCCCCTGCCCGGCAGGGGTGGCAATGGCGGCGATCGTGTCTTCCATGCCTTTATACTGATACATGTTCAATCTCCGTCCTGGCCTCGGCGACCGCAAACACCGATCCTGTCACCGCGATCACGTCCTGGGGACCCGCTGCCTTCAGAGCTTTTTGCAAAGCTCGGGGCAAATCTTCAGTGATCTCAAAAGGTTTATCACCGAAATATTTCCGGCATTCCGCATCCTTAAAAGAGTATGCACGGGGATGGCCGGCCCTGGTCAATATGAACTGCGCCGCACTGTCTTTTAAAGAATTGCAAATGGAGCCGACGTCCTTGTCCCGTGAAATCCCCAGGACCAGGACCACCCGTCGCCCGGGATACTCCCGGCGCAAGGTCTCGGAAAGGGCACGCGCCGAAGCCTCATTATGGGCGCAATCGACGATCACGTCCGGCTCTTTTCTCAAAAGCTCGAAACGCCCCGGCCATCTCACGTTTTTTAACCCTTTGTCCACCGCCGCATCGCTGATTTTAAGGCCCAGGGTCCTTAAAATCAATACGGCTTCGAGGGCCGTGGCGGCGTTCATGATCTGGTGCCTGCCCTTAAGGGCGATCTTCAAATTTTCATATTTCTCAGGCACAACCATGACAGGACTGATCCCAAACTCGCGGCAACGGGCCAAAATGACGTCCATGGCGTCGGAGTCCTGGGGCGCAACCACCACTTTCTGGAAAGAATTCTTGATAATGCCCGCCTTTTCCGCCGCTATTTTGCTTAAACGTTCCCCCAAAATATGCGTATGGTCCAAGCTCACCGGCGTGATCACCGCAACGGCCGAATCCAGGGCGTTGGTGGCATCCAGCCGCCCGCCCAGGCCGGTTTCCAAAACCGCCACATCCGCCCGGCAGCGTATAAAATAACACACGGCCGCCACGGTCAGGACTTCAAAATAGGTCAGGACATGCCCCGCATTGCGGATGGCGGCGGCGGACGGCCTCAGGAAATTCAATATCCGGCCAAGTTCATCGTCGGAAATGGCCCCGCTGAAAGGATCTTTGTCCTTAAGGTTGCCGGCGCTTAAAATACGGATGCGCTCATTGACCCGGTGCAAATGAGGCGAAGTATATAACCCCGTTTTATATCCCGCCTCCTGCAGAATACCCGCCAAAAACGCGCAGGTCGAACCCTTGCCTTTAGTGCCCGCGACATGGATGATTTTCAGGCCCTTGGTCCCAAGACCCGCCAGGTCCAGAAATTTCTGGATGCGCTGAAGGTCAAAATCCTCCGGGCGCACATTATGAAGCTGGGGTTCAAAATTGGTAAAAGAGTTGAGGTACTCGTGAGGGTTCAATGCTTAAAGTGCCTGACGCCGGTCATCACCATGGCGATCTTCTTTTTGTCGGCCTCTTTGATCACGGTTTCGTCCATGATGGAACCGCCGGTCTGGATAATGGCCTTGATCCCGCTCTTCGCGGCGATGGTGACGGTATCCGGCATGGGCAAAAATGCATCGGAGATAAGCACGCTGCCGCGGGCGGCCTTACCTGCCCGGCGGATGGCATGGATCGCGGCGTCGACCCGGCTGGTCTGGCCGCAGCCTATGCCCACGGTTTGCGTCCCTTTGACTAAAGCGATGGCATTGCTTTTGACATGCTTGATCAATTTCCAGCCGAAGACCATGGCGTCCATCTGCAATTGGGTGGGCTTGACCCGGCTTACGATTTTTAATTCCGCGGGGTTCAAGGTACGGGTGTCCTTCTCCTGGAGCAAAAGCCCGCCGGAGACTTTCTTGAAATCATACCGCTCGTCACGGACGCCGGGAATGTCCAGCACCAGCAGGCGCAGGTTTTTCTTGGGGGCAAACAGGGCCCTGGCATCATTGGTAAAGTCAGGGGCGACGATGCATTCCACAAAACCGCTTTTAATGACCGCCGCCGCGGCAGCGGCATCAACGGTGCGGTTAAAGCCGATAATGCTGCCGAAGGCGGAAAGCGAATCGCACTTATACGCTTTCGTATAAGCTTTATCGATGCTTTTGTCCTGGGCCACGCCGCAGGGGTTGTTATGTTTGATGATGACCGCCGCAGGCAGGTCGAATTCACGGATGATGTCGACCGCGGCATTGAGATCAAGGATGTTGTTGAAAGAAAGCTCCTTGCCCTGCAACTGCTTCAAGCCTGCCAGTCCCTGGGGCGTTGCGCCGTCCTTATAAAAAGCCGCGGCCTGGTGCGGGTTCTCGCCGTAACGCAGGTCCTGCACTTTATTGAAAGAAAAAGAAAATTCCTTGGGAAAGGAAGAAAAGGAATTGTCCGTCTTAAAACGGTTCCTTAAGAATTCATGGATGGAAGCATCGTAGCGGCGGGTTAGCTCAAAGACCTCGATGGCCAGGCCGGAGAGCACCTTGTCCGACAAGATCCCGCTGTTGTTGTTCAACTCGTTCAATATTTCCGCGTAGCGTCCGGCATTACAGATGACGGCCACGCTTTTATAATTCTTGGCCGCGGAACGCAGCATGGAAGGTCCGCCGATATCGATGTTTTCGATGGCCTCTTCCAAGGATATATTTTTTTTCTGGATGGCCTTCTCAAAAGGATAAAGGTTGACGACCACCATGTCGATAAGGCCGATGCCGTGGGCGGCGATTTGTTTCATGTGTTCGGGATTATCGCGCAGCGCCAGGAGGCCTGCGTGGATCTTGGGATGGAGGGTCTTGACCCGGCCGTCGAGCATTTCCGGAAAACCGGTGTACTCGCCGACTTCCCGGACATCAATGTTGGAGGAGCGCAAAAGCACGGCGGTGCCGCCGGTGGAAATGATCTCGATGCCCAGTTTCTGCAAACCCCTGGCGAACTCCACCAGGCCGGTTTTATCGGAAACGGAAATGAGGGCGCGTTTGACCTTGATCATGGGAAACGGGGAATTAAATAAGGTGCCTTCGGCTTATCTCTTGCCTTTTTTACGCTTGCGTTCGGAAGGTTTGCTGTAAAAGCGGCGCTCTTTGAGCTCGACTAAAAATCCGTCTTTTTGGCACTGCTTTTTGAACAAGCGCATCGCCTTTTCGAAACTGTTCTTGTCATTGACCTTGACTTCCAGCATTAACTCACGGCTCCTTAAGGGGTTTTAAATTGATTAACGAAGGGTGTATTATAGTATATTTGAGGTGATTGTCACTAAAATTTTTTATCAAAGACGATCCGGACAATGTGCTGGGTCTCAAGCACGGTGGTGCTGTAATAGGCCAGGGCCGGGTCGGTCGCGGAGGTCAGCACGTTAAAAGCAGGGCCGACCCCGTATTGAAGGGACATGGTCAAATCCTTGGGCAGGATCATGCGGGTCTCAAAATAAAAATTGTTGTAGTTGCGGTAATCCAGTTGGTGGTCGTTGACCAGGCGGTTGATGTCATAGCCCTGGGAAAAGGTGTACCGCGCAAAAAACCCGATCTTGGGCGTCAGCAAATAGCTCGTCTCGATGCCGGCATGCTGCATGTTGTCATCGATGTTCCCGGCGAATTTGTTGGGATTGCGGGTGTAATCCATGTAAATGTGCCATTTCCTTGAAGGGGTGATCTCAAGGCCGGCCTTGAAAATGTTGTAATAGGGATACGGCGGCTGATGGAAATACTGCTGGTCGTAGAGCTGGGGGACTTCTTCCGTGTAGAGCCTGCCGTTTTGCGTATAGGTGGAAAAAAAGGTGCTGTTTAAGTCCCCCTGCGGGAAGGAATCCGTGCCGAGATTGACATCGTTGGTAAATTCCCAGACGCCGTTGAGGGCGGCCCAGCCGGTCAGCTGATAACGGGCGCCCAGGGAAGTGCTTTTGATGCTCGGGTCCTTGCCGGGCGTTACCGCTGAATCGACCAGCGGCTCGCCGGTGGTGCCGCTGGTGACAAAAGGGTCCAGCGTCTGGGAAGCCCCGTAGATGTCCGATGTCGACGTTTTGGGCAGGGCGTCCCACAAAAAAAGCGCCTTGGTGGTGAGTTTGGGCACCGGCCTGTACGTCCACAGGGTCCGGCCTTCGGTCTGGATGTTGTGGCCGTAATTGTCCGTAACGTGCCGGATATCGGCCGTGCCCTGCAGCTTTCCGTCCAGCAGGTTCACGTCCCCCACCCAGCGGGCGACCGAACGGCCGTAGTCGATGCCGGTGCCGACGGCAAAAGGTTCCAGATCATACTGGGATTGGGAAGGGGCGACACCCGGAAGATAGCGGTACGTGGAGGGATAAAAGGTCACATCCTCGGCCCAGAAACTGTCATCCCTGGTCTGGTGATAATCGGAAAGGCTCGATTCGAAACCCTGGTCCATCCTGGCAAAATAAACGGTGCTTTTAAAGAAAGTGTCGGTCTGCTCTTGCGGGAGCAAGCCGAAATAATCCTTCTTGAGCATGTTCTCGGGGTTCGAAGAAGCGGTCAGGGACACATAATAGGCATTGCCGTTGTATTTGGTGGCATAATCCGGCGTGGTTTCATCATAATGGCTTTGGGACCTGGCCACCTCGGCATTGAACTTGACATTTTTGAGGGCCATGGCACCGGTGTCCACGGCCCCGACATAATTCTCGGCATCGAGGTCCCCTGCCGGGGTGTAGCCCTGATGCATGTTGCCGACGGCGCCGATGTAAAAAAGATCGCCGATAAACTGCTTGAGCCGGACGGCGCCCGGGACGGTCGTAAATTCACTGTAATTCTGCCAAAGGGTCTTGGGGCTGGCCACCGTCCCTTCCACGGAAGTTTCATCCCCCGGTTTCCAGCTCAACGAAACCCCGCGCAGCGCCGTCAAGCGCTGGCCGAAGCTGTCCCTGGTAAAGAACGCCAGGCTGTTGTCCCAATATCCCTTGGTGAAATTGATGGGGTTGTCCCCCGTGTTGAGATTGCCCGGCTGCCAGCTGTTGAGCCAGGGGCTGGAATCCCACCATTCGGCGTTATTGGAAAGCTTCAAAGGATCGTCGGTGGTCAAGGCCTGGTCCTCGAAGGCCATGGGAAATATCCTAAGCTTGAAATCACTGTTGGGGGGCTTGATATCAGCCCATGCCTCCCGGACGGGGAAAAAACTGTAGTTCAATTTCTCGGCCGGGATATTGAAGACGTCCGTCTGCCCGTATTGGTTCTGGATGCTGGAAGCGACGCTGACGGGAGGCACCGTGGAGCCGTTGGGTTTAAGTTCAGGCAGCGCGAAAGAGCCGCCGTAGCGCGAGGTATTGATGATGCGGTTGACGGTGTAATTGGTATTGCCCCACCAGAGATACTGCACCTTGGCCTGGTCCCCCCACTGGGAGGTGACCAGCTGCGTGCCGCTTTTGGCCGTAAAACTCCAGGGGTCCACAAAAACGTTCAAATGCAGCGAAACGATGGACGCCGCCACCGACGCATCGACGGCGAATTGCAGGCGGGAAAACAGGGCCGGGTCGTAGGTGTTGATATTATTGTTGAGCGCTTCCGACGATAGAATACGGTAATTGCGCTCGTTCAAATCCGCATTGGCCCTGGTGAAGACCGTGTGCCCGTTGGAATAAATGCCGGCGGAGGTGCGCACCTCGCCGCTGATCTTGTAAGAATTAAGATGCAGCGAGTCTTGCGAATCCGCAGCCTGAGAGGGGGCCTGTGACGCAGCCGAAGACGGGGCCGGCTGTGGTGAGGGGTTCGTCCCTGCCTCAAATTCATCCAGGGCGGCGTTGACGGCGGCCATCCTTTCCGGCGAGACTCCGGAAACGGCGTCCTGCGCCCGGGCGGCCGGACATGGACAACAAAAAACCGCGGCTGTCACTAAAAAGACGGGGATAAACGATATTTTAGTAGGTCGGATCGACGTAGGTATATAGTTCTCCCTTGAAATTGCGCAGCGTATAGCGGCCGTTTTCTTTGGAGACTACATAATCCGGGCCAATCGGAATCTTCCCGCCGCCGCCGGGGCCGTCGATCACATAGGTCGGTACAGCGTATCCGGTGGTGTGGCCGCGCAGGTTCTGGATGATGTTGATCCCTGCGGCGACAGAGGTGCGAAAATGCTTGGAACCGATGATGGGGTCGCACTGGTAGATGTAATACGGCCTCACGCGGACCTTCAAAAGCTCATGAAAAAGTTTTTTCATGACTTCGGGGGAATCATTGACGCCGCGCAAAAGCACGGTCTGGCTGCCCATGGGGATCCCGGCATCCGCGATCATGTTGCAGGCGTGCCTGACCCGCGGGGTCACCTCAATGGGATGGTTGAAATGAATGCTCATCCACAGGGGCGAATATTTCTTGAACATGGCGATCAACTCCGGCGTCACCCTCTGGGGAAGGGTGACCGGAATACGGGTGCCGATGCGCACGAATTCCACGTGCGGTATTTTCTTGACGGACGAAATCAAATATTCCAGCATGCGGTCGCCCAGGGTCAATGGGTCGCCGCCGGAGATGAGCACATCGCGGATCTCCTTGTGCCGGCGGATATAGTCCAGCGCCGCGTCATAGGTGGAGGTGTTGAGCGTATGGTTGCCGTCGCCGACCATGCGCGAGCGCGTGCAGTAACGGCAGTACATGGCGCACATTTCATTGACCAGAAAAAGAACGCGGTCGGGGTAACGGTGCACCAGGCCGTGCACTTCGGAACTCTTCTCTTCCCCGCAAGGGTCCAGCATCTCTTCGGGGGTGGTCTCAAATTCATAATCCTGGGGCACCGACTGCAGACGGACAGGGCATCCCGTGTCTTTCTCATCGATCAGGGCGGCGAAATACGGCGGTATGGACATCGTCAGCTTGTCCCCCGCCCCTTTGACCCCGCGTTCCTCACGCGGCGTCAATTTCATCAGCTTGGAAATCTGCTCAAAGGTGCGGATACGGTTTCTGATCTGCCAGCGCCAATCTTCCCAATCGGCCGGCGTAGCTCCGGGGAAAAGCTTGATGACGCGCTTTTCCTGGGGCGACAGGGGAATATTGGGCCCGGCGGACATTGATGCCGCTTCATCCTTTTCTTTGACCATGGTCACAGGGGTCATTTTCTGTAGGCTTCCTCTTTTGCCCGCGGGCTTTTGGCCTGCGGCAAAGCCGCCTCGCCGTTTTTCGGCGGGCGCATCAGCCCTGAACGTACAAGGGCTTCATCCATAATTTGGTTGATGATCTGGTTATACGTCATCCCCTTGACCTTGGCAAAAAGCACGAACACATCGTCGGGCCCAAGGTTGGGCAAGGGATTGATCTCCAGCACGTACGGATTGCCCGCCTCGTCCACGCGAAAATCCACGCGCCCAAAATCGCGGCAATCCACCGCTTTATAAGCACGCACCGCCAGCTCCTGCAACGTCAATGCCAGCTCCTTGTCAATGGGGGCGGGACAAATGTATTCTACCGATTTTTCAGCCACATGTCGATACGAATAAAATTCATTACCCAAATTCTTTCTGCCGTCAATCGCGTACTGCACCACCGGCATGGCCTTGGGCGTCCCGTTGCCGATGACACCCACGGTGAATTCCGTGCCCCTGATAAATTCTTCGACCAGCGCCGGCTGTTTATAATGATGGCAGATATGCTCCACTTGGGCCTTAAGCCCTTCTAAATTTTCCACCCTCGATTTCTTGGTGATCCCCTTCGAAGTCCCTTCATGCAGGGTCTTGACGAACAAGGGAAAGCCGATGGTATTGAGGCTTTCAAGATCTTCGTCGATCGTGGCCTTAAAAAAACGCGCCGTGGGGATGCCGTCGGCCATAAAACATTTCTTGGCCATCACCTTGTCCAAGGTGACCCCCAAGGTCAGGGCATCGGCGCCGACAAAAGGGATGTCGTACAGATCCAGGATGGCAGGCACTTGGGATTCGCGGTTGCGGCCGCGGAAACCTTCGGAAATATTGAAGACAATATCGACCTTTAAATCATCCCTGGTGATCCTGTCGATCAAGGCGCGCGCTCCGCCGATCAAAACCACCTTGTGCCCGGCTGATTCAAGCGCCTTTTGAAGGCAGTCGACCGTCTTTTTCCCGTCGAGCTCGGCCGCAGCATCAATAGGATCATCCTCTGATCTCTGCCAGTCGCTTTTAAGATCGTACGTGAGACCGATTACTTTACTCATATTTTGTCTACAATTTATCAAAAATACGCAAAATTGCCATGAATTTTTTTCTAAATATCTTTACCCGGATTCCGGATACGCATCCTTTTGCCGGTTAGACCGCTTTTCTGATCCGGAGTCAGGCTGGAGAATTTATGGAAAATCCTTCATCTTCTCTTGGAATTTTTTAACAAATACCTGTATATGGACCCGCTGAACCGGTTGAACATGTCACTGTGCCGTCCACATTTCTAATTAATGTAATTGTATCACCCGCCGCATCCGAAGCTATAAGAGTATATGTCAAATCATTGTTTTCAGGTGCCCCTCCCCACGCCGTCCACGCACCTTTTGTGGCGGTTTGAGCTCCTGTTCCGGTAGGCGATATTGAAATAGTCCAGCCGTTTTGAACTCCTGTATTAAGGTTCAATGCCGTCAAACTGCACGGTCCTCCGGCATAGGGATGTGTCTCGTATAACTCGCAACAGGCTTCTATCGGTGTTTTATAACTATCCAACAATGTTAAAGCTTGAGCGCTCCCGCTTTTCTCGATATTTTGGAACAGATTAGGCAGGCTGATGGCCGCCAGGATGCCGACAATGATCAGGACAACGATAATTTCTATCAGGGTAAAACCGTTCTTGGTCCCGATTTTTTTCATTGCTTGCTTTTTTCACCCCTCCCTCAAATCGCATCTCTGTATGCCTAATTAAAAGTTACCATTAACATTCTTCATCTACAAGGGCTAATTTTAAGATTAATTAGGAGTCAGGCTTTAACAAGAGGATTTTGATAATGGACCCGCTAACGGCTGGCAGTGACATTCACGCGCCGGCAGATGGTGTTGACCGGGCATCCGGAACAAACCGGTGAAATGGGTTTACAAACATTCTGGCCCCAGGTCACCAGCAAGGCGTTGTATTCGATCCAATAGTGTTGCGGCAGCTTCTTTCTTAAGGCAAATTCCGTCTCTTCCGCGCTGCGGCTGCGAATATAGCCCAGGCGGTTGGAGATGCGGTGCACATGGGTGTCCACGCATATCCCCAGTTTGCCGAAGCCCTCGGTCAAAACCAAGTTGGCGGTCTTGCGCCCCACCCCTTTGAGCGTCAAAAGCGCGTCCAAGTCATCCGGCACCCTCCCGCCGAAACGATGGAGCAGATCGCGGCAGATCTCGTGGATACGTACGGCCTTGGTTTTATAAAATCCGACGGGATAAATCAATCGCCGCAGTTCTCCGAGCGGGACCTTGAGCATGCCTTCCATGGTGTCGGCGCGGGCAAAAAGGCGTTCGCAGGCGGGCAAGGTGGTTTTGTCCTGGGTGCGAAGGCTAAGCAGGCAGGAGATCAGCACCAAGAAAGGGCTCTTGAATTTCTTGCCGACCAGCGTCACCGACGGGTCAGGCAGGTCTCGCATGGCAACCTTCAGCCGTTTGATCACCTCAGCGATTTGTCTATTGTCTAACAGTTCAGCGCTCATTGTATGTGTAGGGATAAAAATTTCTGGAAACAATAGGCATGAACAAAAAAATAAATTGATCCTGCTATACCAAATCGCTGAAAACGTAGCCCATCTCTTCGAGGGCGGAATAGTCATCGCGCCAATCGGGTTTTGTCTTCACAAAAAGCTCCAGGAACACTTTCTGCCCGACGAGCTCTTCCAGGTCCCGGCGCGCCTGGCTCCCCGCCTGCTTTAACACGGCGCCGCCACGGCCTATGACGATCTCTTTCTGGGATTCGCGCTCCACCAGGATGGCGGCCCGGATCTGCAGGACCTTGCCGCGTTTGGGGCGCACACTCTCGATGATCACGGCGATCGAATGGGGGACTTCTTCGCGCATCAGCAAAAATAATTTTTCCCGGACCAGATCCGCCATGGCCATGCGCTTGGGGAAATCGGTCAACACATCTTCGGGATAAAGCAGCGGGCCCGCCGGCATCAACTCGAACAAAAGGTCCACCAACTTTTTGACGTTGGTCCCTTTAAGCGCGGAAAGGGGCAGCAGCGTCATGTCCTTCATTTCCGTCACCGGCATGCCGCGCAGGTCTTCCCAAAGCTTGATGTACTCGGGAACGAATTTGCCCTTGGTGACATCCACCTTGTTTAAGCCCACGATGATGGGCTTGCCGCAGGCATCGAGCCGGCCGACCACCTGCCTTTCTTCCGGGCCTGTCTTTTCACTGGCATCCACCAGATGAATGACCACATCCGTGCCGTCGATGCTTCCCGTAGAGGCCCGGCTCATGTATTTGTCCAGTTTGTCGCGCCCCGAATGCAGGCCCGGCGTGTCGATAAAAACGATCTGGCCGCGGTGGTCGGTATAGATCCCCCGTATCTGCCGGCGCGTGGTTTGCGGTACGTCGGACACAATGGACACCTTCTCGCCCAAAAGGCAATTCAAAAGCGTGGATTTGCCCACATTGGGCCTGCCCACAATGGCCACCATGCCGCTTTTTAATTTTCTATCCATGAGATTTCCTGTACTTCCAGACCGCGATCACGACCCCTGTAAATAAAACCAGGTTGACGATATTATAGCAACGCCAGACCAAATCTTTGGACGTAAACCCTGAAGGCGCCATCAACAGGCAGCATATCCATACGCCCATAAGCCATACGGTCGATATGTCCGCCGAGGAACGCCGGCGCACGATCCTGACGATCATGGGAATATTGAAAAAGGGAAGAAGAACGGCAGCCGCCAGGCTGATATTTCTAAGGATATGCATATCAGGCAAGCGAGGCAAATTTCACCAGTTCCTTCATGCGCTCTTGGACCTCATGCAGGGAAAGCGATGCGGTCCTGGCCATGCCGAAACCCTGCACGTTAAAGGAAGCGACCGTTGTGGCGTAAACGCAGGCCTTGCGCAAAGTCTTCTCATCGAGCCTGCCGGCGCGGCTTAAATATCCCATCAATCCTCCGGCAAAGGTGTCCCCGGCGCCGGTGGGATCGACCACGCGTTCGACCGGAAAGGCGGGAAAGGAAAACATCAGCCGCCCGCTGTAAAACAGGACGCCGTGTTCGCCTTTTTTAATAACGATCATGCCGGGGCCCATGGCACGCAGGCGCCGGGCCGCCATGATCAAATTGTTCTCCCCCGACAAGGCACGGGCCTCGCCGTCGTTGGCCACAAATAAATGCACCTTTTTCATCAAACGGCGCAGGGACTTTTGTTTGTGGGTGATCCACAAATTCATGCTGTCGAGGCCGATCAACCGGGGGGACTTTAAAGCCCTAAGCAACTGCATTTGCAGGTCAGGATCGATATTGGCCAGAAAAACATCGGGCAAATGCCTCTGATGTTCTTTC
This sequence comes from Candidatus Omnitrophota bacterium, assembly GCA_028865345.1. Classification (GTDB taxonomy): domain Bacteria; phylum Omnitrophota; class Gorgyraeia; order Zapsychrales; family Fredricksoniimonadaceae; genus JABDGZ01. The sequence continues at coordinate 54,730 of JAGWKL010000006.1, read as the reverse complement.
AATTCAGGCACGTAGCTTTGCAAGGCGCCCAATTCCGTGGCCAGGGTCACCGCCGTATTCAGGTCTTCCTTCTTATATTCCCCCCGCCACCGGAAGGTCTTGTCCCGGCTGATGATCACCGACGAACAATCAATGCCTTTGCGTTCCAGAAATTCCAGGTGCTTGAGGGGAAAATCGCGGCCCACCACGGCCGCCAGGTGCACATCGCAAAAAAGGCGGGCCGCCATGGCAAAATGCGCCGCGGAACCGCCCAGCATGTCTTTTTTCGTTCCCGACGGTGTTTTGACATGATCCAGGGCCACCGTCCCTAAAACCACCAAACTCATCTACTCTCCTATGATCTTGACCAGCACCCGCTTGTCGCGGCGGCCGTCGAACTCGCCGTAAAAAATCTGCTCCCAGGGACCGAAATCCAGTTTGCCGCCGGTGACGGCGACAACGACCCCGCGTCCCATCACCTGGCGCTTGAGGTGCGCGTCCGCATTGTCCTCGCCGGTGTCGTTATGCCGGTATTGGGACACCGGCTCATGCGGCGCCAATTTCTCCAGCCAGGCGTCGTAATCCCCCAGAAGGCCGCTCTCATCATCGTTGATATAAACACTGGCGGAGATGTGCATGGCATTGACCAGGCACAGGCCTTCCCGCACCCCGCTCTTGTCGACGGCATCCTGCACCCGGCCGGTGATATTGATATAGGCCCGGCGCGTCTTGGTGTTGAACCAAAGCTCCTGACGGAAATGTTTCATGCCGGTCACCTGGCCAGCTTTTTCTTTTTTTCCAGCTGTTTGATGTACTGCTGGAAATGCTCGTCTTTGAGCAGGTTGTCCAGGTCCGTGTCGCCCTTCAAATGTTCGAAATCGTCATAACCGAAATCAATGGCCTTGGTCAGGACGCCCAGGGCCGCCCGGGTCTGGTTTAAAAGCGCGTACGAACAGGCCAGGTTATAGAACACCACCGGGTCTTCGGGCCTCAGGCGGGAAAGCTTCAAATCCACGTCCAGCCCCTTCTGCCACAGGCCGGCCCTGGTATAGAGGTCCCCGACGACGATCAGGGCCTCGATAAAATCCGGCGTCTCCTTAAGGATGTTCTCATAAAAGGCGATCTCAAAATCGATGTCTTCCTTTTTACGGGGAAGTTTGGCGGCATGCTCTTTGCGCATGGATGGATCCCTTCCTTATAATTCCACTATGTTTTTACACTGATTCGAAGTGCCGCTTTCCTTAATTTTAATCGTAGAGAAGCGGTGATTCTTACCTTTTCTTTAAATATTTTTCGATCCGACAAACAGCTTCTTTCAAATTTTCATAGCTCGACGCGTAGGAAATGCGCACATGCCCCCCGCAGCTTGCGCCGAAAGCATCTCCCGGCACGAGGGCCACCTTCTGCTTCTTGAGGAGATTCCTGGCAAAATCCATGGCGCTTTCCCCGGTTGACGCAATCGACGGAAACGCATAAAAAGCCCCCTGCGGCATATGGCATCTCAAACCGATATCATTCAAAGCGCCGACGATAAAGCGGCGGCGGCGGTCATATTCCTTTTTCATGGCCGCAACGTCCCCGTTGGAGTTCTTAATGGCCTCGATGGCCGCCATCTGGCTGGTGATGGGCGCGCACAAGCTCGTGTATTGATGGATCTTGGTCATGGCCCCCACAATGTCCGCGGGGCCGCAGACATACCCGACACGAAAACCCGTCATGGCATAGCTTTTGGAAAAACCGTTGAGATAAATCACGCGGTTTTTCATCTGCGGCAGGGCGGACAGGGGCGTGTGCTCGAAGTCATAGGTCAGCTCATCATAAAGCTCGTCGCTGATGACCAACAAATCATGTTTCTTGACCACCCGGCAGATCGCTTCCAGTTCTTTTTTCGAATAGGACGTGCCCGTCGGGTTGGACGGATACCCCAACAGAAGGCCGCGCACACCGGGCACGACGGCCTTTTCAATCTGCTGCGGTGTAATTTTGAAGCCGTTATCGATGGAAGTTTTCAGGAATACCGTCTCTCCGCCGGCCAGGTCCACGACCGGACCGTAAGCCACATAATACGGTTCCGGCACCAGGATTTTCTCTCCGGGGTTGAGGATCGAACGCATCGCCAGATCCAGGGCCTCACTGACGCCGACGGTGATCAAAATTTCTTCTTCGGGATCATAATCAAGCCGGTGGCGTTTCTTCAGAAACGCGGCAATGGCGCCCCTTAACTCGATCATGCCCTTATTGGAAGTGTAGGACGTAAAACCCTGTTCGAGGGATTCGATGGCGCGCGCGCGCACGTGCCAGGGGGTGACGAAATCCGGCTCTCCCACGCCTAAGGAGATCACGTCTTTCATGCCCAGCACCAGATCAAAAAAAGCCCTGATACCGGAGGGCGCCACTCCATCAACCCGTTTAGAAATTCTCATGGATAGGACCTTTTACGAAATATTCGGCCTGTATTGGCTTTTAGGATGTTTCAGGATCCGGCCTTCTTCTTTGTACTTGCGCAGTAAAAAATGCGTGGCTGTCTGGCGCACATTGGCCATGGACGAAAGCTTGGCGGCGACGAAATCAGCCACCGTATGGATGTTCTCCCCCTCCACGACGACCAGTAGGTCATAACCGCCGGATACCAGGTAACAGCTTTCGACCTGGGGATAGGAATAGATCCTCTCGGCGATGCTGTCAAACCCGACGTCTTTCTGGGGAGTGATCGACACCTCGATCAGCGCGCGGACCGTCGTTGAGGAATTGGGTTTCAATTTTGACATAGTACACTCCTTATGGCTGCGTGAACAGATCCACGCCTTGACCTGCATCCATGCGGCTTTCCAGCTGGGACACCTTGTCTTTCAAAATTTGGATGTCTTCCTGCAGCACCCTGATCTGAGCGCGCATCCGGTTGTTGAAGGCATCGGCGACGACCAATTGATGGACCAGCCGTTTTTTCCGGACCTGCCATGACAGGGCGGCAAGGGCCTCCTGCCTTAATTCATCCAGACGCGACGCATAAGAACTGATATCAGCCGCCAGTTGTTGCTTGCGTTTTTGGAGTTGTTGGAGCCTCTGGGCCTCGGTTTCCGCCGGGTTTGCCGTTATGGACTTCAAGCTCTGAAGTTGATTTTCCAAAACCGCTTCCCGGCCGTCTTCATCTTCAAGCTGCTTGCGCCAGGGAGCAAGCGCGTCCCCGTCCTGGGGCGCTGTTTTTGTGATCTGTTCGACTTCGGTCCCCAGGCCCGCCTGTTGCCGTTTCAAATCTCTCAGCTGATCGTCAAGGCTGCGGAGCTGCTGCTTGTCCGCTTGAATGCCTTGGGCCAATTCATCCATGCGCATCTGTTGGTCTGTCCGCCCGCGGCGTTGTTTCAAAAACTGCCCCATCCGGTCATTCTTATTTTGTTGCAAGGTGATCGATTGCTGTAATTTTTGCACCTGATCGGCCAGCTGCCGGTTTTCAAGCTGCAATTGGTTGTTGCGCCCCATCAAGACCTGGGCCCTGGACTGGATCGTGTCCAGGGTCATCTGCCATTGGTCGGGCGCGGAAGCGGACAACCCCTGGGGCTGTTGAGCGCCGGCATCCGGAGACGCGCATAAAAAAACCAGCATACCGATAAGAAGAGGGAATCTCACGCTTCAATTATAACGGCTTATGCCCGGTGGGGCAAGAACGAGCAAATAATTCTCAAGACGGTTTATTGCTCACAAATACAAAGCCTTTGATCCTGCCGCTCTTGGGATCAAGGGCTTTGGAGGTCATTTGGGAGGCCTCTTCGGCGGAACACCGGAGTTCGTCCTGCACGATCAATTTGCGCGTGGGCCGGGAACGGTTATGCACCTTGGCCACCGGTTCCTGCCCAAGAAAACAGCCCTTGACATACGAAACATAATCCAATTCATGCACGTTGAGGATGAATTCATCAGCCTGATAATCAATTCCCATGAGCGGCATCTGATGGTCAAGACGAAACAGTGTAAATTCGTCGTCGGTGACGTCGCCGGCATGCCCCTGCGGCCCCCAAACGGTTTGCGCCGTATCCAGATCCATGTAGACCTTTTGGGGGCCCACCTCAAGGCGCACATGGCTAAGCTTCGCGTAACGTTCCAGATGCTTTAAAAGATTGTCTGCGGCAACGGCCGGCACGCTGATCAAAAATTCCTCGCCGGAAATTTTTTTCTGGCGGAAGGTGGCAATGATGCGGCCGTGCTGGTTTAAAAAAGCATTATGCGGCGCGTCCAACGTATTGGACGTCAGCCCGTTTAAAAAGGCGTCCGCGTTACCTTTGATGCTTAAAACCGTTTCATTGAGTTTGTATAATCGCATACTTGATAAATTCGCTGCTTTTGCGACTTCCCACTCATCGGGTCCTGGCTCGTCGCGATGTTAACGCGCTCCTCTTGGCGAATGGCAACCCTATCAGCGGCCAAAAGGGTGGTTTCCCTGATTTAGATGACTGGGGCAGTTGCCGTGCGCCCGTTAACATCGCTCCTCACCACCCGATGAGTCCAAGAAATAAATTTAGTCCTTTAAAATCTTCCGCGCCAGGGCCAGGGCCTCCTGCTTCGTTTTGATTTTTCCCAGCGCATGCGCTTCTTCGACTTGGCTAAGAATCTTTCCGAACAGCTCCGACGGTTTTAACTTCAGGACGTTGATGAGATCATGCCCCGTTAAAAGCCGCTGCCGGGGTTTCTGTTCTTTCGATGCGAAATAACGCTCCAGGAGCATGCGGCAGATTTTAGCATGGTGCCTGGTTTTCTCCCCGGTAGTGAGGGGGCCGCGGGTGGCGGCCTGGTCGGCCATGGCCAAAAGCGCAATGCCCGCCGCCTCCGCGCCGGAATCGCGCATATACCTGAAAACAGCTTTTTCGCTGGGACGCTTGAAATTCGAAAGATACCCTGGCCTTAAATGCATGCGCACCGCGTCCTCCAGGAAATAACGCTCTTTGACGGACAATTTCAGCTGCCTGGCGACCAGACGGGTGATGCGCTCACCCGCGTGCTCGTGCCCGTGAAAGGTCGTGCGGCCTTGTGCCTGCCGGCGGGTCTGCGGTTTGCCGATGTCATGCAGCAAAGCCGCCATTTTCAAAAGCGCCGCGCGGGTATGTCCACCGCCGATGATCTCGTCCAAATACGCCTTGATCCGGCCGTCAAAACCAGGCTCTTGCGTCAATTCTTCCAGGTTGCGGACAACGTCCAGCGAGTGCCGCCACACATCCAGATGATGATATCCGCCTTGATGGATGCCGTACATGACGGTGATCTGGGGCATGACCCTGGGCAAAAGCCCCATCTTGTCCATATCAGACAATGTTTCATACGCACGCGGCGAGGTTAAAACTTTAAAAATCTCTTCACGGACCCTTTCGACGGCCGCCGCCGTGATCAGCCTCGCGTCTTTTTTAATTTGCAGCCGGGTGCGGGCATCGATCTGAAAGCCGAGGCCGGCCGACAGGCTGAAGGCGCGCAACAGCCTTAAAGGATCGTCCTTAAAGGCTTTGGGGCCGACCATCCGTATCCGCCCCGTCTTTATGTCCCGCCGGGCCCCTCTCACTTCCAGGATTTCAGGCACATCCATTGAAGCGGCCTTGATGTCCGTGGCCAGGGCATTGATGGTGAAGTCGCGCTTGTGCAGGTCCTGCCGGATGCTTGTGCCCCGCCAATCGGTCAAGTCAAAGGTCCACACCGCGCCATCGGATTTCTTGACAATACGGGCGCAGCCCGCTTGGGCATCCAGCAGGACAAAACTTGCCTTAAGCCGGCGGGCCAGTTTCCGGGACAAGGCGATCGCACCATTCTCGACGGCAAAATCGAAATCGCAGCAGGGGCGGCCGAGATAATAATCCCGCAGGGCGCCCCCCACCAGCATGACGCGTCCGCCGCAGTCAGCCAGCGCCCGGCGAAACACGCCCAGGGGAGGATAAACCTCAATCAAGGATGTCAAATTCGATGGGTCTCTCATCGCCGGTTTTTATTACGATTGGGACAATGACGATTTTTGCAAGACTTCTTCCGCCACAAAAATGGGCGCTTTGAGGCGCACGGCCAGGGCGATGCTGTCCGAGGGACGGGAATCAATGGTCTTGGCCCCTCCCTCCTTGGATTTGATCTCCAGCTTGGCATGGAAGGTGTTGTTGACGAGCTTGTCGATGACGACCCTCTCCAGATGGCCGCCCAGGACCTTCATTACGCTCACCAAAAGGTCATGGGTCATGGGCCGGGGCACGTCGACACCGGAGACCTTGATCTTGATGGAAGAAGCCTCCATGAAACCGATGACGATGGGGACCTGCCGTTCTCCCCCTTTTTCCTTAAGGACGATCACCTGGTCCTGGCGCTTCTCGTCGATGATGATGCGGGACAGTTCAACTTGTACCATGATTATTTCGGGCCTTTTTGTTTTTTAAGTTTTTTGATTTTATTTTTGCTTAAAATCACCTGCAACTCATCCATAAACTGGTTGACGTCGCGAAACTGCCTGTAAACGGAGGCAAAACGCACATACGCCACTTCATCCAAAACAGCCAGGCGGTTCATGACCATCTCGCCGATGTCCTTGGAGTCGATCTCGCGGTCGTACTTCTTGCGGATGGCATGCTCGATATCATCCACCATGGACTCAATGGCCTCCACGCTGACCGGCCTTTTTTCACAGGCCTTGATGAGCCCGTTGAGCAGACGGGTGCGGTCAAAGGCCTGGCGGCGGCCGTCGCGTTTGACGACCATGAGCGGGACTTCTTCAATATACTCATAGGTGGTGAAACGCTCCTCGCACTTGGAACACTGCCTCCGCCGGCGGATGGATGTCCCGTCGCTGTTGAGCCTCGAGTCCATCACATTTGTCCCTTTATAACCACAGGCCGGGCAACGCATACGTTTAAACCTCTACTTGGCGGCGAGGACGGCGGGGTCGGTATAAATAGGGAATTCCCCGGCCAGACGCTCGACTTGACAGCGGAGCTTTTCCAACTGCGCCCCATTGTCCCGGTTGGCGATACAACGGTCGATCAGCTGCGCAATGGTGCGCATCTGGGGCTCTTTCATGCCGCGCGTGGTGACGGCCGGAGTGCCGATGCGCACACCGCTCGCCACCGTCGGAGGTTGCGGGTCAAAGGGAACCAGGTTCTTGTTGACGGTGATGGCCACGCGATCCAGCAGGGCGGCCGCATCTTTGCCCGTAATGTTTTTGGGGCGCAGGTCCACCATGAACAAATGATTGTCCGTCCCCCCGGTGACGATGCGGAAACCCAGCGCCCCCAGCGCTTCGGCAAAGGCCCTGGCATTGGCCGTCACCTGCCGCTGGTATTGCTTGAACTCCGGGGTCAATGCTTCTTTAAAAGCCACCGCCTTGGCCGCAATGATGTGCATCAATGGCCCCCCCTGGATTCCCGGGAAAATGGCCCCGTCGATCTTCTTGGCGAATTGGGCCTGGCAAATGATCATCCCGCCGCGGGGCCCCCGCAGGGTCTTATGCGTGGTGGTGGTCACAAAATGGGCGTGCGGCACGGGGTTGGGATGCAGCCCCGCCGCCACCAGCCCGGCAAAATGGGCCATGTCCACGAACAAATACGCGCCCACCTTGTCCGCAATCTCGCGGAAACGTTTAAAATCCAAAGTCCTCGAATAGGCCGAGTAGCCGGCCACGATCATCTTCGGCTTGTGCTCGACGGCCAGGCGCTCAAGGTCATCCATATCGATAAGCTCCGACTTCGCATCGACTTTATATGAGACAAAATTATACAGCCGGCCGGAAATGTTCATTTTCAGGCCGTGGGTCAAATGCCCTCCGCAGGCCAAATCCATGCCCATGACCGTATCACCGGGCTTCAAGACCGACATATAAACCGCCGTATTGGCCTGGGAGCCTGAGTGGGGCTGCACGTTGACATGGTCCCCGCCGAAAAGCTCTTTGGCGCGGGCTTGGGCCAGGCTCTCCGCCTCGTCGACAAATTCGCAGCCGTTGTACCAGCGCGCGGCCGGATAGCCTTCCGCATACTTATTGGTCAGCACGCTGCCGGCGGCCTCCAGCACGGCCCGGGAGACGATATTTTCCGATGCGATCAATTCAAGGTTGTTTTGCTGGCGTTTAAGCTCATGCTGGATGGCCTGATAAATTTGAGGATCAACCGACTGTAAATACTTCATTTTGAGTATTCCCTTTCTATAGATTGGATCTGTTCTTTCCGGCGCTGATGCCGTCCTCCTTCAAAGGCGGTCGATAACCAGATCTTCACGATGTCCGGCATCTGGGCTTCATCCGTAAATTTGGCCCCCAGGACCAGCACATTGCTGTCATTGTGCTGACGGGAAAGCAGGGCCGCTTCCTTATTATAAACCAGGGCGGCATAAACACCGGGCACCTTGTTGGCGGCAATGGAATGTCCGATGCCGGACATGCACAACAGGATCCCGCGGCTTCCCGGATGGGCCACCGCTTGTTCCGCCACCTGCCGGGCGACCAGAGGATAATCACAACCGGCGCCTTCATCATGCGTGCCCATGTCCACGACTTCATGGCCCAAACTTTTAAGTACGGCGTCGACCTTCTTCTTTAAGAGTACACCCCTGTGGTCCGAACCGATAAATATTTTCAAAGCAGCCTCTCTATCTTTTCAACCGCCTCCTCGACCATGTCCAAGCACTCCTGATAGGCGGCATGCGGCTGGCCGATGGGGTCCGGCACATCCAGGTCCGTCTGGAGCCCCCGGTGGGTGCCGGCGAATTCCCTTAAGCAATAGACCCTTTTCTCCACCGACGGAACGCGTTCCAATATCTGGGCGCGGTGCGCCCGGGTCATGGCAAAGATCAAGTCCGATTTCTTGAGCATGATGGTGCCCAGCGGCCTGGAAATGTGCGCCGCGGCGTTGATCCCCTTGTCCCTCAAGACGGCAATGGTTTCCTGGCTCGCCGGGGACCTGAAAAAAACGCTGGTGCCCGCCGAATGCACTTCCACATCCTGGCGCCCTATCAATTTGGCCCTCAACAAATATTCCGCCATCACCGAGCGGCAGCTGTTTCCCGTGCAGACAAACAGGATGCATTTCTTGCTGATGGTGCGGTCCACATCCGGCTGGGTGATGACCCCTTCCCGTTTGACCGTCGGGTGCGTCCCGGTAAAATCCAGGATCGTCGAGGATATCCCAAAATCGACCGGTCCGCCGTCCAGGGCCAGGTCGACTAGGCCGTCAAGATCTTCCAGGGCCTCTTTGGCATTGGTCGGCGGCTTTTTCCCCTCCAGGTTTGCCGACGGGGCCGCGATCGTGCAGCCGCTTTCTTCCACCAGGCGAAGCGCCACCGTATGGTCCGGCATGCGGATGCCGAGGGTTTCCCCCTCGTGGCGGGCCGGCACGATCACCGTCAGGGGACCGGGCCAGTATTTGTCGATCACCTTGTACAAATTCGGGTGCGTGTACGACGAATAGTTGTCGATGATCCCCCGCTGGGCTATCAAAATGGAAAAAAGCTTTCCGTCCGTCCGGCGTTTCACCGTGCGCAAACGGTCCATGGTCCTGGGATTGTTGGAATCCGCGGCAATGCCGTAAACCGTTTCCGTCGGGAAAATCACCAGCCCGCCCTGCCGGACGATGCGGGCGGCCTCGGCGACCTTTTCAGGCTCAGGCAAGGCCGAATTGACTTTTAAGACCCTTGTGGAGACCATGAGAGGCCTTCCTTAATGTTCGTTACGGCGAAGCAACCTTCTGCTTCGAAGACCTGGCCGCGATGTCCCGGCGGAAAAACATATGATCGAATTCGATTTTAGAAACAGCATTATACGCTTTAGCGGCCGCGGCTTCAAGGTTTTGTCCCAGGGCCGCCACGCCCAGGACCCTGCCTCCGCTGGTGACGATGGTCCCGCCGTCATTTTTAGTGCCGGCGTGGAAAACCATGGTGTCCTCGTCCTTGATCTTGTCCAGGCCGCCGATGGAAAAACCGCTCTGGTATTTGCCGGGATATCCGCCCGAGGCCACCACCACGCACACGCAAGGCTGTTCGTCCCATTTGACCTTGATGTCCGCCAGCCTTCCGTCGCAGACCGCCAAAAATATGTCCACGATGTCCGACTGCAGCCTCGGCAGAATGCTCTGGGTCTCAGGGTCCCCGAAACGCACATTAAACTCCAGGGCCTTGGGCCCGTCTTGGGTGAGCATGAGGCCCGCAAAAAGAACGCCTTTAAAAGGATTGCCCTCCTGGTACATACCGCGGATGGCGGGCTCAATGATCCGGTTGATCACCACATCCAGGACCTGGACGTTGACGCGCGCACTGGGGGAGAACGCCCCCATGCCTCCGGTATTGGGGCCCACATCATCATCGAAAACACGCTTATGGTCCTGGGAGGTCGGCAACACCAAAAAATGCCTGCCGTCACAGACCGCCAGGACCGACACTTCAGGGCCCTGCAGGCATTCTTCAATAATGATGTTGTCCCCTGCGTCCCCAAAAATCTTTTGGACCATGATCTCATCCACCGCCGTCCTGGCCGCTTTAAGGTCGGCGCAAACATAAACGCCCTTGCCCGCGCAAAGCCCGTCGGCCTTGACTACCAAAGGAAACTGCGCCGCCTGCAGGAATTCCAGCGCTTGGGCGTCACTGCTAAAAACCTTGTAGTCGGCCGTCGGAATATTGCGGCGGCGCATGAACTCCTTGGCAAAGACCTTGCTGCCTTCCAATTGCGCCGCGGCCCGGGAAGGCCCGAATACTTTCAGGCCTTTTTGGGCAAAAAGGTCGGCGATGCCCGCCGTCAGGCTTGCTTCGGGGCCGACGACAGTCAGGTCGATCTTCTTATTCAGGGCATACTGCAAAATCAAATTCACATCGTCGGCGGCGATGTCCACGCATTCGGCGATGCGGGCGATGCCGCCGTTGCCAGGCAGACAATAAAGCCGTTTGACCTTGGGTGATTGTTTGATTTTCCAGCACAGCGCGTGCTCACGCCCGCCCGAACCGATGACTAAAACGTTCATACAAAAACGACCTTATGCTTGGCGTCCCTGACCACCTCACCGATGACAAAGGACTCTGTCTTGTGGGCCCTGAGAACGGCATGCGTCCCGTCGACATCCTCGGGCGCGACGACCAGGGCAAAACCGATGCCCATATTAAAGGTCCGGTACATTTCATGTTCCGGGATATGCCCCTTGTCCTGGATGAGGCCGAATATCCGCGGGATCGGCCAACTCCCTTTTTTAACGCAAAAGCAAAGCCCCGGAGGCAGGACCTTGGTCAATTTCTCATACCAGGCGCCGCCGGTCAAGTGGGCCATGCCCCTGACCTGAATTTTTTCAAGCAGGGCTAAAACCGGCTTGACATAAATGCAGGTGGGCTTAAGCAAAACTCCGGCATATTGCTTTTGCTCTTTGGGCGAAAGCGCCCTGCGGACCAGCGAATATCCGTTGGAATGCAGCCCCGAAGACGGCAAACCTATAAGCACATCATTGCATTTTATCCCTGATCCGTCAACCAGCCGCCCCTTCTCCGCCACCCCGACCGTAAAACCCGCCAGGTCGTAATCCTTGGCCTTGTACATGTCCGGCATTTCGGCGGTCTCTCCGCCTACAAGCGCGCATCCGGCCATCCGGCATCCGGCCACAATGCCTTTCATCACGTCCTTCATGACCTTGAGGTCGATTGTACCTGCCGCGATATAATCCAAAAAGAACAGGGGCCTGGCGCCGGTGCACAGGACATCATTGACGTTCATGGCCACCAGGTCTATGCCCACGGTGTCGTGTTTGCCGGCTAAATTGGCGATCAACAGCTTTGTCCCTACGCCGTCGGTGGAAGAAACCAGCACAGGGTTCTTGTATTTTAAAAAACCCAAATCAAACAACGCGCCGAACGAACCGGGCCTCTCCATCGCGCCGCGGCCGGCCGTAGCCTCGGCCATCCGTTTGACGGCGCCCACGAAGCGGTTGGCCTTGCCGATATCCACCCCCGCTTTTTTATAGGTCAATTGTCGTGCCATAATCTATTTTGTCATTCCCGAATGCTTTTATCGGGAATCCAGCCATGCAATATTCGGCCGTTGTATTTCCCTCGCAGGCACGCTCGCCGCGTCCAGCGACGCGGCTTCGCTAGGGCCTGGGCCGATTTGCCCCGCCTTCGGCGGGGACCATGCCAAATCGGCCCTCTACTGCCTGCTCGGAAAATACAACGGCCGAATACGCATAAGTGTCGCTCAAAAAACAAATTTATCCGCTAGTGACATTAATATACTTTGTTCCTTAGTGCAACAAATTTTCCTTCACGTAATTGATGCCGTTCTCGAAGATCTTGGCCCCATCGCCGAACGGGCTTTTTTTGGCGAGCCTGGTCCAAAAAGGGTGCTGCTCGAATAAAAAGTGCCTCTCCGGGTGCGGCATCAGGCCCAGGATGCGGCCGGTGGTATCGCAAAGGCCCGCAATGTTTTCCATAGACCCGTTGGGATTATCCGGATAGGAAGGCCTGCCTCCGTCAGCAGAGCAATAACGCAGGGCGATCTGCCCGTTGGCGGCCAGCGTCTCCAGCACTTGTCTGTCGCGCGGGATAAATTTCCCCTCGCCGTGGGCCACGGGCAGATAAATCTGCTGCGGCAGGCTCCTGGTCCACACACACCGGCCTTCCACCTTGAGATGGACCCAGCGGTCTTCAAATTTCGCGGAATCATTATAGAATAAAGTGGCTTCCTGTCCACTATTCAGCTCCAAACCGGGCAGGATCCCCGCCTTGGTCAAAATCTGAAAACCGTTGCATATGCCGATGATCAGCTTGCCTTCCCGGATAAATTGCCGGATATCTTCCAATAATTTCAAACGCAATTCATTGGCCAGGATGCGGCCCGAAGCAATGTCGTCGCCGTAACTGAAGCCGCCCGGCAGGGCCAAAATATGGTAATCACGAAGGAACCTGGCCCCGTCGATCAAGGCCTTGATGTGCACCTCTTCGACGCTGGCCCCCAGGGACCTGAAGGCAAAGGACGTTTCCTCATTGCAATTTGTGCCCGCAGTGCGGATGATGATGACTTTGACGTTCGGGATCATCTGTTCTTCTTTTTGGCGTAGAATTTCCTGATGTTTTTGACCACCTCTTGCGGCGTATCCACAATCTGCATGATATCCAGGTCCTTGGGCTCGATGCAACCTTCCTTGAGCACCGTATCTTTAAGCCAGTCCAGGACCCCCTTCCAATATTGACTTCCATAAAGGATGACCGGGAATTTGTCCATGCGCTGGGTCTGGATCAGGGTGAGGCTTTCCGACAATTCATCAAAAGTCCCATAGCCGCCCGGAAAAATCACAAAGGCCTTGGCATATTTGACAAAACAGACTTTACGGCAGAAAAAATAATGGAACCTCACCAGATGATTGATATAGGTGTTGGGTATTTGTTCAAAAGGCAGGTCGATATTAAGGCCGATGGATCGCCCGCCCGCCTTGGCGGCGCCCTTGTTGCCCGCCTCCATGATGCTGGGGCCTCCGCCGGTGATGATCGCGTAGCCCGCTTTGACCAGGAGCTCCGCCGTCTTTTCGGCCGCCTTATAATACGTATGCCCGCGGGGAATGCGGGAAGACCCGAAGATGCTGACCGCGGGCCCGATGCTCTTAAGCTCCTCGAAACCGTCGACGAACTCCGCCATAATGCGAAAAATACGCCACGGGTCTTCCATCATTTCCAGGTCAGGCACTTGAGGACGTCTGTGGTTATTCTTCACTGTTTTCCCCTCCTGTTATCTTAACGGTGATTTCCATACTTCCTTCAGCTCGTCGATGCGGGCATTGATGACCGGCTTGTCCTTCAAGCCGTAAACAATAAATTCCGGACCGGCTTCAACGGTACCGATTTTAGCCAAAGGCAGCCCTTTAAAAATTTTAGCCAACGCTTTCTCTTGGGAACCAGGGACCTCGGCAATGAAACGCGAGTTGCTTTCCGAAAAGAGCACCACGTCCTCCCGGCGCTGTTTACCCTTATAGGGCACCCTCTCCAGGAGCACCGTCGCCCCCAAGCCTCCGGCAAAAGCCATCTCCGCCAGGGCCACGGCCAACCCTCCTTCGGAACAATCGTGCAAAGAAGCAAGCAGGCCGGCCTTCGTTGCCCGCTCAAGCGCCCGGTAAATCCTGGAGGCCGTCTTAAAATCGACCTTGGGAACACAGCTGCCCAACTGTCCGGAATTTTCCAGATAAATGGAGCCTCCCAGATCATCCGCCGTCGTGCCGACGGCATAAATGCTGTTGCCCGCCTTCTTGAAATCCATGGTCACGCAACGGCCGACATCATCGATATGACCGATGGCGGAGATCAAAATGGTTCCCGGTATGGCAAGGCTTTTGCCCTTATGGGTGTACTCGTTATACAAACTGTCCTTGCCCGAAATGAACGGCGTACCGAAAGACATGGCGGCCTTATAACAGCCTTGCGCGCACCGCACCAGGGACCCCAGCCGGTCAGGCTTGTCCGGATTGCCCCAGCAGAAATTATCAAGCAGGGCGATGCGGTCCAGTGACCCGCCGACGGCAATGATCTGGCGGATGGCTTCATCAACGCAAGAAGCCGCCATCCAGAAGGGATCGATCATGCCGAAACGCACGTTGATGCCGTTGGCCACCGCCACGCCCTGGGGATGGCCCAGGCGCCCGCGGATGACCGCGGCATCCGACGGCCCGTCGGTGCAAGGCCCGACCAGAGGCTTGACGACGCTGGTGCCCTGCACTTCGTGGTCATAGATACGGATGACGCTTTCTTTGGAAGCCACATTGTAATGGCCCAACGCGGCGCACAACTCCGGCGTCAAATCCAAGGACCTCCTGGGCAGCTTCTCCTTCTTGAGCGCCGTCTTTTGGTAAAGGGCCTCCTTGACGATCTGCGGCAGCCCGTCGTGCAGGAAGCTCATGTCCAAATCGGCCACTTGCTGGCCGTGGAAAAACAACTGCAGGCGGCCTGAACCGTCAAACTCGCCCAGCACCGCGGCCTCGACATTCTCCGCTTCAAAAATCTTTAAGAGCCGCTCGATATTCTCAGGAGGCACGGCCATGACCATGCGCTCCTGAGACTCGGAAATCCAGATCTCATGGTATTTGAGACCCTGGTATTTCAAAGGGGCGCGGTCCAAATCGATCCGGGCGCCGGTTTTCTCGCCCATTTCTCCGACGGCGGACGAAAAACCGCCGGCCCCGCAATCGGTGATGGCCGAATACAAACCGGCCTGGCGGGCCTTGAGCAGCGCATCAAGGACTTTTTTCTCCTCGATGGGGTTGCCGATCTGCACCGCCCCCGAAGACACCGTTTCCGATGCGCTGGTAAGTTCTCCTGAAGAAAATGTCGCCCCGTGGATCCCGTCACGGCCGGTGCGGCCGCCGACAGCCACGACCAAATCCCCCTGACGGACACGCTTGATCTCCTTGCCCCTGGGAATGATCCCCACATTACCGCAAAAAACCAGCGGGTTGCCGGCGAAATGCTTGTCATAAACAATGGCGCCGTTGACCGTGGGTATGCCCATTTTATTGCCGTAATCGCGCACCCCCGAGACAACGCCTTTCATGACCCGTTTGGGATGAAGGGCCCCCTTGGGCAAATCCGCCGCCGGCGTCTCCGGCGGCGCGAAACAAAACACGTCGGTATTGCACAACGGCTTGGCGGCAAGGCCCGTGCCTAAAATGTCCCGGATGACGCCCCCAACGCCGGTGTTGGCCCCGCCGAAAGGCTCCAGGGCAGAAGGGTGGTTATGGGTCTCGACTTTAAAACAAACATTATAGTCCTTGTCAAAGCTGATGATCCCGGCGTTATCATGAAAAACCGAAACGCACCATTTTTTATTGAGCTTCGACGTCGCCGCGGCAATGGTCGTCTTAAACAGGCTGCGGATGATCCGGGGCCTGGCCGTTTTGCTTTCCCGGTAGCGGATGGTCCCCCGGAAAGTTTTATGACGGCAATGCTCGCTCCATGTCTGGGCAATGGTCTCCAGTTCAACGTCTGTGGGATTGCGGCCCTCTTTTTTGAAATATTTCCGGATGGCGCGCATCTCATCCAAATTCAAATAAAGCTGGCCGGCCTTGGAGATCTCCATCAGCCTGCGGTCTTTGGCGGCCGCTAAATCCACGACCAGCACGTCGAATTTCGACACCGGCGGGCCGGACAGCCCCAGCGAGGCAGGAATATGGGAAGGGTCTCCAACCACCTGCTGGACGAGCTTGTTCATCAACACGCGGTTGGTGATGAGTCCTAATTCCTTGTCGGAAAATTGACCGTCGATGTGGTATTGCCTGGCCGTGCGCACGGCCTTGACGCCCATGATCCCCAAGTCGCGGATGCCTTTGATGGTGGATGCTTCCACCGGATCCATGACGCCCAAGTTGTAGGCGATTTCAATGACGTGACGGGAGCCTGACTGCGGGGGGCGCTTCAAATCAAAACTGTACTCCTCGACCACAGGGTCGATCAAAAGCTCGCCTGCGATACGCTTGATCTCCTCGCGGCTGATGTCGCCTTCCAGCAAATAAACCCACACCACGCGCACGTCGGGGGCGTCGAAACCAAGTTCGCAGATGTCGCGGGCAACGGAGGCCCCGATAGGATCAAGGACCCCGTCTTTCTGTCTGACTTCAACGCGCCATATCAAGATTCACTTCTTCCTTAAGGATGCGTCAGGTTTTTTAATGCGAGGACACTCTTCGCAGCACTTCCTGATAGGCCCCTTCAATGTTCCCTAAATCCCGGCGGAAACGGTCTTTGTCAAGCTTGTTGCCCGTGCCGACTTCCCACAACCGGCAGGTGTCAGGAGAAATTTCATCGGCCAGGATGATGCGATCATTCACGCGGCCGAATTCCAGCTTAAAATCAATCAATTCGATCTTCAACCCCAAGAAAAACTTTTTCAATATATCATTGATCCGGAAAGCCATGTCTTTGATGTACTTGACTTCATCGTCGGTGGCATAACGCAGGGCCCGGATATGGTATTCATTGATCTGCGGATCGCCCAGGGCATCGTCCTTGTAGCAAAATTCCAGGGTGGGACAGGCGAGGGTCGCGCCTTCGGCCAGCCCCAGCAGGCGGCACAAGGAACCCGCCGCGCGGTTACGGACAATCACCTCCAGGGGAACGATGGCGACACGCTTGACCAGCATTTCGCGGTCGTTGAGACATTCCACAAAATGAGTTGCGATGCCGTTGTCCTTCAAATGCTCAAAGATCCTGGCGGCGATCCGGTTGTTCATGACGCCTTTTTGTTCAATGGTGCCTTTTTTCTGGGCATTGAACGCCGTGGCATCGTCCTTGAAATACTGGATCAATAAAGAGGGGTCTTCGGTGGTGTAAAGAATCTTGGCTTTACCCTCGTAAATTTTTTCAAGTTTTTGCATAGGCCCCTTTCTTTATCTTATCCCGGCTTGTTTAAAGATCTTGTCCCGGTGACGGATGTAGTATTTGATGTCAAAGCAGGCATTGATTTCGTTCTGGGACAGGTATTTGCGCACCCGGCGGTCCCTGAAAAGCACGTCCTTGAATTCAGAACTCTCCTGCCAGACCTGCATGGCACAGGCCTGGATCATGTCGTACGCGGCGTCGCGGGTCAGTCCTTTTTTCATCAATTCCAAAAGAATACGCTGCGAATAAATAAGCCCGCGGGTCTTGGCCAGGTTGGCGATCATGTTCTTGGGATAGACCAAAAGCCCTTCGATGATGGGAATAAACTTGTTCAGCATGTAGTTAAGGGCAATGGTCGAATCCGGCAGGATGACGCGCTCCGCCGACGAATGGCTGATGTCGCGCTCATGCCACAGGTTGATGTTCTCCATGGCGACGATGGCGTTGGCCCTTAAAATACGCGACAGGCCGCAGATGCGCTCGCAGGTCACGGGGTTGCGCTTGTGCGGCATGGCGGAAGAACCGATCTGGCCTTTGAAGAACGGCTCTTCCACTTCCAAAAGCTCGGTTTTCTGAAGGGCGCGGATCTCGGTCGCGAATTTTTCCAGGGAACAGCCGATGATGGCAATGGTCATGATAAAATGCGCATGCGGATCGCGCTGGATGATCTGGGTGGCGACATTCGCGGGTTTCAAATTCAACTGCTGGCAGACATACTCTTCCACCGACGGGTCGATGTTGGCATAGGTGCCCACCGCCCCGGACAATTTGCCGTAACGCATTCCTTCTGTGGCGGCCTGAAGACGTTCCAAATTGCGGTTCATCTCGTCATACCAGATGGCCATCTTCAAACCGAAAGTCGTGGGCTCGGCATGCACGCCATGGGTGCGGGCGATGCATACGGCGTCCTTATATTTTTTGGCCTTGTCTTTGAGCGCCGCCAAAAGTTTTTTGACATCATTGGCCAATATTTCACCGGCTTCGACACATTGCATCGACAAGGAAGTGTCCAATAAATCGGACGATGTCATGCCCATGTGCAGGTACTGCGCTTCAGGCCCCAGGCTTTGGCCGACGCTTTGGATGAAGGCCACCACATCGTGTTTGGTGCGCTCTTCCAGGCGGCGCACTTCTTCCAGATCAAATTTGGCGTTCTTGCGGATCTTGTCCATGGCGGCTTTGGGAATGGCGCCCAGCTTCGTCATGGCCTCACAGCACAATACCTCGATCTTGAGCATAATTTCCATCTTATGCTCATCAGACCAAATGCGGCTCATTTTGGAAAGAGAATAACGATCGATCATGCCACACTCCTAACCTGTTGGTGAGAATTTAACAATTCATAATCAGCCTGGGGATTCGGGAAGCTTTCAAAGCGGAACCAATATAGCAGAAGAAGTTTATACGGTCAACTTAAAAAAATATATAAAAGACGTAAATGGTTGGTATAAATAACTTTACAAACAAACTATCATTGCTTGGCTGCGGCTTCCGGAAACTTTTCCCGCATATATTCTATACTTTGCTGGACGCTTTCTTTCATTAACTCGGGAATGGTATGTATTAACTTTTGGCCTTCGGGAGAGCTGTAAAAAGCAATGAAAGCCTTCAAATCATCGCTGGTAAAATTACGGGCATACACCGGGACCAGGCGATCGATGATCTCATCGATCTTGACACGGTCCCGGATCTTTTGGGCTTCTTCGGGTTTTTCCTTCTGGATCTGGGCCAGCATCCTTTCAAAGTTATTGTTCAAGGCCCGGCGGGTCCCGAAGACATCAATGAACTTCAAAATCAGGGCCCGTTTTTCAGGATCAACGCCCCCGCCGGCCGGCGCACTTGTTTCTTCGGGCTGGGCGGTCACTTGCGCCTGGGAAACGGTTTGGTCGCTCTGAGAAGAGACGGCGGGATTTGTGCCGACGGCAGGCTGCTCTGCGGGTGATGCAGGCTGTGTTTGCGGCGGCGCAAAAGGCTGTCCGTCGATGTCCTTGATCTCATCCGCGTAATACGTCATGGTCACGCCGTCCACATTGACCTCAACGCTCTTGTTACTCTGCTTGACGATGTCCCCCGTGATGGTGCTCCCGTCGGAAAGATCGATGGTCGACGCAAGGCCCAGGCTTGCCGGCAAAAATACCGCCATGACCGCTATAAGCAAATAAGGACGCATAAAATCCTCTTTCTTTTAAAATTGTGAATGGTTTTATTCATTCTAAGGAATATTTGAGATAAATCAAGCGCTATGTTACACTATGCGCAATCGGAAACCGCCTATGACGTCAAAAAAACAGAAAATATTGCCACCGGCGAATAATCACAAACTCTTGTCTGCCAGGCAGCAGGGAATGTTTGAGCAAATAAGAAACAATATCGATCTTTCCTTAAGCCAGTTCCTGGGAACGGTCAAAAAAGACTATAAGTTGCATTTGGTCTCGCCTTTGCTTTTTGACAGCGTCCGCGAGTTCACCCTGCGCAAAGGCAAACGCCTGCGCCCCCTGCTTTTGATCTTGACCTACAAAGGCTATGCGCCGGCTTCCAGAAAAATCTCCCGCAAACTTTACAACGCCTCCACCTGCATGGAATTCCTGCACAATTTCATGCTGATCCATGACGACATCATCGACCGCTCGGACCTGCGCCGCGGCAAACCCACCCTGCACAGACTTTTGGCCCACACGGTGGCGACACAAGACCCTGAAAAACTGGGCATTGACTTGGGCATCATCGCCGGAGACATTGTTTACGCGCTGGCCATCGATGCGTTTCTGTCCATCGACGAACCTTCCGAGCGCAAAGAACAGGCGCTGAAGTATTTCATACAGACCGCGGCCTTCACCGCCATGGGGGAGTTCATCGACACGGTCAGCGGGGTCAAACCCATCAAAGACGTCGATGAAAAAGAAGTCTACCTGAATTATACGCTCAAGACCGCGCGCTACACCTTTGACTGCCCCATGGTCACCGGGGCGATCCTTGCCGGCGCCAAGCGCCCCGAGATCAAAAAGATCTCCCGCTTCGGCATTCTCATCGGCCAGGCGTTCCAGATCCAGGATGACATCATCGGCATCTTCGAGACCGAAGACAATATCGGCAAGTCCATCCTCAGCGACCTGGCCGAGGGCAAGAAAACGCTCTTGGTCACCCACGCCTTCAGCGCATTGAAGGGCGGGGCCAAAACAAAATTCTTAAGAATTTTCTCCCAAAAAAAACAGACCCTTGCCGATTTGGAAACGGTCAAAAAAATCTTCGTTCAGGCCGGAAGCCTGGACTATGCGCTGGCGGCCATCCACACGCGCCTGACAGAGGCGCGCAAAATCCTTCAGGCTTTGAGCATGCACCGGCAATACAGCACGCTTCTGGAAGGCTCCATCTCCAAACTCTTTGAGCCGTCGCAAAAAATCTCCGGTCTATATCAATCGGGCGGATAATTCATCCAGCACCAGACGTCCGCGTTCGGTGGCCTGCAGGCGTTCACCTTCGCGCAACAAAAAACCGTCCCTGATCCACGCCTCGATCCGCCCGCGTTTATGGAAAGGGACCATGTCCCAGCGTATGCCCTCGTTCATCCTCAAACCGAACAATACTTTTTCCATGACCAGCTGTTCGTCGGTCAGATCTTCGTGGCCTTCGACCGCGCTCATCCCTTGGGACATGCGGCGCAGATAGTCCTGCAGGCGCGGGGTGTTCCAGGCGCGCCTGCGTCCGTCAAAGGCATGGGCCCCGACGCCCAGCCCGATGTACGGGGCCCCTGTCCAATAATTCCTGTTATGCGCCGATTCCCGCCCCGGCTTTGCGAAATTACTTATTTCATATTGCGCAAAACCATGCTCCTGCAGGATCCGCGCGATCATTAAATAATGGTCCGCCAGCTTTTCATCGTCGTCTAATTTCATTTGGGACGCATAAAATTTACTGTTGGGTTCGATGGTCAGGGTGTAGAGGGACAAATGCTCGCTGTTGAGATGTGCCAAGGCCCTCACGTCCCGTTGAAGCTCGTCCCTTGCCTGCCCCGGAAACGCGTACATCAAATCCATGTTGATATTGTCGAAAGCCGCTTCCCGCAAACAGTGATACGCGCGGACGGCCGCCGGGGCATCATGGCCCCTTCCCAAAAATTTTAAATACCGGTCATTCAGCGACTGCACCCCGAGGCTTATGCGGTTGAACCCCTGCCGTTTCAGGAATTTGGCCTTGGCAATATCCACGCTCTCGGGGTTTGCTTCTATGGTGATCTCGGCATTCTCCTGCAAAGAAAAATTCTTTCTGACGGCATTCATTAAAACATCGAGATGCCTTTCGTCGAGCAGGCTGGGAGTGCCTCCGCCCAAATAAACGGTGTGAAGCTTTTGGGCGGCCCGCCCCCCGGCTGGGGAAGCGGCATGATGTTCCATTTCCATCTCCAAGGCCCTGACATATTCTTCCCGTCGGTGTTCTTGGCCAACGGCGATCACGAAAGAACAAAACAGGCATTTACGGCTGCAAAACGGAAGATGGATGTACAACGAAAGCGGTTTCATGTTTTGGGGATCAGGCACAAAAAACAAAAAAATTTTTGCATAACAAAAATTTAGTGTTAATATTTTAATAACAAATCAATCTTTAAGAAAGGAGCTCATTGATGGCTACCAAAGCAAAGAAAAAGAAAACAGCTAAAAAGAAATAACTGCTTTTTTTCATGCATTTTCATAAAACCCTTTGATGAAGGTACTCAAAGGGTTTTATGTTTGTCCCGCCCCAAGCGGCTGCTTGTAAAAAAACCTCACAAAGACGATCCCCACTTCATATAAAACCAGCAACGGCAGAGACAGTATCAGCATGGACACGATGTCCGGCGGGGCCAGAACAGCGGCGAGTATCAAAATAATGACGATGGCATGCCGCCTCTTCTGACGCAGATATTCCGGCGAGGCGATGCCGATGGCGGCCAGAAAGCCCAAGACGAGCGGCATCTCGAAAGCCACCCCGAAGGCGACGCACATATGTCCCAAAAACCCCAGGTAATTCCTGACCGTGATCATCGGTATCATGTAGGCCGACCCGAAACTCATCAGGAAGTGATACGCCCGGGGGACGGCCACCCAATACGCGAAAGCGCCCCCTAAAAGGAAGAAAAACAGCGACAAGGGCGCAAAGATACCCACGAACCTTCTCTCGGATGGCTTTAAAGCCCCTCCCACAAAGGCCCAGATCTGGTAAAAAATATACGGCGAGGAAACAAAGAGCGCCATGACGCAACCGATGGTCATGTACGCCGAGAACGCCTCCACCGGCGCCGTAAAAACCAGACGCCCGGCGGGCGCGATCAGCGCGGGCAAAAGCTTCCCTATAAAGTTGTAACACAACAGGAAGGCCAGAGCAAAAGCGCCCGCGGATTTGATGGTCCGCGAGCGCAATTCTTCCACATGCTTGAAGAACGATTGAAAAAAAGAATTGAAAATCACTTCTGGCTTGGTTCTTCGATGGGCTTCTTGATTTCTTCCTCGGTTTCGCGCAAATTCTTCTTAAATTCGCGTATGGCACGCCCCAGGGCCGCTCCGATCTCGGGAAGCTTCTGGGCGCCGAACAGCAGTATGATCACGGTCAAAATTAAAATCAATTCCGGTAAACGGCTCATAAGGAACTCCTGTTGGTTTAAGCTGCACTCTTATTCTATAGGGGTTGCCTGTACGCCACAAGGAAAATTTATTCCGACAGGCGGATAATGATCCCCTTTTTACGGGCCCTCGTGTAGGCATGGTCCAAAAGACGCAATGCGAGGATAATATAGAGAAGGGTCAACGCAAATCCGGTCGCAAGCGCGTGGGCCGTATGGGCTTTGAAACCGTAAAACTGACGGAAAAATTCCAGAAAGTACGTCATGGGGACCATATAACTGATTGCCTGCAAAGCCTTGGGCAGAATGTCCACCGGGTAATAAATCCCGCAGACGATCATAAATAATTGCGCGAACATCCAGGCCGTGATCTCCACTTTCTGGCCGAAGGACAAAATAAGGATATTGACCATGATGCCTAAAATAAAGGCGCAGCAAAAAAGCCCGGATAAAAACAACAGTGTCACACCGGCGCCCGGCAGATGAAAGCCAAAACCCCGCCAGGCCGCGCCGCTCAACAACACAAAAGCGATGCTTCCGCGGACCATGCCGATAACCCAGGTGCCCGCCACCCCTTCGGAAACACCGACGGGTGTCAGCAGGGTGTGCTTGCAGCTCTTCGACCACAGTTCATAAAGCATCGTATAGCCCACATCCAGTTGCGCTATCTGCAAAATACCCGCGGCCAGGGCCCCTGTCATGACAAAGCCCAGGGTTTGGGGCCCTAAATGGATGAATTTCGCCATAAGCCCGATGGAGATAAGCGAAATCATCGGCCAAAAAAATACGTCCGTCATCACAAATAAATTACGTACGGCAAAAATGGCGCTGCGCACGGTAAAAGCATAGGCCCGGTTGGCCCAGGAACGCCATCCGCCGCCCCCCGGCGGCGGGAGCGTCATGGTCGTATATGTTTTCTGTTCCTGGACGGACGGTGCCTGGGTTTGACGGGCCAATTGGATAAAAATTTCCTCCAGATCATCGGTATGATGCATGCGCTTGAGTTCATCCACGGCCGCCAGCTTGATGATGCGCCCCCTTTGGATAAAGGCGACCCTGGCGCACATGCTCTGCACCTCGTCCATGTTGTGGCTGGTCAAAAGGACCGTCATGCGCCTCTGCCGCAGAATTTTCAGGACGGCTTCGCGGGTTTTCAAAGACACATCAGGATCGAGGCCGACGGTGGGTTCATCCAGAAATAAAATCTTGGGGTCATTGAGAAGCGACTTTGCCAGCGACAAGCGCTGCTTGGTGCCCGAGGACAATGCATCAAAATGCCGGCTTGCATAAGGACGCAGCTCAAAGATGTCCATGACCTCCCCCACCTTATGCTGCAGCCTGCGGCCCCGCAGCCCGTACAGCCGGCCGTAAAATTTAAGATTTTCCTCGACGGAAAGGCTGAAGGCATAATTGGGATATCCTGACGACATGTTGATCCAGCGGCGTACGGTATTGAAATTTTTAGGGACGGCCTTTGTCCCGAAAATCTCCACTTGGCCCGCATCCGGCAACAACAAGGTCGACAGGATGTTCAAACATGTGGTCTTGCCGGCGCCATTGGGGCCCAGGATGCCTAAAATTTCCCCTTCGCGCACGGTCAAATCCAGATGGTCCAGCGCTTGAATGGTCCCCCGGCTCGGGATATCGCGGTAACTTTTACAAAGACCGCGCGCCGCAAGGACAATTTCAAAAGATTTTTCTTCGTTTTTCATAACTTATTATGCCCCAAACGCCTGCACCATCTTCATCCATTTGCATTTTTAAGAAATTAGTAGTATAGTTAAAATGAAATTAAGGAGGGCATTAAGGATAGCGAAAGCAATTCTAAGGCCTATCCCCTTACAAGACCCACGGCTGACTTGTCCGTGGGTTTTGCCTTTCTATCGCTTACCTAATAAGGCAAACATCTTTTTTTTGTAAGCTTCCACCCCAGGCTGGTCAAAAGGGTTCACACCGAGGATATAGCCCGAGACCCCGCAGGCTTTCTCAAAAAAATAATACAAATGCCCCAAATGGAGGGCATCGGCCTTGCATAGGGTGATGGCCATGTTGGGCACGCCGCCTTCAAAGTGGGCCGCGCTGGTGGCTTCATACGCCTTTTTATTCACAAAATCAAAACCTTTCCCGGCCACATAATTAAACCCGTCCAAATCCTCTGTGTCTTCGGGAATGATCACGTCATTATGGGGTTTGTCGATCTCAACAAAGGTCTCGAAGACCGTGCGTTCCGCTTCCTGCATCCACTGGCCCATGGAATGCAGGTCCGTGGACATGATCAGCGACGCCGGGAAAATCCCCAGGCCCTGCTTGCCTTCGCTTTCGCCGAAAAGTTGTTTGAACCATTCGGCCACGTAAAAAACTTCCGGGTAAAAAGATGCAAGCACCTCGATCTTTTTGCCTTGTCTATACAGGATATTGCGCAAGGCCGCATAACGGTAACAGGCGTTTTTCTCCAGATCACAAAGCGCATATTCAGCCTGGGCTTTCCTTGCGCCTTCCACCAGGCTTGCGATGTCGAACCCTGCCATGGCCAGCGGCACCAGGCCCACCGGAGTCAATACCGAATAGCGCCCCCCCACATCATCGGGGATGACAAAACAGCGGTATCCTTCCCTGCCGGCGATCTTGCGCAGGGCGCCCTTCTTCTCGTCGGTAACGCAGATGATCCGCTTTTTTAATTCTTCGCCGTTGTACCGGCATTCAAGAAACTTCTTTATGACCCTGAAAGCGATGGCCGGCTCGGTGGTCGTCCCTGATTTCGAAATGACGACAACGGTGGTGCGTTTGCCCTTCAGGGAATCCAGAAGCCGGTGCAAATAATCGCTGCTGATGTTGTGCCCCGCATAATAAATGGGGAGTTTCCCGCCTCCCAAAAACTCGGCGGTGGCCCGTATCCCCAAATAGGAACCTCCGATGCCGATGGAAACAATGGCCTCCGAGTCTCTTTGCACCTCTGCGGCCAAGGACAGGGTCTCTTGGATAAAAGAATCCTGAATGCGGGAAGGCAGCTCAAGCCATCCGGTAAACCCGGCGCCGGGGCCGTTATGCTTATGCAAGAAATCATGGGCCCTGAGCACTGATGGAAAAATCTTATCAAGCTCGCCGGGCACAACAAAGCCTTCGAGACGTCGGGTATTAAGGGTTAGCATAAGAAGAATTGGAGGTATTGCCTAATTTGGTAGGCATGTCTGCCGGAGCAGGCGCATTATTGGGTGTCGGCGGCGCGGCATTCGCTTCAATGCCGTTTTTGGCTGCCGCGGCTTTGGGGCCGTAGTCATGGTGGGCCACTAGATTCCCTTTGATATAAAGCTCTTCGACTAAGATCTTTCCATCTTCCGCATAGGTGTCAACGGCCCCGTCAAGCCGGCCGGCGATATAATACATGCTCTGTTTGACCATGCCGTCTTTATATAAGACGGTCCTTTCCCCGTCCAATTTACCGTCGGTATAATGTTCGCGGCTTTTGACCTCGCCGGTATCGTAATAATGCACGCTGGGGCCGTTGAGGTCATTGTCGTCATAATTATCCTCAAATTCAAGGCCCCCATTTTCGTAATACGCCTTGTCATCTCCCTGGCGCAGGCCGTCGGAATAATACAGCAGTTCTTTCAGGGCGCCGGAAGGGTAAAAAATTTTCATCGGCCCGTTGAGCCTGTAATTCTGGTAGTTCTCTTCCCTCAACAAATGCCCGTTGCGGTCGTACACATGCCAGACGCCGTCCACCGGGGATTGGGTGCCCCTGGCTTGTTCATAAAGGCGGGCGGGATTGATGACGGACTGGGCAAAGCACCATGGGGATGCCGCCATGAATAATGCCAAAAGGCCGATAGTGATTTTCATAGGACAAGTTTCTCCTTATAGGATATCAGCCAAAACCAGTTCTTCATCCGGGCAGACCAGGGCCTCGTCGATAACGGCCCCTCCCAGCACCACGTCCCCGTCGTAAAAGACCACGGATTGGCCGGGAGTGACGGACTTCTGGGGCCGGGCAAACCGCACCTCCACCCCGCCCCCTGTCATGGGTGTCAAGTAAGCTTTGGCTTCAGGAGAATTATAACGGATTCGGGCATGGACTTCTATGGTTCTTTTAGGAATTTCTCCGCCCACCCAATTCATGCTGCCGGCCTTCAGCCCTCCGGCATAAAGCTTCCGGAGATTGCCGACATGCACGGCATTGGCGGCGCGGTCCATTTTGTAAACATAAACCGGATAGCCCATGGCCAGCCCCAATTGATCGCGCTGGCCGATGGTATAATGGGCAAGGCCCTTGTGTTGGCCGATGACCTTGCCTGTTTCATCGATGAATGGCCCCGGGACCATGGCTTGAGGGCCTACCCTCTCTGCGATGAACTTCTTATAACCGCTGGCCGGCACAAAACAGATGTCCTGGCTTTCCGGTTTCTCGGCGGTGTTAAGGGAAAATCTGCGCGCGAGGTCTCTGACCTGCGGCTTGGTGAGGTTGCCCAGGGGAAACATCACGGACGGCAGGGTCTCTCTGGCCATGCTATATAAAAAATAAGACTGGTCTTTTTTGGGATCAATGGCCTTTTTCAACTCGTGGCAACGGCGCGCGCCGTTAAATTCTATCCTGGCATAATGGCCGGTGGCCAGGAACTCCGCGCCCAAATGCCTGACCTTCTGATAAAGGGTGCCGAATTTCAAATGCTGGTTGCAACGCACGCAGGGATTGGGCGTGCGTCCGTTGAGATACTCGTCGGTAAAATTATCGATGATATAGTCATTGATGTCCGCGGCAAAATTGAACACGTAATGGGGGATGTCCAGGATGTCGGCCGCGCGCTTGGCATCGGCAATGCCGTCAACGCCGCAACAGGACGCCCGGCCGTCGTTGTGGGTGATGTTAAAGCACATGGTCACGCCGACGGTATTATACCCGGCTTCCTTGACGAGTCCGGCCACGACGGACGAGTCCACCCCTCCGCTCATGGCCACATAAACCGTTATGTCTCTATTGTTCTTCATAATTCTTCAATGGCCCTGAAAACGGCCGCCAGCAAATAGTCCAATTCTTCAGCGGAGATGGCCAAGGGCGGCATCAACACAACCACATTGCCCAAAGGCCTTAAAATGACCCCGTACTTGCGTACGCCCCGGCAGACCCGGGCGCCCAGGCGGTCATCCGGATTTCCTTTAAGCTCAATGGCCGCCATGAACCCTTCCTGGCGCACCCCGGCGACAAGCGGCAAATTATAATACATTTTCAGCTTTTTCCCTAAGAATTTTATCTTGGGGCCGAGCTTTTCCAAGGTGCGTTCCTTTTGAAAGACCTCGAGATTGGCCAGGGCCGCGGCACAAGCCAAAGGATTGCCCGTATACGTGTGCCCATGGAAAAAGGTCTTGTATTCTTTATAGTCAAAAAGGAAACCGTCATAGATTTTTTGGGTCGTCAGGGTGGCGGCCAAAGGCAGATATCCGCCGGTCAACCCTTTGGCCAGGCACAGAAAATCCGGGCTGACGCCCTCATGCTGGCAGGCGAACATTTTTCCCGTGCGGCCGAACCCGGTGGCCACCTCATCGGCAATAAGCAAAACATCATATTTTTGTGTCAGCTGCCGCATTTTTTTCAGGGCGCCTTGGGGCCACACCAGCATGCCGGCCGCGCCCTGGACCAACGGCTCCACCACGAGGGCCGCGATACGCCGGCCTCGGACCCTCAGCAGTTTTTCCAAATTTTCGACCGCATCCCATCCATGGCCCTCGAGAGCGATTGTCTTAAAAATAATCTTACGGTAAACTTTATGGAACAGGTCGATCCCCCCCACGCTGACCGACCCGAGGGTGTCCCCATGGTAAGAATGGCTCAAATGGACCATCGCGGTCTTGTTTTTCTTGGCCTTATTTTGCCAATACTGATATGCCATCTTGAGGGCGATTTCAACGGCGGTGGAGCCGTTATCGGAATAAAATACCTTTTTCAACCCCCTGGGCGCGATGCCTGCCAGGCGTCTGGCCAGTTCTATCGACGGTGTATTGGCCAATCCCAGAAGCGTCGAATGGCTTAAGCGATCGACCTGCTTTTTAAGCGCGGCATCGATGTGCGGATGGCGGTGGCCGTGGACATTGACCCACAGGGAGGAGACGCCGTCCATGTAGGC
The DNA here is from genome assembly GCA_028865345.1 of Candidatus Omnitrophota bacterium. Classification (GTDB taxonomy): domain Bacteria; phylum Omnitrophota; class Gorgyraeia; order Zapsychrales; family Fredricksoniimonadaceae; genus JABDGZ01. Next base: position 25,714 of record JAGWKL010000006.1, on the reverse strand, counting down.
GTTGCCGTCAATGTCTTTGAGATAGATCCCGTCGGCGGAATCGATGACCAACGGCTCGTCCTTCAGCCAGTCTTTCATCTGGGTAAAGGGATGCCATACGTACTTCTTGTCCCATTGCTTTAAATAAGCCCTGCGGTTCTTCATAAAATGTGCCCTTTATAGGGATAAACTTATTCTTCTCGCTCTTGATATTCGGCCATTGTATTTCCCTCGCAGGCACGCTCGCCGCGCCCAGCGGCGCGTCTTCGCTAGGGCCCGGGCCGATTTGCCGCCGTATGGAAAAAGCTGCAGGCGGACCTTGCCAAATCGGCCCTCTACTGCCTGCTCGGAAAATACAATGGCCGAACATACAATCAAACAAAATGACTACTTCAACTTTTACGTATGCATATCTCTTATAAATCAGTCAGCTTAAGATTTCGACATCGGCGTAAAATGTTCGCCCGGTCCAATGGCTTTAAATACGGGATCGTCCCCAGCACCCTGACACCGGACAATCTTTCGATTTCCCGCGGATTGGTGCTTTCCGGCACCCCTTTTGGAGCGGGCCTGGTCTGGCAAAATATGATGCCTGATATCTTGATCGCGCGCCTTTTGATTTCACGAATGGTCAGCAGGGTATGGTTGATGGTGCCAAGCCCGAGACGGGAAACAATGACCACCTCCGCTTTCAAATCAGCGATCAAGTCCGCAGTATAATATGAATCGGTGATCGGCACCATCAGGCCTCCGGCGCCTTCCACCAGGACCACTTCATGCCGCGCGCACAACATCTTCAAGCAATCCTTCAGGCGCCGCTTGTCAAATGTGATCTTCGCGCGCCGAAACGCCAGATGGGGGGATAACGGCTCCGGCGCACAGAAAGGGTTGATGGTTTTCAAATCGTCGTCGAGGCCCAAGGCCTTTTTCAGGAATTGGGCGTCCCTGCCTGCACACTGGACAGGCTTCATGATGCCCACATCATATCCCCGCCTGCGCAACAAAACGCCCAGCACGTAGGACGTGGCCGTCTTGCCCGCTCCCGTGTCCGTCGCCGTTATAAAAATGACCTTATTTTTGAGCATGGACCCAAATCACCTCAAAGGTGGACTCAACGCCCTGTTGATTGGAAAATTTCTCTTTATAAATAGCCGCAGCCCGCAACAAAGCCTCGGGTCCCAGATAACCTTCCTGTAAAAGATTGTTGGCGCCGACGGCCTTGAGCCAAAGCATCAACTCATGCATGCCTTTAAACGTAATTTTGATTTCTTCCCTGTCAACGCCGGGCTCTCGGAATCCGCCGAGCGTCAATGCTTCACGGACCTGGTTTGTGTCCGGCAGCCTGGCAAACTGCAACTGCCCCGCTTTCGCCTGGTCCAATGATTCGAACAATTCCCGGCAGGTCTGAAATCCAAAAAGGGTGCAGGCCAGAATTCCCCCGGACGCCAATACCCGGCGCGCCTCGCCAAAGGCCTGCGGAAGGTCCGCGGCCCATTGATAGGCCAAATTAGAGACCAGGGCATCGAAATGCCCGTCGGAAAAAGGCAGACGGCGGCTGTCGGCCAAGATCCAGGCGATACCGGGATTTTGGACACGTGCCGCCTCGAGCATCCCTTGAGCAAAATCAAGGCCGGTGATTTCACTTTGGGGAAAGCAGTCCTTAAGCCTGCGCGTCAAATAGCCGGTGCCGCAGCCCACGTCAAGGCAGATTTTTGGCGCAGGCATCTTGGTCACGCGGCTCAAAAGCCTCTCCGCGATCTGACGATGCAGCGTCGTATAGCGGTCATACCGCCCGGCTGAAGCATCGAATCTCCGCCGTATTTTACTGTCGATGGCCGGAATCATATCTAATGAAGCAGGAAATCCTCCAACAAACGGTTATACTCCGCCGCTTCCACCAAAAACGGCAAATGCCCGCCGGCCTCGATGAAATCGAACCTGGCATTATGCGTGTGCCCGGACATCCAATCCATGATGGCACGCGGGCAGATATAGTCCTCCGTCCCGGTGATAAACTGCAACGGGCAGATCACCGAGGCAAGGCGGTCGCGCAGGTCCGCTTGTTCCAAAATATCCAGGAAATATTTCAATGCCTCCCTTCGGGGCAAAGGTTCTTTGCCGCGCAGGGCCTTCACCCATTTAAAACGTTCGCACCGGCGTTCCTTCATGGTAAACAGGGAACGGAAAAAAACATCCAGCATCAAGGCATAATCTCCGTCGAATTGACGGCCCAGGGTGCGGATCTTCTCAAGATCCAGGCCCGCCGGATAGCCGGGCCCTTTGGCAAATTTGGGAACGGACCCAACCAAAGACATGCGCATGACGTCCTGGGGGGCCATCCGGTAAAGCTCCAGGGCCACCAGTCCTCCCATGGATGAGGCCGCCAATGAAAATTGCGTGACGTCGAGGCTCTGAAGGATTTGGCGGATATCCCCGGCCATTTCCGTCAAGCTCACCGGCATCCAGCCGCTGCGGCCATGGCCGGGCAAATCCACCGTCAGCACCTGAAAATCCGTGTGCAAAAAATCCCTTTGGGCCTGCCAGATGCGCCCCGAAGCCCCCAGGCCATGGACCATCACGACAGGCTCGCCGCTACCGGAAATTTCATAATGCCAGTCAAGCCCTCTTTGCGTTTTAAAAAAAGCCATGTTTATAAACCCCTGAATGCGGCCAACAGGCGGTCCAAATCCTCCCGGTCGTGACCGGCGGTCACGGTCAGCCTTAAGCGCGAGGTGCCTGTCGGCACCGTTGGGGGCCGTATGGCCTGCACCAGCATCCCCTGCTCCAACAACCGCAAGGACATGGCCTTGGCCGCCGCCGGATCTTTGACCAATATAGGGATAATGGGCGTGGTGGAACCCATCACATCAAATCCCATGGCTTTTAAGCGCTCATGCAGGTGATCCGAGTTGGCCTGCAGCCTGCGGCGCAACGAACCGTCTAGACGGATGATCTGCACCGCCGCGCGCGCCGCCCCGGCCAGGGCCGGCGGCATGCCCGTCGTATAAATAAAACTGCGGCTTTTGTTGATCAAGTATTCCCGTAAAATTTTTGTCCCGCAAACATAGGCGCCGAAACATCCCGCGGCCTTGGACAGGGTGCCCATCTGAATGTCCACGTCATGGACAATTCCAAGCTCCTCGGCCAATCCTCCGCCGTGTTCCCCCAATACCCCAAAGGCATGCGCCTCGTCGACCATGACCAGGGCCCCGTAACGGCGGCCCAAACCAACGATCTCTTTCAGCGGCGCCCTGTCCCCGTCCATGCTGAAAACCGTGTCCGTCACAATGAGTTTGCGCCCTCCGGCAGGACAAGTCTTTAACATGCCCTCCAGCGCCTGCATATCGAGGTGCGGGTATCTCAACAATCGGGCCCGGCTCAGAATGATCCCGTCGATAATGGAAGCGTGGTTCAATTTATCGCTGAACACGGCCGCATGGCGGTCCATCAATGCCGGGATGATGCCGGTGTTGGCCATATAGCCGCTGGAATAGGCCAAGGCGCTTTCCGTGCCCTTGAAGGCCGCCAATTCTTCTTCCAACTGTTCATGCGGCCCCATATTGCCGCATATCAACCTGGAGGCACCCGAGCCGAAACCATATTCTTCGATTGTCCTGATCGCGGCGAGCCTGATGCGGCGGTCGCCGGCCAGACCCAAATAATCATTGGAACAAAAATTCGACACCTGCCTGCCGTCGATGGAAACGGACCGCCCTTGAGGGCCTTCCAATATTTTCAACGACCGCCTTAATCCCAAAGCGTCGATGTCCTGCAGTTCTTTTTGTAGGAAATCCATGTTCATCGCAGCAGAAAAATGTCCCCCGCAGTTTTCCTGACGACAAGACCGTTGTCCTTGCGGATCAAAAGGGCGCCGTCCCCGTCCAGGTCAACGGCCTCACCCTCGACGGTACCGGCGGCATCGGTGATCCGCACACGCTTGTTGATGGTGGCGCTGTGCTTCAGCCATTCCTGCATGATCGTGGGCCACTCATGGCGCAAAAGCCTCGCGTATCCCTTATCCAGGCAACGTAATACAGCCTGGAGGACCTGCGTCCTGTTGAAGCTGCGTCCTGCGGCCAGCTTCAGGGAGGTCGCCTGCGGGGCCAGTTGATTCAAAGATGAATTGACATTGAGGCCGATGCCGAGGACCACAAATTTGACCTGGTCGGATTCGGCGCGCAACTCGGTCAAAATCCCCGCCAGCTTATGGCTTTCAAAAAGGATATCATTGGGCCATTTAATAAGCACCTTAAGGCCGCTGGTCGTTTCAATGGCCTCGGCCAGGGCCACGGCCGACATCAATGTCAACTGCGCCAATTGATTGAGCGGCACTTGGGGCCTCAGCACCACAGAGAAATACAGCCCTTTTCCTTTGGGCGAACTCCACGCGCGGCCCAGCCGGCCACGGCCTTTGGATTGGGCTTCCGCGCAGACCACGGCGCCCTCGGGGCAATTATCCATGCCCATCCGGAAAGCTTCATCCATGGTGGAGATCACCGTGTCCAGGACTACCACCTGTCTGCCGATCGTCCTGGTGCCCAGGCCGGAGGTGATCTCGTAACTCAACAATTTATCCGGACAGACCACCAGCCGGTAACCCAAATGGGGCACCGCGGCGATCTCATATCCTTCGGCGCGCAATTCCTGCATGTGCTTCCAGATGGCGGCACGCGAGATCTTAAGCTTGACGCTTATCTCCTCGCCGGAAATATATCCGTCGCTTTCTTTTAAAAATTGGATGATTTGTTCCTGCATCATGACCGCAGCTTTTCCGCTTTTAATTTCAACTGTTTCAAGAAATATTCGATATCTTCTGAAGTTGTCCGGCGTCCCACGGTGACACGCAGCGATCCTAAGGCCATGCGGTCGTCCAGCCCCAAGGCTTTCAGCACATGCGAAGGTTCCAGCCTCCCCCACGTGCACGCCGATCCCATGGACACGGCCACCCCCGCCATGTCCAGAGCGCTGACCAATTCCTCGCCGTTGACACCGTCAAAACAAAAATGCGCGTTATTGGGCAGGCGCTTGTTCCGGTGGCCGTTGAGAATGGCCGCGGGAATTTCCTTTAAAACAACATCAATGACCCTGTCACGCAAATCTGATTCTCTTGATGCCTCAGTGGACATCTCTTCTCCGCAAAGTTTCAGCGCCTGGCCCAAACCCGCGATCCCCGCCGTGTTCAATGTCCCCGCCCGCCGCCCGCGTTCCTGGTCTCCCCCCAAAATAAGGGCGGAGCATTCGATCCCCTGGCGGACATACAAAGCCCCGACACCTTTGGGGCCATAAAATTTATGCGCGGAAAGGGAAAGGAAATCGCAGGAAATGTCCTTGACGTTGACAGGAATGTGCCCGACGGTCTGGGTCGCATCCACCAGGAAATGAATGCCGCGTTCGCGGCACAAACGTCCCGTTGCTTCGACGGGCTGCAGGGTGCCGATCTCATTGTTGGCATGCACCAGACAAACCAAAATGGTGTCCGTCCTTAAAACGGATTTGATGTCCTCGTACGCCGTGATCCCGTCGGCACGGGGCTTGATTAAACTCACCTCAAACCCCTCGCGCTTAAGCCGCCGCAGAGGCTCCAGGACCGAATGGTGTTCAATGGCCGAGGCAACGATATGCCTGCCCCTACCCTTAAGGCCAGCGGCCGTTGAAAAAACGGCCTGATTATTGGATTCGCTGGCTCCGCCGGTAAAAATGATCTCCGTGCCTTGGGCCTCTATGAAGCCTGCCAGGGTTTCCCGGGCCTCTTCAACGGCGCGGCGCGCCCAGCGGCCGGACTGGTGAGGGCTTGCGGGATTGCCGCCCTGCTCAAAGAAAAAAGGACGCATGGCCTCGAAGACACGGGGGTCGCAGGGTGTGGTGGATGCATGGTCTAAATAAATCAACGGCATAAGAAGACCATGATAGACGAGGCGGAAAGGATTGTCAACTACGATGACTTTAGGGGTTTACAATGGAAAGTGCCAAGGGTGGGAGTTGAACCCACACGGCCGTGAGACCACTGGTTTTTGAGACCAGCGCGTATACCAGTTCCGCCACCTTGGCAAAATAAAAGTGGAGCTGAGGGGGATTGAACCCCTGACCTCTTCAATGCCATTGAAGCGCTCTCCCAAAACTGAGCTACAGCCCCAAACCTCGGCCAGATCCAAGCCTGCAAAGAAGAAGCCAATATAACATCCCGGCCGCTTTTTGTCAAAACCTTCAATACTCCTTCAACTCTCCCGGGAAGCAGGGAGTTTTCCCATTGCCAAGAGCACCAATAGATGTTACACTTCGACTATGCAGTTTAAATATATTCTGATCCTTGCTCTTTTCGCCATGCCCGTCAGCGCTTTGTCTTGGGCCGATGACGCCCAGCAGGTCATCACCCTCAAGGATGGTTCACAGATCAAAGGTGTTCTTTCAGGGATCGATAACGGCGTTTACGTCATTAAAACGCCGATCATCGGCGACGTTCATGTGGCCGCCGGCGACGTGGCCAGCATCACCAACGGCAGTGCAGCCGCCGGCACGTTGCCTGCGGGTACTGCCGCTCCCGCGGCGTCCTCCGGCGCTTCTCAAGGCTCGTCCTTTGACCAGCGGCTCGCGAACACCCAGCAGCAGTTGATGTCCAATCCCCAGGACATGCAGATCATCATGCAAATGGCGCAAGACCCTCAAATCGCACAGGCGCTCCAGGACCCTGCCGTCATGCAGGCCGTCACCAGCCATGATTACCAGGCCCTGGCCAACAATCCCGCCATTCAACAGTTGATGAATAATCCTCACATGCAGGAATTGATCAAACAGATGGCCGGCCAGCAACAGCAGCAAAATTCCACGTCCCAATAATGTTATTGATCCGCCTGGTGCCTTAACTGCCCGCAGGCGGCATTGACATCTTTGCCGCGGGGCGTACGGATGGTGGCGTGAATTCCCGCTTCCTCCAAACGGTCTCTAAAGTCAGCCATTTCTTCTTTGGAAGGAGTTTTGTGATCAAATTCGGAGACGGGGTTGTAGGGAATAAGATTCATTTTGCAAATCAGGCCCTTGAAAGCCTTTTTAAGATTTTGTACGGCATTCTCCGTACAAGTCACGTTCTTGATAAGAATGTATTCAAACGTGATCTGCCGTTTGGTCAGTCGGACATATTCGCGGCAGGCGGCGATCAGTTCATCGAAGGGATATTTTTTATTGACCGGCATGAGCACATTTCTCGACGCATTATCATACCCGTGCAGGGAAATGGCCAATTCCACCTGCAACCCCTCCTGGGCCAACTCCCTGATTTTAGGCACAACGCCGACCGTCGAAATGGTGATGTGCCTGGCGCCTATGTTCATGCCTTTATCCGAATTGATGATGCGGATGGCCTTCATTAAATTATCGTAGTTATCAAAATTCTCGCCCGTTCCCATAAAAACGATATTGGTTAACGGTCTCTTATGCTTTAAGGCCTCTTCTTTGACATGCAGGACCTGGGTGACGATTTCAGCGCAGGTTAAATTCCTCGACCATCCTCCGATGCCGCTGGCGCAAAATTTGCAGCCGAATTTACATCCCGCCTGGGAAGAAATACAGGCCGTTGTCCGTGTTGCCGTCGGTATCAAAACACTTTCAATTTTCTCATGGTCATGGAGGTCAAATAAAAACTTGGTCGTGCCTTCCCGGGAAACCTGCTTTGCGGCGATGGCATTGGCTTTAAGTTCAAAATCCCGCTTGAGCTTCTCCAGGAGCGGTCTGGGCAGGTTGGTCATCCCATCAAATGACCAGACGCCCTTTTGGTAAATCCATTCAGCCACCTGTTGGGCGCGGAAAGTTTTCTCGCCGATGGATCCAAAATAACGGGACAACTCGTCAAAAGACAGCTCACGAATATCGCTTATCATTATTTTTCGATGAATTCGCCGATCCGGCGGTATTTTTGGTAACGGGCGTCCAGGAGTTCCTGAGGGGAGGCGCTGGAAGATTTCTTAATGAGTTTCAGGAGCGCCGCTTTAAGGGAATCGGCCGCCCCCTGAGGGTCCCGGTGGGCTCCTCCCAAAGGCTCGGGGATGATCTCATCCACGATATTGAATTTGATCAAATCTTCCCCATGCAGTTTCAGCGCTTCCGCGGCCAGCGGCGCTTTTAAAGAGCTGCGCCAAAGAATGGAGGCGCAGCCCTCCGGGGAAATCACGGAATAATACGCGTGCTGCAAGATCAAGACATGGTCGGCCACCCCTATTCCCAGAGCGCCGCCGCTGCCGCCTTCGCCGATGATGACGGCAATGACGGTCGTGGCAAGGCCCATCATATCGCGCAGATTTTCCGCGATGGCCTGGGCCTGGCCGCGCTCTTCGGCCCCGATGCCCGGATAAGCCCCGGGCGTATCGATGAGGCATACGACCGGCACCCGGAATTTGGCGGCCAGGCGCATCAGCCTGATCGCCTTGCGGTACCCTTCCGGGTGGGCGCAGCCGAAATTACGCATGACGTTTTCCTTGACGTCCCTGCCCTTTTGGTGGCCGACGATCATCACCTTATGGCCGTCGATGACTGCAAATCCGCCGATCATGGCCGCATCATCGGCATAAAGCCTGTCCCCGTGGAGTTCCAAAAATTCATCGGTCATCATGCGGATGTAATCCAGCGTATAAGGACGTTTGGGGTGGCGGGCGATCTGCACCCGCTGCCAGGGCGTCATGTTCTTGTAGACATCGTTTTTGAGCTTCTCGAGTTTGGCTTCCAGGCGCTTGATCTCCGGCTCGAGCGTCACGCGCTTGGAACCCATCTGGCGCAAATCATCAATTTTATGTTCCAGATCGAGGATGGGCTTTTCAAAATCGAGGGTGGCCATAAATGTTTACCTAATTCTGGATGTCCACTTCCGTACCGACGGGAAGGATGTCAAAAAGCTCTTCAACATCCTTGTTGTCCATCCGCACGCAGCCTTCCGTTGCCTGCTGGCCGACTTCGTCGGGATGGATGGTGCCGTGAAGGCCGTAATGCGGGTCATTAAACCCCATCCACCGGGTGCCCAATTCGTTCTGGGGGCTTTCGGCGGGGACGGGGGCTCCGTTGGGCCTGAACCACACCGGATTTTCTATCTTGGTGGCGATCTTGAAGGTGCCCACCGGCGTCGTGTTGTCTTTGCCCGTCGACACGCGGTAGATCTTGAGCACTTCCCCCCCGGACTTCAGGAACAACACGTTCTGCGACTTGTTGACGAGCACCGTGAAAGGCGCCGTCCATATGCGCAGCATTTCGCCGGCGCGTATCACATCGCTGGTCAAGCCGTTGGCCCTTTTGATCAGCTGCACCGTCGTATGGTATTTGGCGGCAAGCTTCCCTAAGGAATCTCCGGGGACGACTTCATAGGATATGGTGTCCGACGGGATTTGGGCCGGCGAAAAAATAAGCTTAATGTTCAACACGCCCAGCTTGTCCTGCACATCCTGGATCTTGTCATAGTCCGGGTAATTATTGATGATCTGGTCGTAATCTTGCTTGGCCCCCAATAAATTCCCCTGGGCCTCATACTGGGCGGCCTGGGTCAAAAGCTGGTTGACGGGGACGCTGGTCCCCGCCGACTCCTGGGAAGCGGCTGCCGAGTTGTGGTGATGAATAACGGCGAAAGCTCCTGCCGCCAATACAAGGCCCACGATCAGGCCGATTAAAATTTTCTGGTTCATAAATAATCCTCCATCATTAGTACAGAATCATAGCACAGATAACGCCGAAAGCAAACCCTGCCAGAACTTCGATGGGCGTGTGCCCCACCAGTTCCTTAAGTTTTTCTTCCTCGATCTGGCCCTTCCAATAAATGTCATCCATCATCTTGTTCAGGATGGTGGCCTGATAACCGGTGGCCCGGCGAACCCCCTGGGCGTCAAACATGGTCACCAGGGCAAACACCGCGGCCACTGCAAAAAGGGGCGAGTTAAAGCCGTACTCCAGCCCCACCGACGTAGCCAGCGACGAGGCCCCGGCCGCGTGGCTGGAAGGCATGCCGCCGGTACCGATAAACCATCGGAAGTTAAACCTTTTTTCCCTGAGGACCCCGAGGAAAACCTTGATCGTCTGGGCCAGGACCCAAACAACCGTGGTCGTCAAAAAGATCCGGTTATGAAAAATTTCCGGAAAAAACGAATGTGGATATAAACCAGACATGAAATGCTTTAAGGCGCCTTAAACGTTTGGTGCTTGACAAGGTATTTTTCCCTATGTTAGGCTTACATTATATCTTGCTGCGGCAAAAATGCAAATGAAGCTTCGGTGTCCCCCCAAAGCCCCCATGCCGCTTGAAGTCAAAATTCAACTTCCCCCTTCCTCTGGTTCTCCCTATGCTGGCCCGAATTGCGTCGTTCGGCCTCTGCGGCCTGGAAGCTTATCCTGTCGCCATTGAAGTGGACATCAGCTGTGGTCTGCCCAACATCACCGTCGTCGGCCTGCCGGACAATGCCGTCAAAGAAAGCCGTGAGCGCATCCGCGCCGCCATCAAAAACAGCGGCTTTGAATTCCCGGCCCAGCGGATCACCATCAATTTAGCGCCCGCGGACACCAAAAAGCAAGGGCCTCATTATGATCTTGCCATTGCCCTGGGCGTCTTGGCGGCGCAGGAATTGATACCCCTTGCTTCCTTAAGCCCTTACGCGTTCTTGGGCGAACTTTCCCTGGACGGGCGCATTCAATCCATCCAGGGAGCTTTGTCCATTGCCATGGCCGCGGCTTACGGAAATTATAAAGGCCTCATCGTCCCTTTTGAAAACGCCAGGGAAGCGGCCCTGGCCGGCTGTTCGGTCTACCCGGCAAAACATTTAAATGAGGTGATGAATTTCCTGACGGATCCCCGGACGCTGACGCCGGTAAAAACGGATTTTGAGCAGCTGCTCAAAGGGCCTGGGCCCAATCCATTGGATTTCAGCGAAGTCAAAGGGCAGCAATACATTAAGCGCGGCCTGGAAGTGGCCGCCGCCGGCGGGCACAATGTGATCCTTATCGGCGCTCCCGGCAGCGGCAAGACCATGCTGGCCAAACGCGTACCCGCCATCCTTCCTGACATGAAACCGGCGGAAATGCTGCAAACCACCCAAATCCATTCTGTAGCCGGACTGCTTAAAAATGCCGAAGGCATCATCACGCAGCGGCCTTTCCGTGCGCCCCATCATACCGCTTCCGATGTGTCGATCATCGGCGGCGGCGCCGGACCCCGTCCGGGAGAGGTCACCCTGGCCCACAATGGGGTCCTGTTTCTGGATGAGTTCCTTGAATTCAGCCGCCATGTGCTGGAAGTTTTGCGCCAACCCCTGGAAGACGGCCATGTCACCATTGCCCGGGCCAGGGCATGCCTGCGCTTTCCCAGCCGTTTCATGCTTATCGCGGCCATGAACCCCTGCAATTGCGGATTTTACGGGGTGGAAGGAAAAATCTGCAGGTGCTCTTCCCTGCAAGTCGAACGCTACCGCCAGAAAATGTCCGGCCCCATCCTCGACAGGATCGACATCCATTTGCATGCCCTGCCTTTAAAAACCCGCGATCTGGTCGAGGCAAAGGCCGAGGAACCTTCCTGTGCCATCAAGGAACGCACGACAAAGGCCAGACAAATTCAATGGCAAAGGTTCAAAGGCCTGCCCGTATTCTGCAATGCCCATATGGAAACCCCGCATCTGCGCCAGTTCTGCAGGTTGTCCAAGGAAGCCAAAGATGTATTGCTCACAGTGATGGAAGAATTAAAACTCTCCGCCCGCGCGCATGACAAAGTCCTGAAGGTGGCCAGAACTGTCAGCGACCTGGCCGGTAGCGAGGACATCCAGCCCGGGCACATCGCCGAGGCGGTGGGTTACAGAAGCCTGGACAGGACGGCTTTTTAGGAGCTTAGCAGCCGGAATATTTTTTTAGTCTAAAAACTCATTGACAAACGCCCCGATTTATTAAAAGATAAAAACATTCAACCGGAGTTAAAAAACAAATGTCCAAATGCATTTTAGTCATTGATGACGATCGTGTTTCGCAGGAACTCGTCCACCGGGTGCTGCAGGCCAACGGCTATGAGGTCATGGTCGCCGGCGACGGGGTGCAGGCGTTGGCCGTCCTTCAGCAAAAAATCCCGGACCTGATTTTATTGGATGTCCAGATGCCCAACCTGGACGGATATGGTTTCATCCGGCGTAAAACAAGCAACCCCGCAACGGCCAAAATACCGGTCATTGTCCTTACCTCCATGGCACAAACCGAACCGTTATTCAAGCGCTACGGGGCCAAAGCCTACCTTCTCAAGCCTCTCAAAGCCCAGGACCTTTTGGAAAAAATCAAGGCCCTCGTCCCTGCTTAGAAATAATTATTCCCTGATCTCCTTGGTAAGATTCACGTTCTGCCCGCAGGCCTGCAATCTCCGGGTCAAAAGATTGATGATGCGGCCCTGTTCATCGATTTTATTCACGGCCTGTTCCATCTTTCGTACGGCTACATCGTTTCTGGAAGACGATTCCAGGCGGTCCACCTGGGCCTGGAGGTCCCTGATGTTCTGCTCGGCGTTCATCAATTGCTCCTGAAGCCTGCCTGCCTTGCTTTTATCCGCTTTATCCAAAACGGATTTGAGGCGGGCGATGGCCATGCCGTCGTATTTCAAATCTTCATTCTTGTGGTGAATTTCCAGCAGAGCTTCCTGCAGCTGGGCCTTCAGGGTCTGGAATCCGGCCGACTGTTCTTCGAAATCTTTTTCATACTCGGCGGCATGGGCCTTGATTTCCGCGAGCATTTGATTTTTTTGGTCCAGTTCGCCGGTGGCTTTCTTAAGGCCCGCCCTCAGGAAATCCAGCTCGTCGCTCGATGCCTGGCCTCCCGTCTTTTGACGAACCATGTCCAGCTCTCCCCTCAATTGTGATATCTCCTTGAGCTCCCTGACGTTGGTGGCCTGCAACTGGTCTATTTTGTCCTGGTATTCATTGATCTTATCATTCATCCTCTTGTGCTCAACCATGGCCATGCTTAAGTCTTTGGCCTGGATGTTCATGTCCTTGGCATTCATTGCATTTTGTAAATCGTACATTTGTTGTTTGACTTGGGCGACCCGGGCCTCTTTCTGTTGCAGGCGGAGATTGAGGGCCTCGATTTCTTTTTCCATCTCGGCCTTATAATTATTTAAGACCAGCACCTGCTTAAGCTGTTGATTGAAGGCATTGTTGCTGGACTCCAGTTTCTTGCGGTAATCGGCCATCAGCATGGCCATATGATCGGACTCGGCTGTTTTAGCGTCGAGCTGCCCCTTTAACTGGTCAGCCGCATCTTGTGCTGAGGCCAATTGTTGCTTTAAAGTGTCCGCCTCGAGGCCGGCCGCCGCCCCCTGCTGGAGTTGGGCCTGCATAGCGGCTATCTGCGCTTCCTTGTCCTTAAGCCTGGCGGTCAGATCCTGCACCTGCTCCACGAGCAGGCCCTGATTCTTTTCCTGGGCGATCTTGCCTTCCAAATCCGCCTTTAATGATGCCACCTGTGTTTGTTTTTGTTTGAGTATTTCCTGCAAACCCTGCATACGGGTTTCCCAGTCCAGGGCCATGACTCGATGGCTGGCCAATAACGCCATGATTTTATTCTCGAAAACCTTGAATCGCCGGTCAAAAGCGGCGGTTTGCTCCTGCTCGAGGGTGCTCTTTTCTTCCAATAAGGAGGCCTGTTGCTGCTGTAATGCGATCAACTGCCTGACCAGCTTGAAACGCTCCTCAACCCCTGCTGCAGCGCTACGGCGGGCTTCCTGGTCCTGCTGAGAGGTCAGCCGGTAATATTCCGCCTTGTTTTCGGCTACGCCCAAGACCTTTTTCAACCAGTGGATGGTGCCATCCTTGGCCTTAAGGTCGGCGGCCTGGCTTAAAATTTTATTTTTCAAATCCGTGATCCGGTCTTCAGTCTGCGCAGCTTGTAGCGGGGTCTGGCCGCGGTTATCCTGTGCAAGCACGTTCTCAAGTTCTGATTTTAACAAATCCACCTGCCGCTGTTTGTCCCGGATCAGCCTGTCCTTGGCAGCCAAGACGGCGCTGTTGTCCGGCGTTGCCTGGCCCGCCTCCGGCAGGCGCCAGCGCTCCTGGGCATCATTCACAACAATGGGCGCCAGGGCCGTAATGCCGCCCGTCGAGATTGAAACAGGGGCGTTGGCGTGCTGCTCCAGCATGGCTATCCGGTCCTTTTGTTGGCGGATCATTTGATTTAACCGGGCGATCTGCCCTTCCTTCGCGGCCAAAGCGGCGCTGTTGTCCGGCGGAGTCTGACCCAGGTTCTCCTGTGTGATCCTCTTTTCAAGTTCTGACTTCAACAGGTCCACCTGCTGCTGCTTTTGCTCGATCAACCGGTCTTTGACGGCCAAAAGGGCGTCCAAACGGCTGATTTGCCGGTCCATCTCACCAAGTTTGCGGACGAGCATCTGGATTTTGTTTTGCTGGTCCTGGTTTGGCGCGCCCTCCTGGAGAGAAAGTTTTTTGTTCATCCGCGCCATTTCATCCTTAAGGATCTCGAGCATCTGGTATTTCTCGATCAATAAGCTGCTTTTGTCCTCCAGATCATGGTGCACGGTCAAGTTGTCCATGTCCTGCGTCAGGGCGATCAGTTCGTTGTACCGCGACGGGTTTTCACTGTTGGCCGCGATGCGGGCCCGGTCGCGCGCGTAAAGCGCGTTACGGTAACCGATCATGGTTTGGTCGATGGCGGCCAGCTTCTCATTTTGCCGTCGGGCCATGGCCGCCTTGGCGAGCTCGTCGTTTTGATCGATCAGCTGCTGGATGGCGATCTCTTCGTCGCGGTTGCGGCGGTCAAGCTCAAGCATCTGCTCGTTCAGGGATTGGATGTCATCCGCCGGCGCGGCCACGGGCGCGGGGACGACCGGCGCCACATCCATGGCCTGGGCAGCCAGACTCAAATTGACGCTGGAAAGAAAAAAACATACGGCAAGAACACTGATACTGAATTTTCTATACATGGGGCACACCTTTTTAAGAAGCGAGGCCATCCCTCATTTCCCTGACCTGGGCTTTCAATTGTCCTATGATCCGCTTCTGGGCCTCAATGGCCTTCTTTAAACTAACAATATCCTTAACGTTCACCGCGTCCACGATCCGTTTATCTGATTCGGCTACCGGCACAATTTTGGGACCATTCACGACAACTTGGGGAAGGATTTCAGGTGCCGGCGGCTTAGGCTTGGGAACCACGGAAACATGAGGCGTATAACCCATCTCCTTAAGGTACTGCAATGCCTGGGCCTGATGGCTGTTAAAGGTTAAAACGTGGTCAAAAACGGCCCGGGCGCCGTCAAGGTCACCCCGGTCATAGAGCAGTTGGCCGTATTGTATCAAGGTATTAACGGTTAAAGACCTCATCCCATCTATATAATTTTGGCTCAAAGTTTGGGCAAAAGAAGGTACGGCACCCCAAAAGCACAAGATAAAAACCAGGGCAATCCTTCTAATGATCACATAACCTATTGTCATAAAATAGTTTATGGAAATTTTCATATATTCATAAATATTACCGTCTTTTTTCGATACCTGTCCCATCCTCTGGGACACCGGGGCAAAGTATAACATCCGCCATATTGGGTGTCAAGGTGAGCGCTTTTCTACTGATTATAGACTTGGGAAGATCGCAAGAAGGCTTATTTTAAACCTTGGGAAGTATGATTATTTAAGTCCACTTCCTTGATCACACGCAGATCTTTGTCGTATTTTGTGATCTTGTCATGCGTGACAACAATGATGCCGCCGTCCGTTGTGGGAATGACGTTGGGCGTTGGTGATTCAGGATGGAGAGCCTGCAGCGCTGCCGGCGGTATCGCCGGTGCCGCCGGTACGGCTGCTTTTGCCGGTACCGACGCTTTCGCTATAGGAGAGGCCGGATGGTGCTTGCGTTTTTCCGCATCCCCATGATGCGGGGCCACCGCCTTTTTGTCTTGAACCGTCCCGGTCCCTTCTTGCGCCGCGGGGGTTTGCGCGGGTTGCGGCAGATGGAGATCGACGCTTTGCCCGTCGATGGATTCGACCTCCCCCCAATAAAAAGTTTCAGGGGTGCCGTGGACATTGACCAGCACGTTCATAGCGTTGCGCGCGATGATCTGTCCTTCCACTGTTTGGCCGGAGTCAAGCACGATCGTCTCCGCCCCTGCCATCGAAGCAAAGCAAAAACTCATTATCAATAAAGCAACGGTCCTGGCCATATAGATCCTAATAATAGCAAAAATTAACGCCGCAATCAAAAAAAGATTCAAACATGCTCAAATGTTTCAGCGCAGGACGCCCGATAGGACCTTTCAAATGCCGGAGGGATAGGATCTTTAAGCAAAGCCCCCTCTTCGATAAAAGGATAGATCTCGCTGTAGTCTTTGACCTGGGAAAGCGAGATGCGCCGCATCAAATGCCTGGGCCTTAATTGTTTGGGCTCGTGAAAACCCATCGCTCCCAAGATCTCGGCAAAACTTTTGACCGTCGCCTTATGAAAATTGGCCACCCGCTTATTTTTCTGGGCCACCACCAGGCCGCGGACCAGGGAGGCGTCCTGGGTGGCAACGCCCGTTGGGCAATGGTTGGTGTTGCATTTCAGGGCCTGGATGCAGCCCAGGGCAAGCATCATGCCCCGCGAAGAATAGCACAGGTCGGCGCCCATGACCATGTGCTTGATGATGCCGAAGCCCGAATTGATCTTGCCCGACGAAATGATCCTGACCTTGCCGCGCAGGGCAAACCCGACCAGAGCGTTATGGACAAACACCAGGCCCTCATTCAGCGGAGAGCCGACATAATTGGAAAACTCCAGCGGCGCCGCCCCGGTCCCTCCTTCGCCGCCGTCGACGGTGATGAAATCCGGCGTGATGCCGGTTTTGATCATGGCCTTGCAAATGGCCATGAATTCCCGCGGCTTGCCGACGCATATCTTGAACCCCACCGGCTTTCCGCCGGAAAGTTCCCTCAACCGTTCAATAAAGCCCACGAGCTCCAAAGGTGTCGAGAAGGCCGAGTGGCCGGGCGGGGATATCACGCTTTTGCCCTTTTCGACCCCGCGGAACCGGGCGATCTCCTCGGTGACCTTCTCCGCGGGCAAAATCCCTCCATGGCCGGGCTTGGCCCCCTGGGAAATTTTAAGCTCTATCATTTTGACTTCGGGCAGGGAGGCGTTTTCAGCGAAACGCTCCGGCGAGAATTTACCGTCATGGTCGCGGCAGCCGAAATACCCCGTGCCGACCTGCCAGATCAAATCGCCCCCCTGCCGGTGGTAGGAGGTCAGGCCTCCCTCGCCGGTGTTTTGGGCAAAGCCTCCCATGCGGGCCCCTTGATTAAGGGCCATCACCGCGTTCTTGCTCAATGAGCCGAAACTCATGGCGCCGATATTAAAGATGCTCGCCTGATACGGCTTGCTGCGGGAAGCCCCGATCACCACCCGCAGCGACGCGGGGTCGACATGCGCCGGCATGATGGAATGGGTCACCCATTCATAGCCGACTTCATAAACATTCTTCTGCGTCCCGAAGGGCAGGGTATCCAGCTGGCCCTTGGCCCGCTGATAGACCAGGGAACGGTCCAGCCGGTTGAACGGGGTCCCCGAAGTGTTGGATTCGACGAAATACTGGTTGATTTCCGGACGGAAAAACTCCAGCAGATACCTGAAATTGCCGATGATGGGAAAATTGCGGCGGATGGCATGGTGTTGCTGGAACATGTCCATCAACCCCACAAGGATCACCGGGCCGAAAAAAAACATGGAATACCAGATGCGGGGAAAAACAGGGGCAAGAACACCATTAATGACGATCACCAAAAGTGAAGCCAGCAGGAAAATGATCCGCCCCATAGATGTATCTTAAAGACCGGCAGCTCCAAATCAAGGGTTTAGTATAAATTTTCTAAAACGACACCGCGGCGCTGAAAAACAGCATGTCCGTGCTTTTGGTGATGCCCCCGCCGCTGCCTTTGGGGATATAGCTGACATAATACGTGACCGAATATCTGCCGTAATCATGGCCGACGCCGATATTCACATACGGGGTGGGCGTCAATTTATAATCTTTGTCGTCCGAGTCATTGCCGTACGTCAACACGCCAAGGACATTGGTCTCCACAAAGGTCGTTTTGTTGAAATATTTTCTGTACCTGGCCCCTGCTCCGGCGAAAGTGAACGGATGATTGTTGCAGTTTTCAAAGATCCCGCCGTGCACCACGGCCGAGAAGCCGTCGGTGTGCCGGTCGGGGCGGAAATCATACCCCAGGCCCAGGCCGGGATTGAACACCGCGAAACCTTTTTCATCCAGCTTTAAAGGGGCGTTGCGTACGGCGCCCTTTTTATGCAAATGATAGGTGAATCCGAAGAGGTCCATATCGACTTCGCCGGCAAAACAAGGGGCTGAAAAGAAGACAAAGAAAAGCAGAAGATGGGGAATGGTCAGAATCTTGAATTTGAGCAACTGGCTGCCCATAGTCTAAGGTCCACCTTCACCTGCTTAAAGTATACCTGATAAGGGGGATATAAAACAACCGGCGGATCTGTGTTCATCCAGGACCGCCGTTTCCATGGTCCGGTTAAAAATTCGGATAAGCGGCGTCAAAAAATAAATTGGCATTTTCATCAAAAACATGTTATACCTTCACCATACCCTTGGAAGAAAGCGTTTTCGCAGCCGTTATTCTAAGTTTATTGAGCCTTTAAATTAAGGCCTATACACATTTGTCAACCGGCGTAACCAACTTAGACGCAAAAGGATAATTATGAAAATCAACAAAATACTTTTAGCAGCAGGCATGTTGCTGGCGGGACTTTCGACGGCCAGGGCGCAAAACGTTATATTGGATCAAAACATCTATTCCTATAGGGACGGCGGCGAGTTCACCGCCCACACGACCCCCAACAATTTCCTGGACAACTATGCGCCGTCAGCGATCCTGAATGGAGGGTTTGAAACCTTCTGCGTCCAATCAACCGTGGACTTTTATCCCGGCACTAAATATTCCTATGTTCTGACCGACACGGAAAGCACCGGCCAGAAGCTGACCATGGGCACGGCGTTTCTCTATGACCAATTTGCCACCGGCACCCTGTCCGGCTACGATTATACGGATGCCGCCACCCGAAAGGCCGACAACGGCGAGCTTCAGTCCGCCCTCTGGGCGTTTCAAGGCCAAACGATCCTTGGCGGCTTTCCGTCCATATCCGGCGACCCCTATTACAATCTTGCCATCACCGATCTGGGCGGAAGTTCGGCGGCGTTTGCCCCCAGCAACGGCGCCTACGGCGTTGATATCCTTCAAATGTACAATACCAACGGCGCGCCGGCCCAGGCCCAGCTCGTGATAGCGACCCCGGAGCCGCCGACGATACTGCTTTGCCTTTTTGCCGGTATCCTGCTCATCTTTTTTAACCGGAAAAAGATGCTCAGGCCTGCCGGGCGGGCCCTGCGTTAACGGATCCATCAGGGATCAGCCCAGAACAACTTCTTCCCTGCTATTGGGGGAGAGTTCTAACATCATTCGATTCTTGCCGCTTTTTTTAGCATCATACATCAACCCATCTGCCTTTTTTAAAGCCTCATCAACACTGGAAGGGGCGATCGCAAAAGAGATCAGCCCTATGCTGAATGTCGCCTGCCATTTTTTTACCTTGCCCGCCTCTTTTAGCTCCCTACCGATCCTTATGATAATTTCTTTGGCGACGTTTCCAGGCATTTCCGAAAATAGTATGGCAAATTCATCTCCCCCCAAACGGGCCACTGTATCCGTCTTACGGACATTTTTATTCATCACAAGCACCATTTCTTTTAGAAAATTATCCCCTGCGGAATGCCCCAAACGATCATTAATTTGTTTAAAATTATCGCAATCGATATAGGCAAGGCAAAAAGGGCGCTTAAACCTCTGGGAACGTATGATTTCCATTTCCGCCGACTCATAAAAAGCTTTAGTATTGGCGGCTGAGGTCAAAAAATCTTTACGGGCAAATAATTTTTCCTTTAATAGGGATTTTTTTAAATGGTGGATGAGGATGCTGATAATAAGAAAAAGAAGCCCCCGCATGCAGGCGTTCCAATACGGGATCAAAAAAAAGCTATAGTGATGCCCCGTTGCTATTTCTGCAAACAGCCAGAACGTCGTAGAACAAAACACCGTAAAAACACCAAGTAACAAATCGCCATACCATGATGCCACGCAGATCGGCACAAGATAAAATATCGCGAATCCCCATTCATAGCCGGCAAGGTAATTCAAAAAGGCGATGAGGAGCGTCATAAAAATGCAGCCGACGATCAACAGAATTCTAAATGTCGATTCTTTCATATATTTTATTTTAATCCCAATAAGACCAACTTGCAAGTTGTTCCATTACACATAGTTATGTCATCAATGTCCCCGGCCAAAAAGGCCGTTTGCTCATTGCCATGACACGGTCTCACAACCAACGCCGCCCCCTAAAAAATATTTTATAAATCTTTGTATTTGTTATAAATGAACTTGTGCCACAATATCTTACATGGGAAAAGACAGTCCTATCCAAAAGGATGTTATCATTATCGGCGCAGGGGCGGCCGGCCTCATGTGCGCCATAGAAGCCGGCAAACGGGGCCGGTCCGTTCTTCTCCTGGAGCACAATGAAGCTGTGGGCAAGAAGATCCGTATTTCCGGCGGCGGCCGCTGCAATTTCACCAACCTTCACACAACCGCCGGCAACTTCATTTCCAAGAATCCGCATTTTGCCAAGTCGGCATTGGCACGCTTTGGCCCTCAAGAATTCTGCAAGATGGTCGAAAATCATAAAATCCCTTTTCACGAAAAGAAACTGGGCCAGCTTTTCTGTGACAAAAGCGCCCAGGATATCATCGGATTGCTTAAAAAAGAATGCCTCCGATACGGCGTGGATATCTTTCTTGGGGCCAAGGTCATGGACATTGCACCCAAAGACTTTTTTTCCCTTACCACCCCTCAGCAGGAACTTCGGTCTCAAAGTCTGGTCATCGCCACCGGAGGGCTTTCTGTTCCAAGCTTGGGGGCCACAAATATGGGTTATCAGATCGCCCAAAAATTTGATATCAAGGTCAACCCCTGCAAACCGGGTCTTGTGCCCCTGACCCTTCAGGAAAAAGACCTGAGGATCTTTAAAGACCTTTCCGGCGTTTCCCTTGATGCTCTCGTCAGTTTTGAAAACAGGAATTTTCGCGAGAATATTTTATTCACTCATAAAGGCTTAAGCGGCCCGGCCATTTTACAGATATCGTCTTATTGGGAGCCTAAGAAACCCCTGTCCATCAATCTTGTCCCTGATCATGATATGTCCGCGGTTCTCAAAGCCCGCCGGACAGCAACGGTTTCTTTGAAAAACTTTCTTAAGGATTATCTCCCGTTACGCCTGGCTGATGTCCTGTGCGATCATTTTCTGGAGAACAAACCCTTAAACAACTATTCCCTGGATCAACTGCAAAAAACAGGAAACCGTCTTAACAATTGGGAAATTATTCCCGAAGGGACTGAAGGCTACGCCAAGGCGGAAGTCACCGTTGGGGGGATCGATACGGATGAACTCTCCTCAAAGACAATGGAAACCAAAAAGATCCCGGGATTATATTTTATTGGTGAAGTCGTGGATGTCACCGGACATTTGGGAGGATTTAACTTTCAATGGGCTTGGGCATCCGGTTTTGCGGCAGGTCAATATGCTTAGAACGCATCCTTAAGTCTTCTATCTGTTCTAAAGATCAGTTTCAGTATACCCTTTTAACTCCTCCTCGATCGGGTAACGTCTGTTCCAGCATACCGGTGTTCTTTTGCGGATCTTTGTGCCTTTGTCTTTATAGTCAGTCAGCGCCTCGACGTAATACCAAAATTCATCTTCGGTCAAGTCCAACTTCATGACGCTTAACAAGGCAAAGGTGGGCACGATTTTGCTGTTATCTCCGGGCCTTAAACGGTTGAAGACGAGATACCACGGGCTTGTCGGATCGGTGATGTTCAGGCGCATGCCGGTGAAATAACAGACAAAGCCTTTTGTACGCATATAGCTGATGACCTCTTCCACGGCCTGGGGCGAATAATGTTTGCCGTCGCTTTTGAGCCGGACGGCAATTTTGGCGCATCTGGGGCAATAGGTGAACATTATGCTTTTAAGCCGCTTGCCGCAAATGTCGCATATCCCCGTCCCACGCGTCGGCAAAATCGGGCTGCTAAGGGCTGATTCAGGCCCTGCGAGGGCGTAATCATGGTCCCAAAACTCAAGCCTTCTTTTTCTTAGCGGGATATGATGCCGCTTAAAGTTGGCCAGCGCCCTGACGATGGACCAAAACTCTTTTTCGGCGAGGTCTGTTTTCATGCCGTTGATTAACGCGCAGGTGATGACGATCTTGGTTGGATCATGGGGCGCCCAATGGTCAAAAACGCAAAACCACGGGCTTTCAGGATCGGTCATGTTAAGCAGCATCCCCGTGTAATAGCAGACATAACCGTATTTTTTGATATACGCCCAAATCGCTTTAACGACCTCCGGCGGATACCGTCTGACCTTCATGCGAAAGGCAAACCTGGAACATGTCGGGCAATATATTGAACGGTCATTTGCAACAGGCTTGCCGCACCGGCAGCATTTCTTCTTGCGTATATGGAGGATTTTGGAGGATTTGATGATTTTACGATACCACTCCCGGCCGGCCGTGGCAAGGATAAAACTAACCCCGGCCGGAAAGGCTATTGGCTCGATGCTATTGTGGCGTTTCACCACCAAACCCACCACCAAAATTAGCGGTAAATGTCCTTACGATGGCCTAAATCCAATATTTTAACCAAACATGCCTTGTCATTAATGGAATAAATGACCCGATAATTCCCAACCCTGATACGATAATAGTCCGAAGCTTGTAACTTTTTTGTACCAACCGGTCGCGGATTCTCTTCTAACGATAGGATTTTAGGGGTGAGACTTTCTTGAATTGATTCTGGCAGCTTCTTAAACTGACGCTGAGCGCTGGAAGTTATCTCAACGGCATATTTCATCAATCAACCCTTGCCGATCGATTTAAGAAAACTACGGAAAGGTTTGGTCTTTTCATGACTTCGCTTCTTGGCAACTGCAAGATCAATGATATCCTCGCGCAGGGAATTGTCTTCCAGTAATTTTGTCAAGAAGGTGCTGCGCTCCTTGGCAGGCAGGGCTTTAAAGGCGGTCATAAAAATTTCGGCAGTAGCTTGATAGGGCGCCATAAACATCTCCTTTTGATTGAGTATACCAGGTATTTTATTGATTGAAACTGAAAAAATAAGGCTATACTGCGCTTCAGAAATATGTCGCAAAATATTATAAACAGAAAGAATTGGTTCCTGCTGCCCCCGTCTAAAAATCCCCTTCGGGTAAAATTTAATATTTTATTCATCTTCCCTTCATTTAGCTCTTGTTATCCTCCAACCAGCAAAAACAAATTCCAGGAGGGACTATGAAAAAAATACTTTTGTCAGGTATGCTCGTAGTAGTCATGTGTCCCCAGGCATGGGCCCAGTATAATCAGGAGAATGGCGTTTCTGCTTCCGAGGCTGATTCCACCCCAGCGCCTGTGCCAAGTAATCCTTCCTACCCATGGGGAGCCACTTCATCGGTAACCTATGCCACAGGGGATTTTGGCACAGGCACCACCACAGATACGGTCTATATTCCGGTGACAGTTTCACGGTATTTCTCCCAAGGGAAATTAGACCTCACCATCCCCTATGCCTATAAAAAAAGCGGGCCTGGTGTCACCCTCATCAACGGCCGGGGGGTCCGCACCAGCCATGCCACCGATGGCACCACCACCGCCAGCGGTCTGGGCGATATTCTGCTTAAAGGCAGCTACTATCTTTTACAAGAGACGGATTCCAAACCGTTCAATATGTCCTTGATCGACCAGGTCAAACTGCCCACGGCTGATGATAAAAAAGGCCTGGGGACCGGAAAATTCGATGACACCATCGGAACAGAGCTAAGCAAAAGCCTGGGCGATTATTGGCAGGTCTTCTCCAATCTTTACTATACCTTCGTAGGAAGCCCCAATGGGGAAGACCTGAAAAACCAATTCACCTATGATGTCGGTGCAGGGTACAAAGTCACCAGCCAGATATGGGCCCATCTCTATTATGAAGAGAGCACGGCCATCATCAGCGATACCTCCAATCCCCGTACCCTTTTTATCGGCGGAGACTACCAGCTGACGCCTCCGGTGGATATTTTCAGTGATTTAGGAATCGGGTTGTCCGAAGGCAGCCCTGATATAAGCATATCCTTCGGAGCCGGTATAAAGTTCTAACAACCTGCCCTGAAAGGAGCAGTCTATGAGATCACTAATATCCATTTTGTTAACAGTGCTGTGTGTCATGGTGGTCCCGAATTTAACCCATGCAGCAGACCCGGACCAGAAATCAACACTGCAGGATAATCAAAAGCTGGACCAGGAACTGGCCCAAGAATTCAATGTCCCCAAACGCCGCATCGACGCCCTGCGCGCACAAAAATTGGGTTACGGCGAAATCCGCCACGTTCTGACCCTCTCCAAACAAATGCCTGGCGGCATCGATGATGCCAATATCGATAAAATCATGGGGATGCGCAATAACCATGAAGGCTGGGGCCGCATATCCCAAGACTTGGGCGTAAAATTACAGCTCAAGGAAAAAGAACCGGTAGAAATCCACGGGAATGCCAATATACAAAGCCATGCCGACGAGCATGCAGAAAACCATATGCCCAGCTCCCCTGCCGGCATGCTTCATATGAGCGGCGGCATGGGTCATGGACATTGAAAATATATTCAAATTTAAAAACTTAGTTCCTATGCCGGCATAAACACTGCCCGGCCAGGTTGGAATCCATGCGAATGGCTTTATTTAACGGGATAAGGTCAGTATAGTCTCAAAAGGTTAAATAAAAATAGCCCCAACCGGAAAGGCTATTGGATCGACGCTATTATGGCGTTTCACCACCAAATCCACCACCAATTCGCAAGATTACTTCACAAGCCGTATCAAAATATCTCAAAGTCGTAACAACGGTCTCTAGCTCAGCCTATATTTTGCTGCCCTTGTCGTTCCTTCCTTTATTACTATGCCTCTCTTAACTAAGGGGGCAACTAGTTGATTAACACGGGCTCGGTTGATCTTCATTTGCTTACAAATTTCTGCTGATCCCAAAACCCCCTGTTTTTCCAATAAATTTAACAACTCATTTTGTTTAGGGGTCAACGCGATTTGAAACTTCCGCTTCTCTTCCTTGAGCCTTCCGGAAACACGTTGGATCGCTTCCAACAAACCTTTAGCGATATACTCAATCCAATAAGTATAATCATTATCCATCTCATGGGTTTGCTGGATCATATCGTAATATTTAGCTCTATCCTGCGCGAAATACTCATCCAATCCTAAGGTCCATAAAGGGTCATAGTTATCAGCAAATAATATCCATTGGGATGTGGCACGGGCCACTCTCCCATTCCCATCAACAAATGGGTGTATATTTACAAATTCATAATGAAAAATAGCGCTGCGAAAAATGGGATGCTCTGCTTCGTGCCGTTTTAGCCATATAAAGAGCTCTTTCATCCTCTGTTTGACTTTTGATGGCTCTGTTGGTGTATAAATGATTTGCCCTCTTGCATTGATAATATAATTTTGTATGGTTCTATAGCGGCCACAATGTTCCTGCGGCAAAAGATCAATGGTCATAATGGTATGCAATTTTAAAAGTTTCGCCTCGGTTAGCGGAGCGTGCCTGTGCTGCAAAAGCCATCGTAAGGCTTTGATGC
>JAGWKL010000044.1 GCA_028865345.1 Candidatus Omnitrophota bacterium | reverse complement strand
TTACCGAAATGAGGGATGAAAACAAGGTCAAGATCGGCGAGTATATCACCGCCAATTGCTTTGACCAAATAAAAAGCAAGTGGTGGGCGTGAGGCGTTGACATCTAGGATCTAAGAAATTGCCGGTCCAGGAAGTCCTGGGTGACTTCGATCAGGGTCGGCCGGCCGTGAGGGCAACTGAAGGGGTCCTGGCATTCAAGAAGTTGCCTGCGTTGGTAATCGGCCTGGGAGGCGTCGAGCTTGTCGCCCGCGACAACGGAAGCTTTGCAGGCGCGGCGGGCCAGGGCGTCCCGGTCCATCCGCGGCACGTCCCCGCCGGCCAAGAGCGCGCGCACCACCGCTTCGATGTTCTTAAGCAATAAAGGCTGGGTCTGCACGGCGATCGTATCATCGTCGAATTGGGTGGTTTCAATGCCCAGAGCAGTCAATTTTTCCCGCAGTTCTTCCCACGCAATTTTCTCCTGGGGGGTCAATTTGACCGGCAGGGGATGAAGCAGAGGCTGGGTTTCCACCCCGGCACGATCGATCTGGTTTTTGAATTTCTCGAACATGATGCGTTCCTGGGCCGCGTGCTGGTCAACGATTAGCAGGGACTGGCCTGCTTCAAAAATGAGAAATTTCTGCAGGAAGGCTCCCACATACCGCGCCCCGGCAAATTTGGAGCGCAGGGTGTTGTCTTGACCGAAGAGTTGAAAATCGCGCATCTCCTCCGTGTCATTGTACGTGTTTAGCAGCGTCGGGTCCTGTCCTCGGGTTTCCCCGCCGTGCTCGTAAAAGCCTGCGCTCGGCGGGGAGGCTCCTCCCTCGGCCACCCGACGCACGCATGAATCGCTAAGCATTTTCGTGTCATGCCCGACAGAAGCGTTCGGGAATGACACATGTTTGGGGTTACCTTTATGCATGAGCTGATATTCCGTCATGCGCCGCAATAAGCTGATGATCCTGGCTTCATTTTTGAGCCTCACTTCGCGTTTGGTGGGGTGGATATTGACATCCACGTCGGCGGGGTCCAGCAGGATGTTCACAATGAAGGCCCCGTAAACTCCCGGCGGCAGAATGAGTTTATAGATGTCGTTGAGATTGAATTGCAGGTTTTTGTTTTCCACCGGCCGGTCATTGACAAAAATAAACTGCAGATCCCTCCTCGGACGCTGGATGTTGATATCGCCCAGGACCATTTTGATGCGGATCTTTTCTTCCACATATTCCTGGTCTGTTTGAAGCCAGTGTTCCATCGCGACATTAAGGGCGGCGCAAGCCCGGTCAACGGCTGAAGGGGAGGGTTTTAGGTCCAGAAGAGTGCGCTCGCCATGGGTGAGTACCAAACGCAGGTGCGGATAGATCAAGGCATAGGGAAGCACGACGTTAAGGACCTGATGCATCTCGGAAGCATTGTTTTTAAGGAATTTCCGGCGGGCAGGGGTGTTGAAAAAAAGTTCCGCGACCTGAATGTCCGTTCCGGCCTGGCCTAAAGCCGCCGGCTGCAGGTTTTGCCTGGCCCCGCCCCGCCAATGGATCTGCCAGCCGTCTTCCTGCGCGGTCCGGGTGGCCAGGGTGACGTCGCTGACCGCGGCAATGGAATACAGCGCTTCTCCGCGAAAGCCCATCGAACGCAGTTTTTCCAGATCTTCGATGCCGGCGATCTTGCTGGTGGCGTGGCGTTGGAATATTTTTTCTAAATTTTCGCGGCTGATGCCTGATCCGTTGTCCTTGATGCGGATGAGTTCCCTGCCCGCCTCTTTGAGATGGATTTCAACACTGGTCGCTCCGGCGTCAAGGGCATTTTCCAAAAGCTCCTTGACCACGGCCGCAGGGCGGTCCACCGCTTCTCCGGCGGCGATCTTGGCAATGACATCAGGGGCAAGGACGCGCACGCTGTTCATAATTGCTTTTTCAATTCATCCAATTTTTTTAATGCGTCCACGGGTGTCAGGGTATTGATGTCGATGGCTTCCAGGGCCGCGCGCAGTCGGTCTTCCAGGACCGGCGCTGTCGGAGTAAAGAGGCTCAACTGCTTATCTTCTTTCCGGTAAGGATCAGGCGTGCCGATCTCCAGTTGCGAGAGGATCTCCTTGGAACGTTTGATCACGGATTCAGGGATGCCTGCCAATTTGGCCACGTAGATCCCATAGGAATCATCCGAACCTCCGGGCACGATCTTGTGCATGAAGATGATCTTGTCCTTCCATTCGCGGACCGCCACATTGTAGTTTTTGACGCCCGTGAACTGGCCGGCCAGGGCAATCAGCTCATGGAAATGGGTGGCAAAAAGCGTACGCACGTTTTGGACATGCATGTGCTCGGCCAGGGCCCAGGCCAGGCTCAACCCGTCGGAGGTTGAGGTGCCGCGGCCGACCTCGTCTAAAATGACCAGCGAACGGGGGGTCAGGTTGTTGAGGATGTCGGCGGCTTCGGTCATTTCCACCATAAAGGTGCTTTGGCCTTTGGCAATATCGTCGTGGGCGCCGATGCGGGTAAAAATTTTGTCGACCACACCGATCGTGGCCGCCTGCGCCGGGATGGGGGCGCCCATCTGGGCCATGATCACTAAGATGGCATTCTGGCGGATATAGGTGGATTTGCCGGCCATATTAGGGCCCGTTAAAATGACCAGGTGATTGTCGCCGGTGTCCAGCAAAAGGTCATTGGCGATAAAATTTTCAGTCACTGTCTTTTCGACGACCGGATGGCGGGCTTCCTTGATCTCCAGGACGGCGGAATCATTGATTTGCGGGAAAATATAACGGTCCCATAGGGACAGCGTCCCCAGCGCAAACAAACAATCCACATGGGCCAATTGATTGCAGACTTCGTGCAGTCCGGCCGCCTGCGCCAATATTTCTTTTTCCATTTGGTCCAGGATGCGTTTTTCGATGTTCAAAATTTTGTCCTGGGCGGTCAGGAATTTTTCCTCATATTCTTTGAGCTCCGGGGTGATGTAGCGCTCGGCGTTGACCAGGGTCTGCTTGCGCACGTAGCCGGCAGGCACGTCTTTTTGGGAGCGCGCTTTGGAGATCTCGATATAAAATCCGAAGACGGTGGTAAATCCTACTTTCAGCGACGGAATGCCTGTTTTCTTGATCTCCCGGGCCTGGTATTGGGCCAGCCAAACCCTGCCGTTTTCCAGAATGTTTTTAAGCTCATCCAATTGCGCGTCGATGCCGGGCTGGACCATTCTGCCCTCGGGCTTGGCCAGCGGCACGTCGGGGTTGATGGTCTTTGTCAGCAGCTCGCGCAGTTGTGTCAGGTCATTGATTTTCAAAAGGGGGTTGGTCGTGCCTGCCAGGGTTTCGGCGATCAGGGGCACGCGCAGCAGGCCCTGGCGTATATTCAAAATATCTTTGAT
Source organism: Candidatus Omnitrophota bacterium (assembly GCA_028865345.1). GTDB lineage: Bacteria > Omnitrophota > Gorgyraeia > Zapsychrales > Fredricksoniimonadaceae > JABDGZ01. The sequence goes on along the minus strand of JAGWKL010000044.1, from coordinate 2,782 downwards.
GGAACCGCAGCCGCAGGAAATCCTGGAAAGCGCCTTTTGCAGGTCCGGCATATTTTTCAGGCATTCTCCAAGGCGCACGAGCAACGGCGAATGTCCGGCTTGAGGACGGTTGCCGGCCAATGATTGGGCGGCTTCCTGCCGCAGTCGGATGGCGGCCGTGTCCTTGAGCGGATGGTACAGCCAGAAACGCAGCGCCCTTCGGCCCATGGGCGTTGCGGTCAGATCGATGGTTGAAAGCAGGGACTCCAGCTCCAGGCCGTAATGGGCAGCAGGGGAAATAAACACATGATCGTTTTGGGTATAAAGGCCCATGCGGTCGATGTGCTTGAGCCCGGTTTTGTTCATGGTCTTTAAATATTCCAGCAAGGCGCCCGCAGCGCCCTGGGCCAGGGGAAGATCGTCGACGCCGAAGCCTTTGAGGGACTGCACGGAAAAATGATCGCAGAGGCTTTTGTGGGCCATCGCGTTGTTAAAGGCCCAATCGCCCCTGGGGCTTAAGGCAATGGCGCGCATTTTGACCAGGGGATGGGAAAAAAGGTCTTTGATCACATCTTCTTGGGCTTCGGGATAGAGGCATTCGCAAACCGGGAGCTTGGCCAAAAGCTCGATGGTCTGGTGCAGGAGAAGCTCATTGGCAAAGATGGTGCCACCGGAGTTATCGATAAAAGCCACGCCAAAGGTTTTGCCGGGAGAGATGCTTATCAGGTAACGGGAATCCACAGATTCATCCAGGTAGGTCCCGGAGCTGATAATGCGGATCACGTCGCGCTTGACAATGCCCTGGGCCAGGGCAGGGTCTTCGACCTGTTCGCAGATGGCCACTTTCTTGCCGGCCTTGATGAGTTTGGCGATGTAATTTTCGCTGGAATGATACGGCACCCCGCACATGGGGACCTTGCCCGAAGCATCGTGGCCGCGGGAAGTGAGGACCAGGTCTAAAATGGAAGAGGCTTGGGTGGCGTCTTCGAAGAACATCTCATAAAAATCACCCAGGCGGAAAAAGAGGATGGCGTCCTGGTGGCGCGCCTTGATGTCACGGTACTGCTTGAGCATGGGGGTCGGGGCTTGCACAGGAATATATGATAGGTGACAGCCCCTTATTTTTCAAATTAAAAATAGAGGGCAGGTCACCTGGTCAAGGCATAATTAATCTTATAGCAAAATTGAATATTGACAGCCTCTCCATCATGTATTAATATTTAATACAGGAGGGTTCGTCTATGCGCAATATCGTTGCCGTTAGTTTGCCCGGGAATATACTCAAGAAGCTTGAGAAAGAAGCCAAACAAGAGGGGGCTTCCCGCAGCGAAATCATCAAGCGTTCTTTAAGCCGGTACTTTTTTACCCACGATCTGTCAAGGGCCCGCAACAAGGCCCTTGCCGAGTTGGGGGCCAGGGGTGTGGTTTTAACCGATGAAGATATTTTTAAAGCGGTATCATGAGGATCTTGGTAGATACGAACATCCTCGTCTCCGGCCTCGTCGCAAAGGGAGCCTGTTTTGAAATCCTGGAAGATCTTGTCTATACCCACACACCGTTATATACATCTCATATAATCAAGGAATGCGAGGATGTGCTTTTTAACAAACTGCAATTTTCACCCCCAACGGTCAATGTGTTATTAGCGGTGATTAAAAACCATTATCATAAGGGCTTAAGCGCAACTAAGGCGGTCAATGTGTGCCGTGATCCTGAGGATAATCAGGTATTAGCCGATGCGCAATTAAACAAAGTAGATTTTATTTTGACCGGAGACAAGGATCTGCTTTCATTGGGAACCTTTGAAGGCATCCCGATTATCAGCCCCGGGGAATATTGGAAGATTTAAAGTTATTTCGGGCTAAAACAATCCCGTATTTTCCGCAATATCGGACCGCACAACATTATTGATTTAGGCAAGGTCTAGCCAACAGTGATGACGGGTGGATATGACATGCGATCTATTTTATTGGTACTGTTTCTTATAATTGCTCCCTGTGCCGGCCTTGGGGAAGAAAGGCCTTTGCCGCCGTTTTATAAGGCCATCATGAACATCATGGCCCCTTTGGAATATTCCGGGGTGCCGGTCATGGTCAAGCCGCACGTGTCTTTGAGCGTTGATTTCAGCAACAGGACATGGACGCTTAACAACATCCATGAATATGACAGCCGCGGAAACATTATTTTAGCCCAGGGCCGTTTCGGACTTTGCGCGGAGCTGGCCACCTACCTGTTTGAAAAGATCAGGCCCCTTCTTAACAGCCGATACGAAGTCAAATTCGCCATGGTCGCTGAACCGGAATTCTTTTCCGCAGGCCGCTCCAACCATATCGCCTTGCTGCTGGCGGACAAGGCCGACGGACAAGTTTATTTAATCGATCCCAGTTTCCATAAATACGCAAGGCTCAAGGACCTTCCTGAATACCGCGTGCTTAATACCCAGGATGTCCTTTCCTTCGTCAAGGACAAATCCCACGATGTCTCCTTCAGCGTTGACCAGGCCATCCCGCTTTATATCAGGAAGGATTACCTGCTTTCTTTTTCGGTGACATCCGTCGACGGAAAATTTGACAAGGACAATTTTATTTTTGTTATCTCCGCTGACCGGCGCGGCAAGCCCGGGGGCCATGACATCGTGCTTATCGGCCGGCACAATAAGAAATTCGAGGATTTGGAAGACAGGCCGCGGCTCTACCGCATCCTGACACAGGAGGAGATCGACGTCCTGTTTGGCAAATTAAAGGTGTGGATCCGTTCTATTGGGCCATGAGCCCAAGCTGGGGCGCGGTCACAAGCCAATTCA
>JAGWKL010000043.1 GCA_028865345.1 Candidatus Omnitrophota bacterium | reverse complement strand
CCCTTGGACAATTCCGCTTTGACAGCGGTGATGATGCTGCCGAAGTTGGAAGCGGTGGGTATGCCGCGGCGTAGGTCGTGCCATTCCTGGGAACCCTGCTCTACTTCGTGGATTATCATTTCTTCCCCTTTTTAACGTTGGCCAGCTTGTCCCTCAGCATGGATATTGCCAGTTCGCCGCGTTTGACGGGGAGAAGTTCAAGCCGGTGGTCGTCGGTCAAATCCTTAACGTCGCAATCGAAGGCGAAGGCCAGGAATTTTGAGAAGTCGAGTTTTCCTCCGGCCTGCTCGATTTGTTCGATCAGTCCGTTGATTTCACCGATCTTGTCCGGGGAAATGTAGGTGTCTCCTCCGTATTTTCCGTCATCGTCTCCACCCTGGGCAATCCCGAGAATGGCCAAAAAGGTGTACCGTTCCAGGTAGTAGACTGTGGACCCGATTGCCTGGATAGGGTTTTTCGATCCGCTTAAATCCGGCATGGCCCGCAAGCTGATTTTGCGGGAATATCCTCCCGCGTGTTCCAGGCGGCACGTTACCGTCACCATGCCGTTTTCGGCCTGATCGGTTTCCCAAGAATGTCCTAGGTGGTATTTGGAGAGAACGGGAATAATGGATTTTGCTGCCTGGTCCAGTTCGGCGTGATCGTACTCTACGGTTCCTTTGGCTCCGGTGAAGCTGACGTGTCCAGTTCGCTCGATTGCTGCCGGGGCCTCCGCTTTGAAGGCGGCGAACGCGGCCACAAACTCTTTCCGGGCTCGCTCCTGCTCCCATTCCTTTTGCATGTTGAAAAGATTGGTTAAAACCGTGGAATCGCAATTCCCTTTTTCCACGATGCGGTCAATCACCTTAAGCCATCCGGGGCCCGGTTCTTGGGGTTCAAGTGCGGCGGTCATTGGTACATCTCCTGAAAGTGTTTCTGTATCTTCTTGTGAAGGTCGGATCGGGCGGCGTCGAAACTCTCGCCGTGGCCAGTGAAGGCCATCCAGACGGCGGTGGCCTCATGTTCCGGTGTGGCCGGGGTGTACGTTACCGGGAGGTTGAGAAAAAACTGGAAGGTTTCTTTTTGTGTCATGGTTATCCCACAAAAGCTGCCATTAAAATAAGGGCCAGAAACATTCCGGCTCCTAAAGCATAAAACCATTTGGGCGGTTCGGTTTCGATCACAATGTTATTCCTTTGCATGGGATTCCTTTCCTTTTTAATAACCTCGCCGGTCGTAAAGATCACTCGCCATACGATTGTGGAAAATGTCTGCTCCGGCTTCTTCGATTTCCCGACATTCCTCATCGGTCAGGTCGATCTGCTCGCCGTCATCGTCTCGCCATTCCTCAATCTCGAAATGGGCCGGTTCGCTCGGCTCATCTCTGCCGCCGTCGTAGGCGGGGCAGTATTGGCCGGTTACGGTGATGTCGATTTCTCCATCCGGTCGTTTCAAGGTGTAAAGAAAGTCCATGTTTACCTCGCAAAAGGCCTCTCTCTGCTCCGTTCCGTTATCGGACAAACAGGTGCATGTATCGCCGTCCGTCCGATCCGACACAATACGCGGCTCCGGCATGACGCCAGTTTTCATAGGTACAACACGAGCCCCAACCCATTCCTTGGGGCCAAGCCGCACAACCGGCGGCTGATGCCGATGAACCGGCTGGTACAAACGAGAAGTCGTTTACGTGGCCTTCGATGCCTCGGCTGGCCCGATAAGCTGAACATTGCAGGGCTGCCGTGGTCAGTCCATCATCGCGGGTGAACGGTGGCAATCCGTTGGCCTTGCGGGTGGCGTTGACTTCATCCAGGGCGTCTTTCGCCTCTCCAACCGGGGCGACGGGTCCCGATTGGGCCGGGGTGAAAGCGGGGGCAAAAGCCGGGCCGGTTCTCCGTCCGCGTCTGCCTCGGGCGTCGGCGTTCGTGGCCACAAGAAAAACCAGTGAAATTACCAGAACCTTCCGCATAGAAAAACCTCCGTGAAAAGTGGAAAAGCGTTTCATCCGTACCTATTATCCGTTCCATAGGAAAATTGTCAAGGTCATTTTCCGTTTTGTGGGAAAATTATTTCTATTTCATTTTCCGGGGTCGTCCTGCTTTGGTGGTTTTCGGGGTCCGGGCGAATTTCTCAACCTGGGCACGGTCGATAAGGTGGATTCCCTCGAAAACCTGGGAAGTCAATTCTCCATCGCGGATAAGCTGGTAAATGCGGGATTGGTCTACGCCAATTACCTCAGCCGCGTCTCGTGCCGACATGAATTTATCCAAGGTATTCATGTTGGCATTTTACCGTTGCATAGGAATATTGCAAGCGGTTTTGCGGGGTCGGCCGCATTTCCTTACCTTGGCCGCAAAGCGGGATACCTCCGATTCCTCGAATAACAGGACATTGCCGACAATCCGGGCCGGTGGCAGGCGACCGGCTCGGGCAAATTGCTGGACCCGGGTCATGGTTATTCCAAGGATCTCGGCTGCCTTGCGTGTGGTGATTTGCATTGTTTCTCCTCAGTAAACTTCTTCCGGCACTTCTTCGACCGGCCATGGTTCCGTCAGGTGGACAAGATGAGGTAGCTCATCCTCGATCAAGTTAATAATCTCGCGGGCGTCCGATTCGTGCAATCGTTCGGATAAATCCCGTAGTTCGTCTTTTGCGGTCATCATGGGTTTCCTTTCAAAGTCTTACAAACCTCGATCATGGAATTGAGGCACAATTTTTGGGCCAGGTCGGATATTGCTTGCTCCTCGTTCTTTCCGTGCAGTTGGTCCCAAGTTATCGTCTTGGTTTGCAGTCCGCATTGGTCGCCATTGGGCATGGCCATAAATGCGGTGATGGTTATTCCCTGGGGGCCGGCGTCGGCGTATGCTTGCATTTCCAGGTCGCCAAGTCGGTAGGGTCCGTAGGTGGTCAGTTGCTTTTTCATTTGGATTTCCTCCATGCTTTTTGTTTCGGTTCACACCAATCCGCTGGTGCGTGTCTCTTTTTACAATAGTGGCATTTCTTCGCCTTTGCGTGTCTGGCCCGTACCTTGGCCTTGATTTCTTCTATCGCAAGGTGCAAGTCCCTCCAATCCTCCTCAGTCCAGTCCCTTGCGTCTCGGGGTAGTCCCTCGTCGGTCAATCGCTCCATCTTCCGGCGGCGAGCTGCTTTTGCTTTCATGCCGTTCATGGGATTCCTTAAAATTGTCTCATCCAAGAATGTTTTTTGTTTCCAACCAGGTCGAAACCAGGTGCATTAAACAGGGAACCTCGAAGTCAATTACCCTGCCGTCGTCTCCGTGGTGCTCGACGTGGATGGAAACTTGATAACCAGGACGAACCTCGGCCAGATATTTCCCGGATTCTCTGACGTGAACCTTGCAACCTGTTTCCTTCACAAAGTCAACCGCGGCTGCAATGGCCTCGGCGTCCGTGATGGCGTTGGCGTAAAGGTCTTGGCCGTGCTCGTCGTCAAACTCGGCGTGCCATTTATAAAAGCCGATTATTTGTGCGGTCATGTTTTTCCTCGGTGGTTAGGATGCAAGCCGTCGGGCCTCGTTACGCAGGTCGGCCAGTCCGTCTTGCAATTTGGATTTCTGCTTTTCCAGGGCAACAATGTCATTTTTCAGGCAGTCACGATATCCGGACAGCTTCTTGATTTCCTCCCGGCATTCCTGTTGCTGGTGCCAGGTGGAAACAACATCGATAAAACCAAAATCATTATCAATGGCATTGTTTACCTGAATGGTGATTCCCTCCAGAATTGAGCGGACATATCCATCCGGGCATCCGGCTACCATCATTCCAAACATGTCTTTTTCGTTTTGCTTGGTCATTGGTTTCCCTTTGCGTTACTGGTTACGGTTAGCTCAAAACCTCGGGCGGGATCGGCATTTCAATGAGGCCGTTATCCGGCGTAAAATCCTGCATACATTCGACAACATACCGCAAGCTGCCGCTGAATCCGTGGTCTCCATCGTTTCCGTCTTGCGTGAAAAAGGCGACGCAAAACCAGTGCTCCTTCTCCTCTTCATGGGCCTCGATGGAGAGATAATCTCCGGTTTGGGGGTTGAAAAATTGCCGTTGCATGACAACGGTTCCACCCATGGCACTAGCTTCGTGAGAAATAGAAATCATCGGTATTTCCTTTCATTTAGGTTTGGTCCAGACTATTCCCCACCCGGGCCAGGTGGGGTGAAGTGCGGATCAAATCGCGTATTGCATTAATTTTCCTGCTTTTTGCTCGATCGCTACCCGGTCGTCGGCGTTCGGCATTGAGCGGGCATAAGCGGTAATGCCGTTGACAACGTCCCATATTGTCCGTGCTCGGCCCTCTTCGGCGATAGCACTATCCACACTTGCCTTGGCCTGGGCCTTGGTAAATCCTCGGTCTTGTAACCAGGATTCGACGGTGTCGCCGCGTCCCTCGTTCAAGGGAATTTCTTTGTTCTGGGCCGACTTGATACCTTCGATCAATTTGGTGGTGCTCTCCTCCGCGTAACGTCGCAAGTATTTGGCTCCTTCGTAGGCAAAGCGTTCGGGTGCTCCTCCGGTGTGGCGGATACGCAATTCCTGTACGTCGGTTGCTCCCCAGATAATCCGGTTATCGCAAACATAACGGTAAAGGAAAGTGCAAAGTCCGAATGTGGCCGAACCCACTTCACTATTCCAGGTATAAAAACCACGAAAAAGCTGCTCTCCACCTACTTCGATGGGATTCTTTGGATCGACAAGGAAGATAAAAACGTCCCGGTCAGAAGCGTACAAGGTGGTGGCTCGTTTCGGATTGCTGGTGGCGTAGGATGCGGCGGGAATCTGCCATCGTTCGTCATGGTTTGCTTTCTCGACCGCTTCCACTACCTGATGGTCCCAGATGCGGCCATAGCTCGTGCTGGTAATGGCCCTGATTTGGTTGTGTCCGTTGGATTGGGCTAAAACAAGGCTTTCGTCACGCAATGGGCTGCGTTCCAATCCCCATTGAAGATTGATGCAAGCAAGTTCCGCAGGCAGTTTCCGCAAGTAGCTCGCCGGTGCCTGGGCATATTGGCAGAGTTGGCCAAAAGCCCAATTGGTGGGAACAAGCTGCCGATTTTCTCCCTTGGTCCCGTCGTACACTTCAACAGCAATACCTCCATCGGAAGGCATGCACCTCATTTGGGCAGTTTGCGGCGTGGCGGTCCAGGATTCGCGTTTCCTCTGCATTACTGACGTTTTGAGATCGGCAAGAGAAAGATAGCGTTCATCGTCGGGCCGGCTGAACCATTGTTTCGATGCGGCATTCAGATTGAGGGTGGACATTGTGAGCCTTTCTACCCGCGTACAAAGCCCTCGGGTCGGCTGGTTAAGGTGTTAATCCCAATCCTGAGCCCCTCGCATGAGGGGCAGGGGGCGGGTATTATTCCGCTTAATTTCTCCTTTGCCGGTTTCCCGGCGGTTAAAAAGTTCGTAACCCAGGGTATTATTCGGTACGCTCCAGAATTTCCATACCGTCGTTATCTCCAGATTGTGCAGCCAATAACTCTTCAGCGCGCCGCATATTTGTTACAGCCTCGATATGTCGGCAACTCTTCCTGGCCGGACAGTTGCATTCGATGACGAAATACATTGATCCGGTATGTCGTTCGATGCGGGTTTTGCTGACCACGGAATAGGTGCCACCGCTCGCGGATTCAACGGTCCATACACCATTGCCGTCGTCGCAGATATTTTTCAGTTTGTATTTTTCCAGGAACTTATCCCATGAGTGCCCATCCCGATTAACATTGCATTTTTTGCACATCGTTAAAACCCCATCGGAAATACCACCTGGCCGATCAGGACCACATAGTCCAGGGCCGCAACCAGGATGTTTTTGATTCGTTTCATAGCACCAATCCGATCGCCGCCACAATCAGGACGGCCACAAAACCGGCCCTGATTACCGACGAATAAAATTCGTGCTGGTCCAGATTGTTATCAAATTCCCAATCCGACATATTTCACCATTATCTTTTTTACTCTTTTCACGCAAGAATAGTTAGCAATCGGCGTGCCAAAATGGTCAACAATTTTAAGTGTATTACGTATATAGACTTATGGATTTTGTCCTAAACCGGGAATAGTCCGGTTGTCGTGCCAAAATGGTCAACAATTAACCAGATTTCCCTAAGTCTTTATTATATAGGAAGTTAAATATGGTCAACAATTATACAACTGGTCAACAATTAACCAGATAGGCATGGATATATGGAAGGGATTGGAGAGGTGGATTTTCTGGTATTTTTTCGGTCCCTGGCAGGTCGGTATTTTCCGACCGGGATATACGGGGAAATATACGCAAGGTGCGTGCCGATGGGCTGGGG
>JAGWKL010000020.1 GCA_028865345.1 Candidatus Omnitrophota bacterium | reverse complement strand
TTCCGACGACATGTCCCCGCAGAACAAAAACACCCGGCCGCCTTGCTGCCGGTGTTTCAAGCTCCAGGCCACTCCTGCCGCCGCGCCCATCAGGCTGCCCACGATGCCGGAGCACAGCACTTTGTGCTGCGGGAAACACAGCGATATGCTCTTACCGTCGATGATCGCCTTCTTCAGGGCCTCACGGGCGACACCTTTTAAAAGTGCCAGCTCATGGGAGTCCCAAAAGCCGAAAACATAATCATCATCGCCGATGTGATTGTCGCTGAAAATTTTAATCAGAACATCTTCCCGCCCCGCCCTCAAATGCACCGGTGCGCGGATGGCGCCGGTGGCGAATATATCTGCAACTTCTTTTTCAAAACTGACCAATTCTTCTTTAGTGACCATGCTTCTCCTTCTTGAACCAATTCAATATTCCCTGTTCCTTGGTTTGCAACGCGCCCTTTAAGTCGTACGGTTGTTCTTAAACCAGTCCATTGTCCTTTTTAACCCCTCTTCTAAAGGAACCTTCGGATCCCAGCCCAATGCCTTGCGGGCCAGGGAAATGTCCGGCTTGCGCTGTTTGGGATCGTCCTGGGGCAAAGGTTTAAAAATAATTTTAGCCTTAGGATTATATTTCTGACGGATGAGCTTGGCAAACTCTAAAATCGTAAATTCCCTGGGGTTCCCGACATTCACCGGCCCTGAAATTTTGGACAAAAGCAGCCTGGTAATGCCGTCCACCAGGTCGTCCACATAACAAAAAGAACGCGTTTGCTTGCCCGTCCCATAAACGGTCAACGGCCGGCCGTTTAAGATCTGGTCGATAAAATTAGGCACCACCCGTCCGTCCTTGATCTGCATGCGGGGCCCATAGGTGTTAAAGATCCTCACGATCTTCACATCCATCCCGTAAACGCGTTTATAGGCAAAGGCGGCCGCTTCCGCGTAGCGTTTGGCCTCATCATAAATGCTGCGCGGTCCGTTGGGATTGACATTCCCCCAATAATCCTCCTTTTGGGGATGGACCAGGGGGTCCCCATAAACTTCGGACGTGGAGGCCAGCAGGAACACGGCTTGCTTGGTCCGGGCGATTTCCAGCAGGTTGTGCGTGCCGTAACTGCCCGCCAGCATGGTGGCAATGGGATGCTCCATGTAATCCACCGGGGAGGCGGGGGAGGCGAAATGCATCACATAATCGACGCCGCCGGTGATCTTGAAAGGCTTGTAAACATCGTGCCTGATGAATTTAAAATCCTTGCTGTTCTTCAAGTGCGCGATGTTGCGCAAGGACCCCGTGATCAAATTATCCACGGCGATGACCTTAAACCCCCTGCCTGTAAACCAGTCGCATAAATGACTTCCTATGAACCCGGCGCCGCCGGTGATCAACACTGTTTTCTTTGCCATGCTAAACGCCCCTCCCTCTGCCGACGCCAAAGTATTCGAACCCGATGTCCCTCAAATGCGCCCCGTCCAGAAAATTGCGCCCGTCAAAGATCACGGTCTGGCGCATGGCATCGCGGACCTGGACAAAATCAATGTCCTTGAATTCCGGCCATTCCGTCAACAGCAGGAGGCAGTCGCACCCTTCCGCCACCGCGTAAGCGCTGTCGCAAAAAACGGCCTTGCCCAATATTTTCCTGGCCCCTTCCATGGCTTTAGGGTCATAGACCCGCACCCGGGCGCCTTCCGCCTGCAAAAGCTCGATGATCTCCAGGGCCGCGGCGCTGCGTAGATCGTCGGTATTCGGCTTAAAAGCCAGCCCCCAGACGCCGATCGTCTTGTCCTTGATGTTCCACAGCTTTTCTTCCACCAGACGCACAAACCAGTGGCGCTGGTCGTTATTGATGCGCCGCACTTCTTTGAGCAAAGGAAAATCATAGCCGCTCTTTTCGCCCAACCGGATAAATGCGTCCACATCTTTCGGAAAACAGCTGCCGCCGTAGCCCACACCGGCGTCCAGGAATTGCCGGCCGATGCGCTTGTCCAAGCCCATGCCCTCGGCGACCTTGAGCACGTCCGCGCCCACCCTGTCGCAGATCTGGGCCACGGCATTGATAAAAGAGATCTTGGCCGCCAGGAAGGAATTGGAAGCGTGTTTGATCATTTCCGCGGAGGCGATGTTGGTGACCAAGACCTTGGCCTTCAGCGGCTTGTATATTTCCTTCAACAGTTGCTCGGCCTTCTTGGACTCGACGCCGATCACCACCCGGTCAGGGTTCATGAAATCATGCACGGCGCTGCCCTCTTTAAGGAATTCCGGGTTGGAGGCCACGTCGAAATCCAGCAGGATCTTATTGCCATTTTTATATTTCTTGGGCAGGTTCAAATGGATGGTGCGCCTGATCTTCTTGCCCGTCTCCGCCGGCACGGTGGATTTCTCGACGATCAGTTTATACGAATCCATGTGCTGGGCGATCTGGCGGGCCACATTCTCGATGTAGACCAGATCCGCGTCCCCGTTGGTTTTGGGCGGCGTGGGGACCGCCAAAAAGATCACCTGGGATTTCCGGGTGGCTTCGCCGATGGAACCGGTAAAGGAAAGCCTCTTCTTGGCGACGTTGGTCTTCATGAGGGCCAGCAAGCCGGGTTCATAGATGGGCAGCTTGCCCTTCTTTAAAGTCCTGATCTTATCGGGGTTGTTGTCAACACAGATCACATGGTGGCCGATTTCGGCCAGGCACACCCCTGAGACCAGTCCCACATATCCCGAACCAATGATGGCAATTTTCATAAAACTCGCTCCTTGCTCCTATTATTTTTGCGCTCCCGCCCTCGAGGGCTGGAACGTGGACTGCAACAAATTAAACTTCATGCCCGGGGCCGCTTTTAAACGGAAAAGAACATAAAACGCCGAGCCCTGCCCCTCGATCCTGTCGACCGTTAGGTCCATTTGCCATTCATGCAGGTCCCTGGTCAGGACAAATTCAGTCTCCCTGGCATTGCCGGGACTACCGTTGGAGGGTTGCGTGACCGGAAGCGCCTCATAGGCCATGAAGCTCCAGAGGGGATTGATCGTATAATTCCACTGGGTGGTGACCTGGTCTCCCTCGCCGCGGGTATACCGGTTGCCCAAAGCAAAGGCCCACTTCGCCCCGTGGACCTGGCCGTCGAAATTTTCCGAATTCCAGTGCCCATAGTGAAAATCATACTCGTTATCATTGTGGAAGGTCAGCCAGTCCGTGGGGTTGACGTCCAGGATGGAATCAAAAGGATTGAACCCCCGGCGGCTGTTCGATAAACCGGCCATGGGCCCCAGGGTGTTCACCTGCGGTTCCCCTAAGGCCGTGCCCTTGAGGCCGAAATTAGTCAGAACCTGGAACCTGGCCAGGTCCACGACCTCGCCGTGGCGTTTGGTCTGCAACTCGTTTAGCAAACTGAATTCAAATTGATGGATCCTGTAAAGGTTATCAATGGACGGGTCGAATTGGTTAAGCTCGGACGACGAAAAGCTGGGCCTGGTCTGGTACAAATAGGTGATCGTAGGCGTGATCACATGGCGCAGACGGTTGATGTTCAGCCCCGCAAAATTCGTATGGGTGTTCCAAACCCTGAAAAACCTGGTGCTCATGTCCAGGCTGCCCCTGAAAAGCCCGCGGAAAATATTGTTGTCGTTGATATCGGCGGTGCGGCTGTAATAGGTCTCTTCCCCGCCCGCGTGCGGGTTGAACGAAATGAACCCCACTTTAAAAGGATGGGAAATGTCATCGTTCGAATCAAAACGCAGGGTCTTTTCGTTGAATGTTTTAGGATAGTTCTGATAGGTCAAGTCCGAAAAAGTGTCCGTGCTCTTGGCGTAAAATCCTGTATTGCCGATTTGCTGGTTGTTGAGGATATATTGAACTTGCGGTATCCTCTCCACCCCCCGCAATGCCGGGTTCTGGCGGCTGGTGTCCACGTCGAAAATAAGTGTACCGTGCGGCATGTTGTGCGTCAACAGGAAATACGAATCGAAGTTGGAATCCTGGGCCGCCTGCTGGTACTCCCTGGGGAAATAGAGCTTCAGGAACCGATTATCAACAATATCATAATCATGGATCCTATATTCCTGCAAGACCACGTCCGTGTTTGGGTCGATCTGCCAATGGTGACGCCAAATAACGCGGTAAAGCGTATGGTGCTGGGTGGGGCCCGTGGAATTCCACAGATGGCTGCCGGCGATCAAATTCTCATCCGCGCGATAGACGCTCAACAGGCCGCTGCCGAAGTTAGGGGTGTTGTAGCGGACATCCGCCCCTTCGCCGAAACCCGTGCGCTCCCGCACGTCCGCGTGCAGGGACACCTGCACATGGCTGCCCGTCTGGAAACGCGTCGTGGTCAGCAAAAACAGCCCGAAATTCTTGTTATCGCCGGGGACAAAGGTGAACATGGGGCGGTTTTTGAGGCTCTCGGAATAATAGGGCAAATACATGAGCGGCACCGATCCCAGATAGACCTTCATGCCGCGGATAACGGCCTTGTCGCGCGGGTAAATATCGATGCGCCGCGCCTCAATGCGAAAATCCGGCTTGTCCCAATCGCTGGTGGTCAGATACCCCTGCTGTAAAACGTAATGGTTTGCGGAGACCTTGTCGATCTTTTTGCCCACGATCTGGTAAGGATACATATACACTCTTGCGTCCCTGAATTCGCCGGTGCGTTTATTAAAATTGTAGGTCAGCCCTTGGGCGATCACCTGTTCCTGGGGCGTGGCCAGGTAAACGTCCCCCTCAGCCTCGACTTGCCGGACGGCGCGCTCCAGCGTCAACTCATCGCAAAAAAGCTCCTGGGCCCCGTTCTTGACAGTCACATGGCCCTTGGCATGCGCTTTATTTTCGCTCGAGGAAAAACTGATCTGATCGGCCTGCAAATCCATCTTGGAGGTGGGCTTAAGGCTCTTTTTATTGAACTGGCTTTTTATATCAGGCAGCTTCAGCGGAGACGCCATCGCTTCCCGGGCCAAAAACAAAAGCGAAGCGCTGACCAGGAAACCGACAGTGATCCAGAAAATGGAAAAACTACCTTTGCGCATTCATCACCAATACATACGCCCCGATAATGCCGGCATCGTCTTTAAATTCAGCCCTCTTGATCTTAAACGCCCTTCCCTGCAGGCGCATGGCCCTTCGCCGGATGGTCGCCGTGATGGTTTTAAACAGGAATTTTTCGTTATGGGAGACCCCCCCGCCTATAATAATCAGGCGCGGGTTCAATAAATTGACAATGCCGACAAGACCGTTGCCGATGCGCTCAGCCGCGGTCTTCCAGTAAAACAAGGCTTTTTTGTTGCCCTTCTTGGCCAGGGCGAACATCATGGGGGTCGTCATGCCCGGTTTTTTCATGACGCGGGAAGCCAGGCCGAATAAAGCGCGGTTACCCACATAGGTCTCGAAACACCCCCACCCGCCGCAATTGCAGCGGGGGCCTTGTTCATTGAGCGGCATGTGTCCCAGCTCGCCTGCCGCATTACCCTCTCCCCTGTAAAGCTCCCCGTTAAGGATCAATCCCGCCCCAACGCCGGTGCCCAGGGTCAGGCAGACAAAATTCTTGACCCCGCGCCCGGCGCCGAATTGGGACTCCGCCAGGGTGATCATCTTCACGTCATTATCGACGTAAACAGGGAGTTTGAGCGTCTTTTGAAGGATGGATTTTAAAGGGACGTTCGTCCAACCGGGGATATTGGGTAAAAAGCGCACCGCCCCCTTTTCAAAGTCGACCAAGCCGGGCAGGCCGATGCCCACACCTGCGATCTGCCGGCGGGTCAGCCCTGCCGTGATGATGCTCGCCTCGATTTCACGGCTCAAAGCGGCAATAAGCTTGTTTCGATGAGACGCAAAAGGCTTTGTCGCAAAACTGTTTCTGACGATGACTTCTCCGGAGGGTCCCACGACTCCCAACTTGATATTGGTGCCGCCGACATCCACCCCAACGACATACCGCTTCATTAAAATCCTTAACTTTAGGGGATTGATTCCTAAGAAATATTAAATTCTTAAATATTAATTTATTCTAACCCAAAAAAACAGGCCATCAACAGCTTTTTTAAGCAAATTGTGCATTCACGCTTGAAGTTTTTGGAAACGAATTTTCTCAACCACGGTGGCCTTGATCCGCCAACCTTGATCTAATAATTCGGCCATACAACGCGCCTAACGGCGCTGTATGGCCGAATCGGCGATGAAGGTCGGCGGGGCCACAGTGGTGTTCGAAAATTGTTTCCAAAAACTTTTAGCGCATGGATCAATGATAAGGGATAGACGAGCGACACTTCGATTTTTAGCTGCCGCATGCCGAGCGAACGAGGGCAGCGGCCGCCGAAGGCGGCAAAAAAGATTCCCTGTTTTTTGCTCAGCATTAGTTCAGCTAATGCGAGTGGAGCGAGAAGAATAAATTTATCCCGTATAATTAATACAACGGCTTGGCAGGGATAAGGTTCTTGGGGATGGTAAAGATGAAGGTGGCGCCGCGGCCGGGAGTGGATTCCACGCGCACCTGCCCGCCCTGGTCCTCCACAGCAGCCTTGACAATGGCCAGGCCGACCCCTGATCCCTCCTGCCTGCCGGCCGGCTGCAGGCGCTTGAAAATATTAAAAATTTCCTGGTGGGAAGAAGGAGCGATGCCGATCCCATTGTCCCTGACGTAAAACTCGTATTCCTTAGGGGTTTCCCTCCAGCCGATTTTGATCAAAGGAGGCTCGTTGGGCTTGGTGAATTTGAGGGCATTATTGATAAGATTGGAAAATACCGCCGTGGTCTTGATGCGGTCACAAACGATCTGCGGCAACGTCCCTTCCACCTTGATGTCGGCCGCCGACTGGCGGATGGCGAAATCGCAATTGGCCAGGGCCGCATCGAGGATCTCCTGGACATCGGTCTTCGAATACGGGTTCTTGACCCGGGTCATCCTCGTCAGTTCCAGCATGTCCTTGATCATTACGTTGAGCCTCTCGGCCCCCTTGCGGACCCCTTTGATGCTTTCCCGGCCCCGCTCATCCAGCGACGGTGAATATTGCTTTTCCAAATGAGCGGCATAGCCCACGATGGTCGTCAAAGGCCCCAGGATATCGTGGCTGACGGTATGGACAAACCGGTCGAGCTCCTGGTTGACTTTCTCCAAATTCTTCTTTTGGTCCGCGAGCTCTTCCAGGTTTTTCCTGAAAGCAAACAACAACAATCCCAGCGTCGCGGTAAGCAACAAACTAAACCAGAATATAAATTTGGACTGCTCGCGCCAATGCTGGCTGCGCACCACGGACCCGTGCACGAGCGCCCATATCTGGGAGTTGATGTGCTGCACGTGTTCGGTGAGGATTTTTTGCTTGGTGTCCGTGGAATCCAAATCCTCCATGGACAATTGAAAACCTCCCTTTTCAACAGACCTGAAAATCGCCTTGACCGTGCTGTCGTAATCCTGCATTTGCAGGCGCATCTGCCGAAAGGAATCCTGCAGATCATCAGGCACCCCTGAAAGTTTATTGGCCCGCTGTATCTGTTCGTCAGCTTCGTGGATATAGCTGTCGAACTCGCCTTCGAGACCCGTGATAAAATCCGAAAGATACTCCGCCCGGGAAGGAGGCAGGTGGCCGAAGGCCAATTCTTCGGAAGACGAGGTCAGCTTGTCGAAAAGAATTTCCTTTTTCAGCTGGATATCGTTAAGGCTGGTGGCCGTTTCCATCAAAACCAGGTCGACCTGGGTCACGTGGTCGAATTCATGCAGGATGTCGGCGATGTGGCGAACGCCGATCCAGGCCAGGCTGGCCAGAAATCCCAGCATGAACAAAACCAGGATAAATATCTTGGATGTGCTTTTCATTTAAGATTTGGAAGCCCCGCCGTTTTGATATGAACCGAACGCGACCACGCAGTTGCGGCCCTGGGACTTGGCGCGGTACAGCGCCCAATCCGCCTTGTCCATCAATTCTTCCAGCAGTTTTCCGTCCGTCGGGAAAATGGCCGTCCCTAGGCTTAAAGTCAGGTGCACCGTATTGTCGTACGCCCGGATCGGTTTTCTTTCGGCGGACTTGCGGATGCGTTCCGCCACCACCCGGGAGCCTTCCGGGTCCGTGTCCGGCAGGACCACGCAAAATTCTTCCCCCCCGAAACGCCCCACGATATCGATCTCGCGCACGTTCTCCCGGATGATATTGGCGACCTCCTTCAAGACCTGGTCCCCGGTCAGGTGGCCGTACTGATCATTGATCGCCTTGAAATGGTCGGCATCGACCATCAAAAACGCGAGGCTGCTTTTGCGCGCCCCCGAGCGCTTGATCTCCTCATCAAAACGCTCGATAAAGTAACGCCGGGTATAAACCCCCGTCAACCCGTCGGTAAGGGCCAGGGTCTCGATGTCCTTGTACAACTTTAACCGCCGCAGGGCCAGGGCGAACTGGTGGGCCAAAATGGCGAACTTCTCCTTGTCCTTGTCCTCCAGGCCCTTGTACAAAAGCGCGCCCAGTTTTTTCTCCTTGCTCTTGAGGATGAAGGCGGCATAGTCGCTGGGCAAAGCGCCCCCTTTAAAGCCTTCGTCGATATCATGGACCAGCCGGCAGTCCTCGAGGTGCACGCTTTCCTTCAACTTGCCCAAAAAAATATTAAAGGCCCCCTGCTCATCGAAATGCCGGGTGATGTCGCGGGTCATGTCGTAGAGCGTGAATATCTCCACCGCCTCGCGCTCCAGCTTGGCTTTTTCCGCCTGGGACCTGTCTTTTTGTTCGATGATCCGGCCGTAGGTGTCCTTGGCCTTGAGCACGTCCTCGTCAGCTTTCTGCTCCAGCCCCAGGACGACTAATTTAGCCAGATAAAAAACCACGCCCACAAAAACCGCCGATGAGATAAGAAGGACATAGATCATGCGGCACACACCTTGTTGCGCCCGGTCTCTTTGGCCCGGTACAACGCTTCATCCGCCTTAAAGATCAATTCATCACGGCTGTGCCCGTCTTTGGGAAAGGCGGCCACGCCGACGGACACCGTCACATGGGTTTTTTGACGCCGGAGGATGATCTCACGGCCTTCAACCATTTTCCTGAATTCGTTGGCCAATTGCACAGCTTTTGTTTTGGGACAATCCGGAAGCAGGGCACAAAACTCTTCCCCCCCGTAACGGCAGACGATCTCTCCCGGATTGCTGAAATGGCCCTCCAGGATCTTGGCGATGGCCTTGAGCACGATGTCCCCGGCCATATGCCCGAAGCTGTCGTTGTACTGCTTGAACCGGTCCAGATCGAGCATCAGGAAACTCAGTTCGCGCTTGCGGCGCATTTCCCTGGAAATCTCCTCCTGCAGGCGATCCAGCATGTGCCGCCGCAGGTATAACCCCGTCAACCCGTCCTTGATGGCCATGGTCTCCAGGCGCTCATAGAGCTGGGCGTTTTCAATGGCCACCGAAGTCAGATCCGCGATGGTCCTGAGGAAGCGCAAATCATCCGTTGCAAACTGGCCCGGCACCGCGCTGTCGACGCGCAGGATCCCCAAGGTTTTCTCACCGACGATCAGGGGCGTTGAAATGAGCGACCTGATGGTGCGTTTGTCTTCGGCATCCAGCTTGTCCAAGTCAAAACGGAAATCCGTTTGAGCGTCCTCCACCAACAAGGGATGCAGGGTCTTGACCACAAACGCGTCGAAAATGTCCCCCTTTTTGGCCTTCAGGTTGACCTGCATCTGGCCTTTTTGTGACGAGGAAATGCCCAATTCTCCGGTGGTGGAATGGAACAGGTACAGGATCACGGTCACGTCTTTGTGGCCGAAAAGCTTGGAGACCTCATTGGAAAGGGTGCTGGAAGTGTCTTCCATGCTCAAGGAAAGGCTTAATTTTTCGGTCAGGTCTTTTAATTGGGAATAGTTGATGATCTTAAGCCTCAGGGAGGCGATGGTCTCCCACTCATGCTGCAATTCGACTTTCAGCAAATTGGCTTTCTCAAAATACTCTTCTTTCAATAAGGAGATCTGCGATTGTTTTTTAAGATAGCGCCGGTGAAACGCCATCAGCAGGAGGATATCAGCCGCGAGGGCGACGGCCAGAAAAACGTAGGCCCCGGGGTTTTTGGTGGCATAGACAAAAAAACCCGCCAGGGGCACCACAAAAGAGAAAATGACGAGAAAATAAAGCTTAGATAATGGTTTCTTCGGTTTTTGAGTCAAAGAAATGCACCTTGCTCATGTCGAAAACCAGGTCCATGTCGCGGTTGACGTCCGGGCGGTCATGGGCGCCGACGCGAGCGATAAAATTATGCTTGCCGGAGTTCAAGTATAAAAAGACCTCGCTGCCCAAAGGTTCCACCACCTCGCAAGTCGCCCTCACGGTGTTTTCAGGGGAGGCTTCGGAGGCAAAAAGCTTGTCGTAAATGTCCTCCGAACGGATACCGAGGACGACTTCCCTGCCTTCATAAGAGGCAATTTTGGAATACATCCCGTCTGTTAGTTTAACCTGGAATTTGCCCTCATCAAAGAAGTATTTGCGGTCCTTGCGGATGACACGGCCGGTCATGAAATTAATGGGCGGCGACCCGATAAAAGACGCCACAAACTTATTGACCGGCGTATCATAGACCGACATGGGGTCGGCGCATTGCTGGATGACGCCCTTGTGCATGACCACGATCCTATCCCCCATGGTCATGGCTTCGGTCTGGTCGTGCGTGACATAAATGAAGGTCGTCTGCAGGCGTATGCGCAGCTTATGGATCTCCGTGCGCATCTGCACGCGCATCTTGGCATCGAGGTTGGACAAAGGTTCGTCGAACAAAAACACCACGGGCTTGCGCACAATGGCGCGCCCCAGGGCCACGCGCTGGCGCTCCCCGCCGGAAAGCTCGCGCGGCCGGCGCTCCAGGTATTGGGTGATCCCTAAAATTTCGGCCGCTTCATAAACACGCTTTTTGACCTCGGCCTTGGGGTAATTGCGCAAGGTCAGGCCGAAGGCCATGTTTTCATAGACATTCATGTGGGGATAAAGGGCGTAATTCTGGAACACCATGGCGATATTGCGGTCCTTGGCGGGGACATCATTGACCAGGCGGTCATTGATCCAAATTTCGCCGGCAGAGATGCGCTCCAGGCCGGCGATCATGCGCAGGGTGGTTGACTTGCCGCAACCGGACGGCCCGACGAGCACCAGAAACTCCTTGTCGCGGATCTCCAGGCTGACGTCGTGGACGGCGTCCACCCCGCCTCCATTATAGTGTTTGCTGATATTTTTGAGCCTGATGTTGGCCATAAGAATTTTTTATTCTATTAAAAAGCCCCTCAATGTGCAATTGAAATCACCCGGGGCTTCATGCCGGACACCCGCTGCTACCCGCAATACCCGATGGCATGGGCCAAGACCCCTTTAAGGTCCTGGCGCTCCACGATCATGTCGATCATGCCGTGGGCCAATAAAAATTCCGAACGCTGAAAGCCTGCGGGCAGTTTCTGCCGTATGGTCTGTTCCACCACCCGCGGGCCGGCAAAACCGATCAATGCCTTGGGTTCGGCCATAATGATGTCCCCCACGCCGGCAAAAGAGGCCATGATCCCTCCCATGGTGGGATTGGTCAGGACGGAAATATACAAACCGCCCGCCTCGGCATGGCGTTCCAGAGCCGCGCAGGTCTTGGCCATCTGCATCAGGGAAATGGCCCCTTCATACATCCTCGCCCCGCCGCCGGAACCGGAGACGATGATGACAGGCATTCCCTCCTTGGTGGCATACTCGACTAAGCGGGTTATCTTCTCACCGACGACGGCCCCCATGGAACCCATGATAAACCTCGAGTCAGTCACCGCGATGGCGGCTCTTTTGCCTTCTATGGCGCCATGTCCCGTGATGACGGCGTCGGAAAGGCCGGTCGCCTCCTGGTCGGTTTTAAGTTTTTCCTTGTATGTCTTGGGTCCCTGGAACTTTAAGGGGTCTGCGGAGAGCATGTCCGCATCATGTTCGACGAATGTGCCTTCGTCGATCAGATGCCCGACACGCTCGAGGGCGGTCAACCCCAGATGGAAACCGCATTTGGGACATACGTTCAGGTTGTTCTTTAATTCCTTGGAATAGGCGGGCGTTTCGCAGCCAGGGCATTTGGTCCATACGCCGGCGGGGATTTCCTTGCGCTTGACCTTGATGAAGGTGTAATTGGATTTTCCGAATAGCGACATATATGTTCGCGTCCTGGCTCGGGCTTGCCGTTGCCGTGCTCCTCTGGACGAATGGCCGCCCTATCAGCGACCAGGACGGTGGTTTACCTCACCGGATGACTTGGGCAGTTACCGTGCGCTCGGCAACGGCAAGCCCGAGCCACCCGCTAATCCATTTTATATATCGTCAACCCCGAAAGGACCTTGGGGTAGAAATACGTGGTCTTGGGCGGCATGCGTTCGTCGTTGAGGGCGATGGAACGCAGCTGCCTGACCGAAACGGAATTCAGGATGAACCCCGCCTCGAAGCCGCCCTCATTGACCGCCTGCAGCACTTCATCCGGGTCCTTCGAGAACACAATGTCCTCGGCCGTCACGCCCACCTGGTCTAAAATAAAGGCCTTCAAAATGGCGGCATCCAGGCTGCGGTAATCCCTGGAGCCTTCCTTGACCATTTTATCAATGAGCATTTTGTTCTTTAAACGCAGCAGGAACATCCCCTGCTTGTTATAAAGACCGAAAGCATGTTCGTTCTGGCCGGCCCTGGCCAAAAGCACCAGCCAGTCGACCTTGGTCTTGACCTTGTCGATCCTGAAATACTGCTCCAGAAGATTGACGCTGATGGGAAATTTCCTGACGATACGGTGGATGGGGAAGATCTGAAGGTCCCTGGAATCCATGTTGGTAAAATAAGTCATCACATAATTGAACGGCTCGTCCCCCGTGGATCTTTTGACCTTCTTTAAGGCTTCCCGCCGGATCTGGTTGGCCACTTCAAAGCGGTGGTGTCCGTCGCAGATAAACAGGTCCTGGCCGTCGATGACATTGACGATTTCCTGGATCCTGGCGGGGTCTTCGAGCCGCCAGATGGTGTGTTTGACCTTGTCGTGGTCCACGGCTTCGAGATAAGGTTTGGCCATGGCCAGTTCTTTGAGGAAAACCTTGTCGATCCGGCCGCCCTTGTCCGCGTAGCCGACAAAGATGGGGCTCAAATCGCTTTTTAAAGCGCTCCAGAGCGTGAAGCGGTCGGTCTTGGCCGCGGCGTGTGTATGCTCATGGGGCAGGATGCGCACCCCCGAATCTTCATTGAGCTTCAACAAACCCAAAAACCCCATCCGCGTGTACCGGCGGCCCTGGTACTTATAATCCTGTTTATAAAAATAAATGCAAGGCGCCGTGTCCTTCTTCAGGATGCCTTTTTTCAACCAGTCCTCGTAGGTCTTGCGCGAGCGCGTATATTTATTGTCTTTATCGTTGTCCTTGGGGCTTTCTTTGGCCAGTTCCAGACGGATAAAATTATAGGGGTCCTGCTTGTAAAAGTCATCCTGCTGCTGGGGAGAAATAATGTCGTACGGCGGACAGAAGACATTGGAGAGATTATCGATCTTTTCCTGGTTATAAAAAACCGCCGCGAATGGTTTAAGGGCTGACATAAAGTGATGGACCTCTTTTCTTAACCGCTGTTGGACAATAAGATAAAACCCGGCTTAAATAGGCGAAGCCGTAATTATAGCACAAAATCTTATTAAGAAAAGCCAAAAGCAGGGTGGAATTTTCAACAGGGGGTCATACCTTACTTAATCCGGCCGCTTGCTGACCCAGCCCAAGCACAGAGTCTATATCGGCAATCGGGCTGATATTGATAATGACCGGCATGAACCCTTGAAAATCACCGGTCAGAAACTTCCTGATCAATTCCGGTTCAAAGTTAATGCCGATCCCGGGACCTTGTTTTTGGACATCCAACTGCATACGGTTGGTATTAAAATCGATACCTCCGGGGACAGCTGCCGCAGCATG
Source organism: Candidatus Omnitrophota bacterium (assembly GCA_028865345.1). GTDB lineage: Bacteria > Omnitrophota > Gorgyraeia > Zapsychrales > Fredricksoniimonadaceae > JABDGZ01. Next base: position 15,274 of record JAGWKL010000020.1, on the reverse strand, counting down.
GTCAACGGGGATGGCCCGTTGGGGCACTGCCATGGCGCGGTCAACCACGGCATCATTAAAGGAAGTTTCCGCGTTCATCATGATATCCAAAGACTCCCTGACAGGCCCTGAGGCCGGCAGCGGTCTATGGAAAAACGTAATTTTATTCTCATCCGCCCCATCCTTACCGAAACCATTGGTCACGTAATACGTCAGTTCAATGACCTCCCGGCTCTTGGTCCCTGTCTGCACCGTAACGGTCAGCTGCGTTGCCGGCACCTCCGTCTCCACGAGGCCGTCCTTTGTTTTTTGCACAGCGCCGGCTTTGGCCTCCGTTTCCTGAACATCCACCTTATCATCCCCCCAGATGTGTTGAAGTTTAGTCGTTATATCCTGCAAATGCTCCTTGGACTCCCGGAGACCTGTTGCCAAAACCGGAGGCCATGCCCTTTGTATCGATTTGGGCAGGATCAAATCATTGCCGTACTTGTCCTTTTGCCTTAATATCACATTCAACATTTCTTTATTGACGGGGTCAAAAAGGAATTTCAATAATATCAAATTAGCGCTGGAAAAACCGTTGAAATCAAACACCCCGTCCCGGACCACCTTGATAAGCGCCTCGCGGATACCCGTCGCATTCATCGTCGCCGCGATCCCTTTCACATCGATGATCGGTACCCCTTTGATCTCTCTTCCTAAAACCTTGGTCCCCGCGGTCAATTGGTCCCTGAATTTATCCGTTGTGTCTTCCCCGCCGCGGACCGTATGAAAGATCACCAAATCTATGTCGCCCCCGTACTGGGAATTGATGATGGCCAATTTCCCACAGGTATCCAAACTGGGTAAATAAGCCGCATGCTCGACTATATCAAGGATATCCTCATCACTTTTAGCGCGCAAAAGGTCCTTATAGAACTTTCTAAGGGCGGCCTGCTTGGGACTGTCCGTATCATCGAAAATTTTCTCCCCTCCGCTTTCATTCTGTCCGATGACCAAATCCGCATAAAACCTCGGGTTGATCTTGGGATAATACACGGCCAGCGCCCTGGTGGCTGAAGTGATTTGATCGGATTTTACCAACCCCCGCCTGCCTTTGGCAAAAACCCTTAAATGGTCGCCGCCCACAGGATAGCCGAACATTTTTAATCCTATGGAATGAAAGATCCTGATCAACCGGTGCAAATTTTCTTCCCCGTTATGGCGGTCAAACACCTTCTCATCGGAGACAAATCCGCTCAACTCGGGGTCGTGCTTCAAATAATCAATGAACCCCGCCAGGTCTTCATCTTTCGGTAAAATGCGGACCATGGACCCAAAAATGGCGTTGATGACATAACTGGCAAAATGCAGCCTCGGCTCATAGGTCTTGCCGACCTCCGGTTTTCTCAAAGGGTCCTCTTTAGAGACATTGACCAGATCCATGATCTCCAGCTTTTCTTCCTGGGCGAAATACCGGACGGCCTCTCTCATAACAGCGGCAATGGTGACATTAATATGCGCCAGGGTAATGGGATTGACCTTTGAAGCAAAAAATATCAAAAAAGAGTTCATCACATCAATAGACCTGCTCATGCTGTTCATAAAAGCCGTGATGTCCTTCTTGGTGCCGATGAGGCCGTTGAGCGCGTAAACTCCCGTCTCATAGTAGGTTTCTTCCATGATCCTGTTGGACTCCTCCATGATCTTGTAAGAGTTTTCATCAGGAGAGATAATTTTAAGGTCCCTGTCAGGAACAATGCTGTGTACTATTTCCTCCAGCCCGGGGGATGAAATACGCCTGCCGCGTTCGTCTACCGGCAACAATAAACCCTCCCTGTTCCTTTCAATGATCCCGACAGGCTCACTGCCGGCGAACCTGTTGTTGATCGCAGACGTATATTTATTATAGGCGTAAAGATAGGCATATTTATATCCCGCGACCATCTGGATTATTTCCCTGGTAAGGAAATCAAAAAACTTGGGGTCGGTGACCATCTCCCGGCCGACGTCATCGAGGTAAATGATTTTATTCACCTTATCCAGAGCGTACCCGTGTCTTAAAACCCCCGGCCTGACCAGCTTTATTTTCACCGCGTCCGTCTGGGCAATCGCCTCTGACAAGGCCTCTTTTTGCGGATCATCCGCCGGCAGGCTTTTAGATACGTCGTGCAAATAAGCCCTGGCCGACATAAATTCCTGCATGCTGTTCATGGGTGTTATATCGCGGGCGCCCTCGATGGCTTCCTTGGCGCTCTCATCCAGGACAAGGTGCTTGACATTATCCGGGCTATACGTTGCCAATCCGCCGTTAGGATTGGGGGCGAAGGCCCTCATGGCCGCATCCGTAACCGAGGAGTTGCGCTCGCGGACATCCAGGAATTCCCCCACAGGAGCGACCTGGGCGCGGTCCTGAAGCCTGTCGGTGACCGTCATCTTCACGGTCCCCAGCACTCCTCCGGAAAAATATTTTCTGGGCATGGGTTGCCGGGTGGTTTGGTCTATGTCTTCTTTGACAAAATTGAACACGCCTTTTTTATATGCCTCTAAATATTGCGCATAAATTTTACGGATGACCGATTTGTCCTTGATGCCCACCCCGCCCAATTTGTTCCTGTCGCTGTACACCTGATTTAAAAGGGCCTGCTTCAGGGTTTGCTTGTACCACTTGGCCAAAATCAATGAATAAAAGATCTGCCTGAGGTTGGCAAAATTCTTGCCCGTATTGACCTCTTTTTCCAGGGCCGGAAGGATGATCTCCCGCACGACCTGCGAGCCGAGGTCATGGGTCTTATTTTGGCTCAGGGGCGCTTCGGATTTTGTCAATGCCAGATAATCCTGTTGAAGCATGACCTTCAGATGCGCATCAACCACGAAAGCCGTGTCCTTGTTTTCATACACTTTCGCCCTGTCCGCAACGATCCATACTTTGTTAAAAGTATTGACCGGAACCTGTGTTGTCCCAAAGCGTTTGTAGGCCTGCCTGTATACTTCATTCCAGAAATCCTTGCCTATCCCGTTTTTAGGATAGATGAGGCTGGCTGTGATCTGTTTCAACATGTAATCCTCTGCCAGCATGTCGCGGCCCATTTGGGTTTGGCTTAATTCATGAGGAATGATCCGGTCTTTTTCGTAGGGGGATAAATTGACCCATACATCTTTCTCGGGCAGGGTCAAGGCCGCTAAGAAATACTTGATTATTTTTTTCGATTCCAGGCTTATCTTTTGCTTGTCCTTGGCCCGGCCTAATTCTAAACCGCTGTTTCCGGTATCCACAATAAAATCCATGACCAGCGGGTTGTTCTGGTGGACTCTTATCCCTTTAATCAATACAGGCACATAGGCAGGACTTAAATCCACCATCTCGCCCGGTTTAGGCAGGCCTACAACCGAAACTTGTTGGGCATTGCTTATAGCTGGATTAAAAACAAGAGAAGAGATGAGGATTGATACAATGCTTCTTAACCCCAACATTAATAGGAAGTTACGGATTCTTTGATGGACAACAAAAAACATGCCTGCTCTCCTGAATGTAGATATTAAAATCCAATCTAATAGTATATTAGCGAAAGTATACCCGATACCGGCAGGAATTGCAAATTTTGGGATCTCCAGAGGATCAGTGTGAATGGCAGGCGCAACTGCCGCCGCAAGGGCCTGCGGGGGCCGGGGAAGGCTTGCTTTCGGATTTTGGCGAATCTTTGGCAGAAGAAGGTTTTCTTTTATAATCCGTTTCGTAAAAACCTGAGCCTTTAAAGATCATCCCTGAGCCTCCGCCGATCAAGCGCACCAGCTTTTTCTTACGGCATTTCGGGCATTGCTTAAGTTTGGCATCGGTCATGGCCTGCAACTCTTCAAAAGAATGCCCGCATGCCTGGCATTCATATTGGTAGGTCGGCATATCATTCTCTCCTGTTTATTGTCACTTAAATGCTTTTTTAAATCTGTCTTTCAACGAAGACTTAGGCGCGCTCTCGTCCAATTCATGGCTGAGCCCTTCCATCAATTCCCGCTGGCGGGCGTTCAGGCGGGAAGGGACTGTGATCATCACGCGCACGTACAGATCGCCGAAATCATGCCCCCGGTGGACATCCGGCATCCCCTGGCCGCGCATACGAAAAACCTTGCCGCTCTGTGTCCCCTCGGGGATTTTCATGACGACCTCTTCTTTGAGCGTCTTGATCTTCTCTTCGCCCCCCAAGGCGGCCTTGGCAAAGGACACGTTCAAATCCATTTTCAAATCCTGGGCCTCGCGCTGGAAAACGGCATGTTCCTTGACCCTGATGAATAAAAATAAATCCCCGTTGCCGCCCGGCCCCACCTCGCCTTCGCCGCGCACGCGCAGCTGGGAATCATTGTCGACGCCCGCCGGGATATTGACCTCCACCGTCCGGGTGACGCGGGCCAGGCCACGGCCGCCGCATTCCGGGCAAAATTCGGTGATGACCTTGCCTGTCCCGCGGCATTTAGGGCAGGTCTGGACCATCCGGAAAAACCCGTTGGCCATGACCACCTGGCCCTGCCCGCCGCAGGATGAACAGGTCTTGAGCGATGAGCTGTCCTTGGCGCCGCTACCGTCGCATTTCTTGCAATGTTCGTGGCGGGGAAATTTGATCTCTTTCTTCACGCCGCTGTACGCCTCTTCGAGCGTCAGCTCCACTTCATATTGAATGTCATGGCCGCGCGCGCGCCTGCTGCCGCGTGTGCCGCCGCCAAAGCCTTGGCCCAAATCGAAGGAGCCGCCGAACATCCGGCCTAAAATATCGCCCAAATCGGTCTCCTGCCCAAAGATGCTGGAGAAATCCGCACCGCGGAAGATATCTTCAGACGTATAATTCTGGTCTATGCCCTGGTGGCCGAATTGGTCATAGGTCTGCCTTTTCTGCGGGTCGGAAAGGACGCCGTAGGCCTCGGAAATTTCCTTGAACTGCTCTTCGGCCTTTTTTTTCTCAGCCTCCGGCACCCGGTCCGGGTGATGTTTCAAGGCCAGGGCACGGTAGGCTTTTTTGATCTCCGCCACCGACGCGCTTTTGGGCACGCCCAAAATTTCGTAATAGTCTTTCTTCATAAACTCCTTATGTCGTTCCCGCGAAAGCGGGAATCCAGTCATGTCTAACGCCAGCGGGTCCTGTCTCAGGCTTGATGTTGCCGTGCTGACAAATCAAAAGCTTGATTATATCTTAAATCTTCCGTTATTAATTCTGCACTGTCATCCCCGTGAACGTTTTGTCTATTCCGATGTATAAATCCCTTTATTCCCGTATTATTAATATTTTTAACGGGAATGAATCTCCACCATTCATTACCTCCTGGAGCTACCGAATCTATTTCCTCTTGTGAAATATAAATAACACTTGAATCATTTGGTATAGGGAAAACTTGTGTCAGTCTTATATTGATCGTTCCAAAACGTAAAGGTGGAAAAATTATGCCATATTTCTTTAATATTGTTTCACAGGATTTCAATCTTTTACCTGCTACACCATAACCACTACTCTTAATCTGACCTTTTAACAGCATTTTAAACTCCCTTACCAAAATTCAGTAAAACATTGATAGGCCGACACACCTATAAAAGCTAGCCGGTATTACGAGCGAAACAATAACGGCAAAAAATATCCCGTTTCGGTAGCAATACCGGCTTAACCAAATTCACTAAAAAGAACGCGTTCTGATATCCCCATCAAAAAATAAATATTGACGAATAATCAACACATGATTAATATATCGTCATTAGTGCCCCGGTGGTGTAATGGTTAACACACATCTCCGACTAAGAATGAGATTGCGGGTTCGAATCCCGCCTGGGGCACTATAAGGCCTTAGAAAAATGGAGTCGGAGCCGTTATTCTAAGGCCATTTTTAATTTTTCTTGATTAAAAAGAACATTTAAACTATACTTAAATCAGTCGGAGATGTGTGTTATCCAAAAGGGTTGCAGAAATGCGACCCTTTTTTTATTTATCTGAACTCGCCTTGAAATCCGCGTCGATCACATCGTCCTTGCCCTTGTCCTTCTTGGTTTCGGAGGGGCCTTCCTGCTGCGGCCCACCGCCTGGCTGCTGGGCTTCGGCGCCGGGTTGGGCCTGCTCCTTGGCCGCCGTCGCTTTATACATTTCTTCCGCCAATTTATGGCTGACCTTCTGCAGGGATTCCATGCCGGATTTGATCTTGTCCTGGTTTTTGTCCTTGATGGCGTCTTTCAGGGCCGTCAATTCTTTTTCCACCGCTTCTTTTTCAGATGCGGAAACCTTATCGCCGAAATCTTTCAGGGACTTTTCCGTCGAATAGACCAGGGTGTTGGCCTGGTTGAGGAGCTCGGCCTCTTCGCGGCGCTTTTTGTCCTCTTCGGCGAATTTTTCGGCCTCCTTGACCATCTTATCTATCTCAGCCTCGGAAAGCTTGGTCTTGGCCGTGATCTGGATCTTCTGTTCCTTGCCCGTGGCTTTGTCCTTGGCGCCCACATGCACGATGCCGTTGGCGTCGATGTCAAAGGTCACCTCGATCTGCGGGACGCCGCGCGGGGCCGACGGAATTCCGACCAAGTCAAAACGGCCCAATTCCGTATTGTCATTGGCCATCTGGCGCTCGCCCTGCAGCACGCGGATCGTCACCGCGGTCTGGTTGTCATCCGCCGTCGAGAAAATTTGGCTTTTCTTGGTGGGGATGGTGGTGTTGCGCTCGATCAATTTGGTGAACACGGCGCCCATGGTCTCTATCCCCAATGAAAGCGGAGTCACGTCCAACAGCAATACCTCCTTGGCATCGCCGGTGATGATGGCCCCCTGGACAGCGGCGCCCAAGGCGACGCATTCCATGGGGTCGATCCCGCCTTCTATTTTTTGCCCCACTTCCTTTTCCAGAAATTGCTGCACGATCGGCATGCGGGTCGGGCCTCCGACCAGAACAACGCGGTCGACCTTGACTTCTTCGCCCAATTTGGCGGAAGCGTCCTTGATGGCCTGGCGCACAGGACCACGGCAACGGTCGATCAAAGGCGCAACCAGGCTCTCCAATTTGGCGCGGTCGATTTTCATGGTCAGATGTTTGGGACCCGTGGCATCGGCCGTAATGTACGGCAAATTGATTTCCGTCGACACCGTGCTGGAAAGTTCCACCTTGGCTTTTTCCGCGGCCTCACGCAGGCGCTGGAAGGACATCTTGTCATTGCGAAGATCGATGCCAGATTCCTTCTTGAATTCCGCGGTGATGTGATCGATCAGGGCATTGTCCATGTCGGTGCCGCCCAGCTGATTGTCGCCGGAGGTGGCCAGGACCTCGAAGGTCGCGGCCTTGGAGGCCGCGTCCCAGCCCATTTCCAGGATGGTCACGTCAAGCGTTCCGCCGCCCAGATCAAAGACCATGATCTTCTGTTCCTTGCCGGCCTTGTCCAGACCGTAGGCCAGGCAGGCCGCGGTCGGCTCGTTGATGATGCGAAGCACCTTGAGGCCCGCGATCTCACCGGCATCCTTGGTGGCCTGGCGCTGGTTGTCGTTGAAATACGCCGGCACCGTGATGACCGCGCTGTCCACCGTCTCGCCTAAATATTTTTCGGCATCGGCCTTGATCTTCTGCAGGATAAAGGCGCCTACCTGCTGGGGCGTGTATTCTTTGCCGAAGACCTTGAACTTGAAATCCGTGCCCATCTTGCGCTTGGAGGCGTAGATGGTCCCTTCCGAATTGATGGGCGCCTGGCGGCGGGCCGGTTCACCGACGAGCAATTGCCCGTCCTTGGTGAAGGCCACGAACGAGGGGAAGGCTTTTCCCGATGAGACCCCGGCGCCTTCCGCGGAAGGGATGATGACGGGGCGCCCGCCCTCCATTGCCGCTGCCGCTGAATTTGATGTCCCTAAATCGATTCCGATAACGCGTGCCATATATAGTCTCCTGTATGTCAGTTAATATTCTTAGCTACCTTCACTTTGGCCGTACGCACGACCCGGCCGCCCAGCGTGTACCCTTTTTCCAGCTCCTCCATCACAGTCCCGTCGGGAAATTCCGCGGTTTCCTGCTGCATCAAAATCTCCTGGGCATTCGGGTCAAAGGGCTTGCCCACGGCCACGATGGGCCTGACTTCATATTTGCCCATCAATTCCTTCATCCTGTTATAAACCATCTCCAGGCCGCGGACCAGATTGGCGTCCACCTCTGCCTTGGATTTAAACGCCAAAAGTGATCTTTCCAGGTCGTCGTACAATTTCAAGCATTCGATGATGACCTCTTCGTGCGCGTATTTAATGAGCTGCATGCGTTCGCGCTCGTGGCGCTTGCGCATATTATCGAATTCCGCCAGAAGCCTGACGTACTTGTCCTTATAGGCCATGTCCTCGTCGGCTGGGGCCGCCGGTTTGGCTTCTTTGGGCTCCCCTTCTTCCTGAAGCTCTTCCTGGGCAGCTTGCTGAGACAAAATTTCTTCTTCGGGTTTTGAATTTTTCTGGTCCATAATCTCCATGTTCTTAAAAGCCCTGCAGAGGCGCCTACCGGCTTAACAACTGCGAGACATACTCGAGGGTCGAAATGACACGGTCGTATTGCATCCGCGTGGGGCCTAACACCGCGATGCGCCCCTTAAGCCCTTCTTTTTCAAAACGGGAAACAGCCAGAGAACAGTGCTCCATGTCCTTCAGGGCCATCTCATGGCCGATATAGATCCCGATTTTCTTTTCCAGGGTCCTGTCGATCAACTCCATCAGCCGCTCTTTCTCCTCGAGGACCCTTAAGATGGCCTGGATCTTCAAAATGTCCGAGCCGTCCGGATAGCTCACCACATAACTTGTCCCTTTGCAGATGATCTTACGCCCGCCGCCGGCATCCAGAGAAACAATGCTGGTATAATGGGTAAGGTCGGAAATCACCTGGGAGGTTTTTTCCATCAAATCCTCCAACTGCTGCGTGTGGTGCCTGTATTCCTGGGTGATCCTGCGTTTTTCCGCTTCCAGGAGTTCGATCTCGTCCATCAAATGGTCCACATAATAACGGTAACCCCGCTGGGTCGGCACGCGTCCGGCCGACGTATGCGGATGGGTCAGATACCCGTCCTCTTCCAGCTCCGCTAATATATTGCGTATGGTGGCAGCCGACACGTCAAGGTCATGCTCTTCGGTAATATATTGCGAACCCACCGGTGAAATCGTCTTGATATATTGGCTGACCACGATCGCCAGGATGCGGTCTTTGCGTTGCTGTATATCAGAATGTCTTGTCATCCTTGGTTCTCTTTTGTTAAATTAGCACTCTCGATGCTTGTCTGCTAAAAGTATATCAGATTAACGAGGTTTGTCAAGGAGATAAAATCCCCCAGTTTGGGGACGGGTGCCGCTATCTTTTAGGAATGGGGCCCATGGTCCAATCGATGGCCAAGGCTTTGTGTTTGAGGAAATAAAAAGAGATCTCCTGCTTTTCATCCTGCTCCCTGCTGAAAGCAACGCCTTCTGGAATGGCATTCTTATAAACGGCAGGTTCGGAAATTTCGAGGCTTAAAAAACCATCCAAACCCAGGCGGTCCCTCAGATGGACGGCCACCAGCCGGCACAGGCCGCCGCATAAAGCCATCATGGATTCATCATCTTCATCATAAGGCACCTGAAAGGTGGCGGCCTTGAATATCTTGTCCGCCACTTCCGTGTTCAAATAAAGAAGAATGGCGCCCCTGGCCTTGTTGGCCTGACTGTCGGCTTTGTTCAAATAAAAATTAATGACCGCAAGAAATACCGCCACGTCAAATTTGTCCGTGGCATTGACACGCATGCGGCCTTCATATTCCTCTATGGGCTTGACCGCCACCTCGAAAGACTTGGTGGGGGGAATCCCGCCCTTGGCGGTGATAAGATCTTCAATGAAACCCGTCAGGATAGGGTTTATGATTTCGGGATCAAAGCTTTTGGCCATGATTTTTATCATAGCAGGAGCAGGCCTTGAATTCAAGTCCCTAAAAAAAGACGCTTGCGTCTATGTCATCCCTCAGCAGTTGGACCTGCTCATAATGGTCCGTCATATCATCGTAGTACGATGTGGCCTGCGGATAGATGTTCCAACTTGAGTCGAGGCCCAGCTGCACCTCCACAAGGGCCCGGTCCGCTTGTAATCCATGGACGAAATTATTAAAGGCGGGCGCATCCTGGGCATAAACCTTGGGGGCGACAAACATCAATACAAAGACAATGGCAGAGGCTAATCCATATCGTTTGATCATAGAACCATCCTTTCCGGCTCAAGTATACACTATTATGCTTTGCCGATGCCAGTCGGGATGGAATAAAGGTATCCGTCACCTTTATCTTACGATGATTTTATGCTCCTCTTGCGCCTTTTTCTTCGAACGATCGATGGTCACCGTCAAAACACCGTTGACATAGGTTGCGTCGATGTGGTTTTGTACGGCATCCTTAGGCAAGGGGATGGCCTGCAGAAAGCTTCCGAAGGCCCTTTCCTGGGTATAATATTGATTGTTGATTTGCTTGCCGTTATTTGTTGTTTCGCTGCGGCGCTCCCCTGAAATGACCAGCATGCCGTTCTTGGTCCGGACATTGATCTTGCTTTTATCCATGCCGGGAAGGTCCATGGTAATGATGTACTTTTTGTCCGTCTGTCTTATGTCCGTCCGGGGTGTGTACATCCCCGTCGCACCAAAAGTCCGGCGCATCTCGTTATTCATCTGCTGGCGCATCTGCATCATCTGTTCAAAGGGGTCTTCCCATTGCCATTGGTCCAACACGGGCGTCGCTACAGGGGCCTGCTGCGCTGATGCCATACGCGCTTCCAATTGGTTCACCCTCTCCTGCAAATTCCGTACTTGTTGCTTGAGTTGGGCCGTGTCATCAGCCCAAACCCGGGGACTTAAAGACAGGGACCCTACAGCTAAAATCCCGCCTGCCAATACAATTCGCATTAAAAATGTTCTTTGCATAACACCCTCCTCTTTTTTCTTTTGATTCTACCCTACCAGAAAAAGATTAAAAAAACATGAAACCAAGATTAGGGTATTCTTATCGTTCTTTTTCGATGACCAGATCACCGCCCTGGGCATCCACCTTTACGCTGTCGCCTTCTTTCAATTCTCCCTGCAGGATGCGAAGCGCGATGGGGTCTTGCACCAATTTCTGGATGATGCGCTTGAGCGGCCTGGCGCCGTAGACAGGATCAAGGCCCTGGCGCCCCAGAAGCTCACGGGCCTTGTCCGTCAATTTTAATTCCATGCCTTGCGCTTTGAGCCTTGCGCCCAGGATCGCCGCCTGGATGTCCACGATCTTCTTTAATTCCTTGGCACCCAAACGGTGGAAGACAATGATCTCATCGATGCGGTTTAAGAATTCCGGACGGAAGTGCCGGCGCAAAGCGTCCTGGATGCGGTTGTCGATCTCTTTAGGGTCGTCCAACCCCGCCAATTCGGAGGTGCCGATATTGGAGGTCATGATGACAATGGTATTTTTGAAATTAACGACCCGGCCCTGGGCGTCGGTCAGCCGGCCGTCATCCAGGATCTGCAAAAGGACATTGAAAACATCCGCGTGCGCTTTTTCAACTTCGTCAAAAAGGACCACCGCATAAGGCTTGCGGCGAATGGCCTCGGTCAATTGACCGCCCTCTTCATAGCCCACATAACCAGGCGGCGCTCCAACCAGACGGGCCACGGCATGCTTTTCCATATACTCGCTCATGTCGATGCGCACCATGGCATTTTCATCGTCGAACAAGAACCAGGCCAGGGACTTGGCCAGTTCGGTTTTGCCCACACCCGTGGGCCCCACAAAAATAAAAGAGCCCGACGGCCGGTTGGGATCAGCCAGGCCTGTGCGCGAACGTCGGATGCACGAGGCAATGGCCTCAATGGCCGCGTCCTGGCCCACCACCCGCTCCTTCAAAGCTTCTTCCATGCGGACCAATTTCTCGGTCTCTGCCTGCATCAATTTGGAAAGCGGGATCTTGGTCCATTTGGAAATGATCTCAACGATGTCTTTATCGTCCACCTCTTCTTTCAGCAGGCTGCCCTCTTTTTGTATTTTGGATAATTCCTGGTTGCCGGCTTCCAGCTCTTTGTTTAAGACCACCAGCGTGCCGTAACGGATCTCAGCGACCTTGTTAAGGTCTCCCACTTTCTCGGCCTTGATCTCTTCGGATTTCTTTTCTTCGATCTGCGCTTTGACGGCCCGGATGCGGTCGATGATCTTTTTCTCCTTCTGCCAGCGCAGGCGCAAGGTCTTATTGGTTTCTTTCAGGCGGTTTAATTCCTCGTCTATCTTTTTCAAACGCTCCCGGGAGGCCGCGTCTGTTTCCTTTTTCAGCGCCTGGCGCTCGATCTCCAGGCGGCGGATGTCGCGCTCGTTGGCGTCGAGTTCCTGCGGCATGCTGTCGATCTCGATGCGCAGCTTGGAAGCGGCCTCATCAATAAGATCAATGGCCTTGTCCGGCAGAAAGCGGTCGGTAATATAGCGCCGGCTCATCATGGCCGCCGCCACAATGGCGGAGTCCTGGATGCGCACGCCGTGGTGCACTTCGTATTTTTCCTTTAAACCCCGCAAAATGGCGATGGTGTCCTCCACACCCGGCTCATTGACCATCACCATGGCAAAACGGCGTTCCAGCGCCGCGTCTTTTTCGATATATTGGCGGTACTCATCAAGGGTGGTGGCCCCGATGCAATGCAGCGCACCGCGGGCCAGGGCCGGTTTCAGCATGTTGGAAGCATCCATAGAACCTTCCGCCCGTCCGGCCCCGACAATCGTATGTAACTCATCAATAAATAAAATAACGGATCCACTTTCACTCTCCACTTCTTTTAACACCGCTTTGAGGCGGTCTTCAAATTCCCCCCGGAATTTGGCGCCGGCAAGCAGCGCCCCCATATCCAGGACAATGACGCGTTTGTTTTTCAGGCCTTCGGGGACGTCCCCGCGGAAAATGCGCTGGGCCAGGCCCTCAACGATGGCGGTCTTGCCCACGCCGGGCTCGCCGATCAAAACCGGATTATTTTTAGTGCGCCGGGAAAGCACCTGGATGACCCTGCGGATCTCTTCGTCGCGGCCGATCACCGGGTCTAATTTGTCCCGGGCCGCCAGGTCCGTGAGGTCCCTGCCGTATTTTTCCAGCGCCTTGTTCTTGTCTTCGGTATTTTCATTCATAGCTGACCTTTTCCTCATGGATGGAAGAGCAGGTATTGTTTTTTCAAAAAACAATACCTGCTCTTCCACGCATGCAACAATTAACTCACCTGAATATCAATGGCCTTTGGTTTGGCATCTTCTGATTTAGGGACATTCAACTGCAAGACACCGTCCTTATACGCGGCGCGGATCTTATTGCTGTCCACTGTGGAGCCCAAATTCAAGCTGCGGACAAAACGACCGTAGCTGCGCTCGACCCTGTAGACTTGCTTGTCCTTATGCTCGGTTTCAGATTTTCGTTCGCCTTCAATGGTCAGAATGCCATTCTCCACCGAAACCTTGATGTCTTCCTTTTTCATGCCGGGAAGGTCCGCCTTCAGGATGTACTGGTCCTTTTCCTCAATAACATCCAGCGCCGGGTAAAAAGCGCCTGTTCCCGGTTGGCGTTCTGTCATAGGCAGGACCGGCAAACCGAAAAAGAAATCATCATCGAACACTTTGTTAAAAACATCACTGCTTTGTGTTTTGAATGGGGTTAATCTCATCGTCTCATCTCCTTGCTTTGTTTTTGTTAAACGTGCATTATTAGCACTCTCGATATATGTCTGCTAATTTAAAGCCCCTAAAAAGGGAGCTGAGAACTATTAGCACTCTCAACTCCCAAGTGCTAATATAGCACAAAATTTTTGTTTGTCAAGCGGCTGAAATTAACGGGCAGGCCTTTACTCTTGTACCCTTCTTTGTTACGATATGTTATCAATTTGCCATCCACCGAGGGGGAAGCCTATTCATTCCGATTTCCTCAAATATTGCCGAAACCTCGTTTCAAAGTTTTATTGTGAAGACGTCCCTTTCAGTCATGTCGTAGTGACCTTTATCAGCGTCATTACCCTGCGTTCATTTCTGGAATTCACATTGATTGAACAGGATGCCAATTGGAGGGGGCCATGGCTGAATGCCGTATTTACCCATTACACCTTCTTTTATATTGCCATAGCCTTGAGCATCATTGTGCTTTTTTACCTGATCACCGGGCAAAAAATCACCGACGTGGCGCGCGCAGTCATGGTATCTTTTTCCATCCTCAACATTGTCCCCATCATCGACAGGGCCTTCGGCTTTAATAATTTATACCGCCCCGGCTATTTCATACCCGGTCAATACAGCGGCTCCCTTTTAACGAAATATTTTACCTTTTTCGGTCCTTTGGCCCATTTTGGCGTGACACCCGGGATGCGTACTGAAATTTTACTTATGATGATTGCCTCCGGGATATATACGTGGACAGTGACAGGCCGCCTATGGCGCGGCATCTTGGGTGGCCTTGGCTTTTATTCCGTTGTTTTCATCTTTCTCATCCTGCCGGCGCTGATCAATCAATTCTACAAACTCGATCTTGGTTCTCCCCGGGCAACGACTGGAATTTTTATAGACCTGTACCTGGCCGCATCCCTGGGCCTGGGATCTTTCATCTTTTATACAGCCGAACCAGCCATCTTCAAAGCATTGATAAAGGATATCCGCCTGGAACGTCTTTTATATTACGTCCTTCTGGTCTTTTTAGGCATGGCCTACTCGGTCAAGCCCTACGTGTATTTAAACGGGGCACATAATCTTCTTGGGGACCTTTTTTCTCTTTCAGCAAGCCTGGTCCTGGCATTCCTGTTTTCAATTATAACCAATAATCTGGCTGATAAGAAAATCGACCGAATCTCCAATCCCGACAGACCGACCATTGCCGCTACCATCCCTGAACCTGTTTATAGATCCATCGCATGGTGGTGTTTGGCTGGAGCCATCCTGTTGGCTGCCAAGGTTTCACCCAGAGCCCTGATCATTATAAGCACCTTCATCGGGGCCTATTTTATCTACTCCATGCCTCCCCTGCGCTTAAAACGCATTCCGGTCCTATCCAAAGGGCTCATTGGTTTTAATTCTTTATTAATGTTCATGCAAGGCTACGTTTTTATCAACGGGACCACCACCATCCCCGAAAACATCATTATCTTCTTTTTAGTATTCACAAGCCTGTCCGCCAATTTCATTGATTTGAAAGATATTCAAGGGGACCGTGCGGCCGGCATCAGGACCTTGCCTGTTCTGACAGGAGAACGTTGGGGACATTGTCTCATCGGCGTGATATCTTTTCCGACCTATATTGCCGCTTATTGGATTTTTGCGCTAAAGGGATGTTTTTGGCTGTGCCTGATCATGGG
>JAGWKL010000059.1 GCA_028865345.1 Candidatus Omnitrophota bacterium | reverse complement strand
GCGCACACATCCCCTTAAAGGTGACATGGAAGGCAAATATGCCTGCTCACTGACGCATGATTTAAGAATTGTATTTAGATTATATGATGACATAGTTCATCTCCTTGACATCGGTTCTCATGATGAAGTTTACTAACGGGATTCATTGCAATACCCCATAAATTTCAGAATTCGGATTGCGGATAGAAAACATCTGCTTCGTCCCTCATCCTTTACTCTCCACCCCCCTACCCCCGCCAGCGGGGGACAGACGTCCAATTGCGGAATTTGCAACTCGCAATCCGCATTCCGAAATCCGCAATTTATTTCATATCATTTCCATAATTGCCTGCGCTATGTCCGGCAACGGTACAACCCTGTCAACACATCCCGTTTCAATAGCAGCCCTGGGCATTCCAAAGACAACGCAGGTAGACTGGTCTTCTGCGATTGTGCCGCCGCCTGCGTTTTTGATTGCCTTCATTCCCTGCGCCCCGTCGCTCCCCATGCCGGTAAGAAGCACTCCCAGAGCGCCACCACCGTAAAAGCCAGCCGCCGATTCCATTGCATAATTGACGGAATAAGAACTAAATTCATGGGATGATTCCCTGACGAGGCTTATTTTTTTCTGGTCTCCCTCCTGGATAATCCTTGTGTGAAGTCCCGGGGCTACCAGCACACGGCCGTGGTCTAAAATTTCCCCGTCCTCTGCAACAGCAACATCCAGAGAACATCCCCAGCGAAATCTGTCCACAAGGTATGGTATAAATTCCTGAGTTATGTGCTGAACGACAAGTATGGCCGTTGGGATGTTGCGCGGCAGCCCTGAAAGCACGGTAACTACTGCCCGCGGGCCTCCGGTTGACGCCCCAATAACAACGATTCCTTTGTGACTGCGCTGAGACCATTGTTTCTGAAAAGTTTCTCCCGGAAGTTTTAGTTCGAGTTTCCGTACGTCAACGCTGGCAGCAGTCTTTACTTTGGCAATGATCTCGCCTTTTATCCGGTCAATGTCGTATGAAATAACACCAGAAGGCTTGGCTATGAAGTCTATGGCGCCGTGTTCAAGAGACTTGATTGCGATTGCCGGTTCTCTCTTGTCGAGACCGCTAATGACTAACACAGGGGTCGGACATTCACTCATAATATGCCTGAGCGCCGTAAACCCGTCCATACGCGGCATCTCAATGTCCAGAAGCAACACGTCCGGATGGAGTTCCCTTACTTTTTTGATAGCCTCTATCCCGTCTTCTGCGGTATCAATGACCTTTATGGAATCATCCGATTCGAGGATATAGGTAAGGGATTTTCTC
>JAGWKL010000058.1 GCA_028865345.1 Candidatus Omnitrophota bacterium | reverse complement strand
GTTTATCCATCAAGGTACGGGATTTTTTCAAACCGCGCTTGGCAACTTTCACTATCGGGACGATGCGTATGTTGTTATGCCAAAAGGGATTGAGTACCGGATTGTTGCGGAAGAGTTTTCTTCGTTTTTGATTTTTGAACTAAACGATTATCCGTATCCCGTGCACTTTGTCGGCGGAGATTCGCCTGTTTCGTTTTATTATTCGTTTTACGAAGGCCGCATGGAAACGCCAAAATTGGCGGCTATCGAATTGGTAAAAGAAAAGGCCCGGGTAATGCACATTGCCGATACCGGCGCGGAAAGGCATTTTTACGATTCTTCGCCTTTTGCAACCGTTGCCTGGTCAGGCAGATATTATCCGTATTTGATTGCGTTTGACAGCATTCGCGAGTTTCCGTTTCCAACCCAGGAAGACAGTTTTGACCGCTATCTTTCGTTTGCCGCGGTTGATGAGATTGGCTGCGCAACGGCGCTTATTTATACGGTGCGTCCTTCGCGCCACTCAAAGGATGCGTATGAGGATGTTGAGTATGATACATTATGGTTTTCTCACAGACGGGCGTATGTTGGTTCAACTGAACTTAATGAAGGGGATTTGATGTTGTATCCGCGGGGCAATCCGTGTTATTTCGGAGATTATGTTGGAAGTTCGGCGTCTGTCGTGCTGAAAACAAAAGAGCGGTTGCGCGTTGCGCAGGGGTTTGGCAGTCGCGCCGAGCGCACGGGAGCTGGCGAAGAAAAACGATTTTTCCGTTCGCGGTTCGTAGATAGCATTCGATAAGGTATGCCGCATGTCCGCGGCAAATGAATACTCCCCACGGCAAGCAGCTGGATATTCAACCCTTTTGGCATCACTCAGACAAAATACAAAACTTCATTTTGTATTTTGCTCCTCACTCGCCAAAATAAAAACCAAAAGCGTCCTGCTTTGCGGAGGACGCTTTTTTATTGGTCGGGCCACCGAGAGTCGGACTCGGCGTTTCACCCTCCGGGGTTGCCTTGATTCCGGTTTATTTAAGTTTAAGGTAGCAACCCGCCGAAAATGCCGACTGGCATTTTCGGCCCCCGCGGGTGCGTGCTTGCCCCGTATCAAATTTTCGGGCCGCGGGGAATCGGACTCCGTCCTCACCCACCCCAAGGGTGTGCGCTGCCGTTACGCTACGGCCCGTAACCCGAAAATTTGTTGCGGGGTTGCCGCTACACTATGACCCGATAAAACCCGTCAATCCTCTGCCAGCTCGGATTGACCCCTGCGGGTACGGACTGCCGTTATCCTATGGCCCGTGACACAAAGAAGCCGGTATTATTTCTTATGCAGTT
>JAGWKL010000019.1 GCA_028865345.1 Candidatus Omnitrophota bacterium | reverse complement strand
TGGCGTCCGTTATTGATGACCGTGATGGCGTCCAAGCCTATTTTGACGATTTTAACGCCGTCCACCTCATCGCCTTCCTGGTAAACCTGATCGTCGATAAGCACCACATTCCGTGAACCTTCAGACATGACGCCGTGGATGTTAAGCGTAGTACCTGCGGAGGATTGGCCCTGGCTTGCGGATTGCGGGCCCGTATTGATCCTGGCCAAGGGCGGCAACGCAGGGGCCGCGGCCTTAAGCGCCCGGATTTCTTCCTTGTGGAACAGTTTATTAAAGGGCAGGGTTATTTTCCATTTGAGTTTGGGGAAATAGACGTTCAATTGTCTGTAGAGAAATATAAAACATCCTGCCAGGATGGCCAAGGCGCAAAGAAAGGCCAGGACGGACTTGATCTTGCTTTTGGGCGGGGTCAAATATTCGACAGGCGCCTGGCCGTTTGTTTCCTCAGTTTTCGGCGCCTGCTGTTTTTGGACCCTTTTAAGGGCGTCGTTAATGATGCTCATAGGTGTATTGCGTTTCCCTGGCGCTTTCATGGACCAGGGAATGGTCGATGGTAAAGGTTTCTTTGGCAAATCCGGCCAGCAGGGCGCGGTCGCAGAGGATGTTGATGACCCTCGGCGTGCCCTGGGAGATAGCATAAACAGCCTCAACGGCCTGCAGCGTAAATTTCAGTCTGGGATCAGCGCCGGCGATTTTCAGGCGGTGATTGATGTACCCTTCGATCTCGTTTTTCAACAGGGGAAGGATGTGATAATGCACGCTCACCCGCTGGGTCAGCTGGCGCAGGGAGGGGCTTTTGAGCTTTTCGCCCAGCTCCGGCTGGCCGACCAGGATGATCTGCAGCAGTTTTTCTTTTTCCGTCTCAAGGTTTGACAAAAGGCGGATCTGTTCCAACTGGCGGATGTTGAGGTTCTGGCATTCGTCGATCACCACCACCACATTGTTGCCTTTGGCGGATTCCTCGATCAAAAACAGGGTGATGGCGCCGACCAAGTCGAGCTTGGTTTTCTTGACATAGGAGATGCCTAAGTCGTTGATGATCATCTGTAAAAGCTGCATGTCGGAAAAAACCGGATTAAGGATAAGTGCGGTCTTGACGGTTTGGTCCAGGCGGCTGAGGATGGTGCGGCACAGGGTGGTCTTGCCCGTGCCGATTTCACCGGTGACCACAATGATGCCCCGGCGCGACCGGATGCCGTAAACCAGGTGGTTGAAGGCCTCTTCATGGCGCGAAGAAGCAAAAAAGAAATCGGGATCGGCGGTGATGTTGAAGGGGGATTCTTTGAGGCTGTAAAAATCCTTGTACATTACCTTGAATATACACAATTGTTTTGGCATAATCAAGGCATGATTTTAAAAACTGAGGCTATCGTCCTGAAAAGCTTTGATTTTCGTGAAACCAGCCGTATCGCCGTTTTTTTTACGAGGGACTTCGGCAAGGTCAAGGGCCTCTTGAAAGGCATCCGCAAAGACCCCAGGAAATTCGGCTCCAGCGTCGAGAAATTCTCCCTCAACGACATCGTCTACTACCAGTACCGCAACAGCGAGATCCATCTGGTGGGCCAGTGCGACATGAAGGATTTTTTTACGGGCCTGCGGGGGGATTTGGCGCGTATGACCGCGGCGAGCTATGCCTCGGAACTCATCGATACGCTGATGCCGGCCGAAGAAAAGAATGCGGAGATCTATCATTTGATGCGCGCCTTTCTCAAAAGCCTGCAGACCGTCAAGGATGTCGGCAAACTGGTCCATACGTTTCAGATCAAGGTGCTTTCGCTTTCGGGGTTCAAGCCCCATTTGGAGAGCTGTGTGAGCTGTAATAAGGAAGTGGAGCACTCGCCACGGTTTTCTTTAAGGCTGGGCGGGCTTTTGTGCGGGGCCTGTGCGGACTGCGCGGGAGAGGCCAGGCCCATCTCTTCGGGAGCGGTGGCGTCCATCATGCATATCCAAAAGAACGATTGGGAGAAGGCTGAGCGTTTGGGCATGGCGCCCTTCATCAAGAATGAGCTTAAATATGTCCTGGAGCATTTTTTGGTTTTCCACCTGGAGAGGCATCTGCGCTCGACGAGGTTTTTGACATGAACTGCACAAGGGTCTTGGGTCTGCTGGTCCTGTGTTTTCTGACGGGGTGCTCCTCGACCGAGGCCATTTACAAGAATTACGACAAGCTTATTTTTCCGGGCAAGGCGGTCAGCGCCGAGCAAGCCAAGGTCATCGCGCAAAGGAAGCTCATCGGCACCGGGGACAAAGACAGTTACCGGATCTCCTATCCGGACATCAAGACCGGCCCGCTGGCCGACAAGTATCCGGATGACTGGTTTGTGGTCTTCGGGCATAACTGGCTTTCGCCGTTGAACAAAAACGCCATGCTGGACACGTATACCGAATTGCGCGAAACCCAGTATTTGGTGGTCGTCGACAAGAAAACGGGAGAGGTGGTGTTTTTCGGCGAGTGGTACCCCGAACGCGAAAATGATTTTGACTGGGTCTTTGACAGGCACGCCTACAACCGTAAAGACCCCCTGGCCCTTCCGCCGTATAAGCAGAGCAGGGAATTGTTTTAGACCATTGCGAGAATATCCTCGAAATGTTTCTTCATTGACTGCGGGGCCTGGCTCGGTCTTGACGTTTCGGTGCTCCTTAGGCGGGTTCGGTGCCGATAGCCATATTCGCCGCAAGACCATGATTAATTTTGACAACCTCACAACGGGCCAGGACCCGATAAGTTCGATATATGGCGAAATTTTTTATTATCTTTCTGCTTGTTATGGCCGGATGCCAGCAGCCGGTGGCGAATCGTAATTCCACGGGGACGACGGTGGTTTGTTTCGGCGATAGCCTGACCGCCGGCTACGGCGCGACAGCGGGCCATGCTTATCCCTCGCTTCTGGCGCAAAAGATCAGCCTGCCTGTCATTAACGCCGGAGTATCGGGCAACACCACCGCCGACGCCCTGGCCCGCCTGGACCGGGACGTCCTGTCGCACAACCCCAAAATGGTCATCATCACCCTGGGCGCCAATGATTATTTTCAGGGAAAGCCTGAAAAAGAGACCCTGGCGAACATGAAGGAAATTATAGACCGTATCAAAGCGCGCGGGGCCATGGTGGTATGGGCTGAGGTGAAAATGGGGATATTGGGTGATCCTTATATTGACGATTTCAGGGCTCTGGCTGGCCGGGAACACATCCTGCTTATCCCTAACATCCTGGGCGGCATCATCGATAATCCCAGTCTTAAGTACGATCAGATCCATCCCAACGATGAGGGTTATAAGATCATGGCCGGCCGGATTTACCGGCATATCAAAAATTTAATTTAAGACATGTTAAGAATGCATGCCGATACTTCCTATTGGCCTATTTTTAGAGCAGGCAACAGCTAAACAGGAAAAGTGAGATGGCAGAGTTTGCGATTAGAATTTTAGTTCCCCGGCCGTTGACTTCAGCCGATAGCGGGGAGGTTGTGCTGAAGGCGATTGTAAAACATTTCCCCGGGCACCTTCCGGATAGGTATGGTTCCCTGGAACCATTGAGGCATAAATTCAATACGCAACGGCTCGATCTTATACTCAATGAGTGGGGGCATTTGTATTTTATGGCGTCCGGCAACCTCAACTTGTTCGTCAACTTCGGGGCGCCAAGAAGCCTTAGGCCGCGCCATCCGGTAATAGCTCTCAGTTTCCAATCGGAACATGAAGAAGATTTAGATCATGTCAGTCAGTTCGTCTATGAAATTTGTGAAGCTTTCAAGGCTGAATATGCCATGGCGCATATTTTAACACAGAAAGAGCTCGATGAACGTTTGGGAGAAAAGCTGTTGCGCCCGACTTCGCCCCCGGAACCTCCGGTGGACCAAATTGTTGAAAAGATGCGCGATGCGGTCCGGCGTAAAGGGTTTGCTGAGGTGTTGCGGGGCCTTGAAATTACAGGCCTTGGCACCCATCGCTTGAGAAAATATCTTCCGGACCTTTATTGGCTCACGGTGTTCGGTCTGCCCTATGTCGAGATATTGGAACGCAGCAAGCTGTGTGCCGCCCCGTCGCAACAGGTTAAGGAATTGTCCTATGGCGGTGTCGCCGTGAAACTGACCCGGGACTTAAAAGATACGGCTGAGGAATGGAATAAGTTTAAGTCTGTACGGAAACAATGTAAGCATCATTTAAATTCCAATGTGTTTTTCGATCCGTCCGCGCCATCCGGCCATTCCTACCGGGTTCCCTCATTTATTTTTCCACCTGATATGTATAAGCAACTGGATGTTTAATCTATTTTAAGGGCTGCTTTAATCCGTCCAAACGTCGAGGGCTTCGCTGGCGGGTTCGGCGGGAGACTGGACGGCGGGATCGATCTCGTCTTGCGTGAAGGAATGTTTTTTGGGGCTGAAACGTTTGGCAACAGGGTGGTGGATCTGCTGCACGATGCTTGCCGCTAAAGACTTGCCGATGGTTTTGATCGAGGCCAAATGATCGGCAGCGGCGGATTTAAGGTCGGAGAGCTTATGGTAGCCGTGCTTAAAGAGGATGCGCGCGCGGATGCGTCCCACACCTTCCAGCGAAGCCAGCTCCAGCAATTCTTCCTTGATGCCGTAACGCATGCGCAGGCGCAGGCCTTCCAGCTCAAAGGTCATCTTTTTGTAGTGCAGCAGGTCGGCGATCATGCCCGCGGCATACAGCAGCCAGCCGGCGGATTCCACATGGCGGTAAATGTCGCCGGGGCCGACGTTAAAATCATCGCACATGGACTCTTCTTTGTCCTCGTCGATCCAGCGCGACCATAACGACATGGTTTTAATCGTGGCATAATAGGTGTAGGCGTCCTGCAATTGGGGAAGATCATGGGGCGTTATGATCAACTCATCCTCGAGCTTCTGGGACAAGCTTTCCAATTCGTCATAATCGTTTTTGCCCACGCTCAACAGCTCGCTGTCAGGGCAGCAGATGAGCATGTGCAAAAGCCCGTAGGTGGAAAAGGACTTGCCGGTATGGATCTTGGTCAGGCCCTCGCGAAGGACAAGGCTTGTCATGGGATCGATGTAAAGGCGGCTGGTGATGCTGCCGAAAGGTGTTGTAAAATATTTAAAGCCGCTCTTGTCGAGAAAACCGTTTTTGTGCAGGTATTCAAAGATATTGCCGACCATGCCCACCAAATCCGCGCCCTGACGCTGGTAGGACAGGAAGGTGTGGTTGAGGAATTCGAACATGCTGTTGATGTCATGCACATAGCCC
Organism: Candidatus Omnitrophota bacterium; assembly: GCA_028865345.1. Classification (GTDB taxonomy): domain Bacteria; phylum Omnitrophota; class Gorgyraeia; order Zapsychrales; family Fredricksoniimonadaceae; genus JABDGZ01. The sequence continues at coordinate 26,109 of JAGWKL010000019.1, read as the reverse complement.
GCAGCGACCGAGGAGAGGATATGGATGCGCAGGGCCGCCTCCGAGCCCAGCTTGGAGGTGACGGGCTCGGGTTTGGCCAGGACAAAACGGTCGAAGAGGGTGTTTTGCTCGGAAAGCGACTTGGCCATAAGCACGGCTTCCCCGTAATCATCGTATTGGGGACGTCCGGCGCGGCCGGCGCACTGCTTGTATTCCGCCGTCGAGATATATACCGATCCCAGGCCGCTGGCGTAGCGCTTGCAGTCGCGGATGATGGCGCGCCTGGCAGGCAGATTGACGCCGGCGGCGAGGGTGGGAGTGGAGCAGATGACCTTGATGATGTTGCGTTTAAAATGGTCCTCGATCAAATGGCGCTGCTTGGGCGTGAGGCCTGCGTGATGAAAGGCGCAGCCTGCTTTGATGATCTCGGCCAATTTTTTGCAGACCTTGGTGGCGGAGTGGTCTTCAGCTATTTCCCGGCTGAGCGCATTGAGGATTTCTTTTTCTTCGCTTTTAAGGATGGACACCACCGACGGACATAACTCGCGCGCCGCGGCCTGGGCGCTCCTGCGGGAATTGACAAAGACCAGCACCTGTCCCTGCCCCCGCAAGGTGTCCATGGTGAGCTTGTTTAAATCCAGGTTTTCTTCCTCTTTGACCAGGCGGATGGAATCATTGTTGAACATGATCCTGTCATTGAAATAAACCCCTTCTTTAAGGGGAATGGGCCGCCAGTGGCTTAAGGTAAGGTTGGCGCCAAGCCAGCCGGCGATCTCCTGCGCATTGCTGATGGTGGCGCTCAAGGCCAAGATCTGGATATCGGGTTTTAATTGTTTGATGCGGGCCGTGAGTATTTCCAAGGTGGGCCCGCGGGATTCATCGTCGATAAAATGGATCTCGTCCAGGACAATGACCGAGAGGGAATTGATGAGCCAGCCTGCCTTGGAACGCAGGATGGAATCCACCTTCTCGGCAGTGGCGATCAAAATCTGGTAGCGGTCCAAGTATTTGCTGGGCGAATCAAGGTCCCCGGTAGCGATGCCGATCTTGACGCCCAGCGCTTCGTATTTTTTCTTAAATTCATGGTATTTTTCGCTGGCCAGGGCTTTTAAGGGCGCAATGTACAACGCCTTACCTCCGTGCTGCAGGATGGATTTGAGCATGCACAGCTCGGCGATCAAGGTTTTGCCTGCAGCCGTGGGCACGGCCATGACCACGTTTTTTTTGTCCAACACGCCTTTGCGGATGGCCTCAGCCTGCGGCGGGTGCAGGGTGGTGATGCCGGAGGCGGTCAACGCGTCAATGGCTTGTTGAGGGAAAGAATGTTCAACGAGCAATTCCTTGAGATTCATCCTTGATTTTTAACATAAAGCTCATGCCCTGTCAATCCAACATGCTTTTCTAATTCGGCTGCCCCGCTGCAGAGCAAGAAAGAGAGGATCTTTTGCCAGGCTCGAATTCCATGCCGCACCAAAAAACTTGAATTAATTGTCTTTTTGCTGTAATCTCACCGTGTAAAAAACTGCTTCGTCGGTTTGCTTTTCGCAGTGACACAAGTTTACAAGGAGGTTTGGATGTCTAAAGTCCGTTTAGTCGCAAGGATCGTGTTGGGATTGATCTATTTTGTGTTCGGCGGTATGGGCCTGGGGATGGCTTTGGGGCTCTGGCATATGCCTTTCCCGCCGCTGACGCCGGCGGCAGCGGCTTTTATGAAGGGGATTATGGGTTCAGGCTATTTTATATTTTTATTGAAGATCACTGAAACTTCCTGCGGATTCCTGTTGTTGACAGGGATCGCAACACCCTTGGTGCTGGTTGTCATTGCGCCGGTGACATTGAATATCCTTTGTTTTAATCTTTTCCTGATGCCTTTAAATAATCTGGCGCTTCCGTTGGTCATGGTATTATGCCAGGTCCTGGCCATGTCCGGGTATTGGGGCAAGTATCAGCCGTTATTTAGTAAGAAGTGAGTAAATCCGGGCTTTGCCCTCATCTTTTTAAATGGCTAAACAAGGCAATACAAACCGGCAGAAGGACATTTCGCGGCTGCTTCGTGAAAAAAGGAAGGTGCATCCGCAGAAATTAAAGAGCCGGCAAGGTGGTTTTAAAAAACATACGTGAAGGGGTAAGACCGGGTCGGAGCAGTCCTTCCCTCGTTCGGCAAACCGTTTCAGGGTTGGCCGCAGCCGCAGCGCTTACCATCAAAAAATAAATATGCGCGTCGTCATTCAAAGGGTCAAAGAAGCGCAGGTTGAGGTGCAAGGACGTCTCATCGGCCGGATTTCAAAAGGGCTGCTTATATTTTTAGGGGTGGGCCGCCACGATACGCCTGCCGCGGCGGATTATTTAGTCAGGAAAATCACCGAACTGCGCGTTTTCGAAGATGCCGAAGGCAAGATGAATGTCTCAGCCCAAGAAGCAGGGGCCCAGTACCTGGTCGTTTCTCAATTTACACTATACGGCAATTGCGATAAAGGACGCCGGCCGTCCTTTGACCAGGCCGCGGATCCTGCCGCCGGTGAAATGTTGTATACTTATTTTGTGCGGCAATTAGAAGCCACGCAGGCCGTGGTCGCAACCGGGCAATTTAAAGCGATGATGGAAGTCTCCCTGATCAACGACGGACCGGTGACTTTTGTCATTGACAGTAAATAAATGGCCATCATCGATACGCACGCGCACATCGATCAACTTGAGGACCTGCCCGGCGCAATGGCCCGCGCGCATGAGGCGGGGGTCAGCGATATCGTGGCCGTGAGCGTGGATCTGCCTTCCATGCAGAAATTGCTGGGGCTGGCGGCATCCTGCGGGCAGCCTAAAATCCATCCTGCCTTAGGCGTGCACCCGGGCATGGTCAAGCCCGAAGCTCAACAGGCTTGTTTTGATTTCCTGCGCGCCAACATCAAACAGGCTTGTGCCGTCGGTGAAACCGGCCTGGACTACTGGTATAAATGGGTGCGCAAAGACGAGGTTGAACGCCGCAAGCAAAAGGATTCCTTTGCCTTTCATCTGGACCTGGCCCGTGAATTTGATTTGCCCGTTGTGATCCACAGCCGGGGGGCATGGCGGGATTGCCTGCAGATGACTGTTGAGGCCCAAGTCAAACGCGTCTTGTTTCACTGGTACAGCGGGCCGCTGGATATTTTAGATAAAATTGTTGAGGCAGGTTTTTATGTCTCGACCGGACCCAGCGTTGCTTATAGCCCTGAATCCCGCCGGGCCATGGGCCATGCGCCGATAGGAAAAATACTTGTTGAAACTGACTCTCCGGTCAATTATAAAGATGGAGAGGGTTCTTTTATGGCCGAACCCAAGGACGTGGTCAGGGCATGGAAGGCCCTGGCCCAACTGAAAGATTTGGATGAACAACAGCTCCTTGAGAGCCTCAACGCCAACGCGAAGGCCTTCTTTAGGATTTGATATGAGGTACAGAAAATGAAAAAAATAGTTATCGGGACAATGGTCGTTTTTCTGGCCGCGCTTGCGGGGGTATGGATGTTGTCCCAGCGCCAGGGCCTGCCCGCCGCAGAAGTTTTGCCTGCGCACCCGCTGGTCTTTGCCCGTTTGAATTTTGCCCAAAAGCATATCGATCAGGTGCTGGATTCGGATTTCGGCAGGAACATAGCGGCCATCGACGTGCCGGAGGTGCTGGGCCGCAATAATTTTTCCCGCAATGACATCAACGATTTTAAGCGCTGGCAGGGCGATGTCGCCAGGTTTTGGGCCAACCCTTTGATGAAAAAGTTTTTAAGCAAGGAAGCTGCCGTCGCTGTTTATCAAGACGGCACATCCAACAATGTGCTGATCGCCCTGCGCCTGACCTTGTCGACGGGGATCGTAGAGTCCTTCAGCCGGATTTTCCATCATTGGGGAGATGAGATCACGGTCAGCCGGCAAAAATACCACGGGGTGACCGTCAATCAGCTGGCGTTTAAAGGCCAGAGCAGGGGAGTGGATTATGTGCGCCTGAGGGACCTGGTTGTCATGGCCCCCCATTCATCCGGGTCCATCCGGCAGGTGGTGGATGTTTATCAGCATAGGCTGCCCTCCCTCGAGCAAGACCCTGCATTTGATTTTGTGCGGCGCAATGCTTACCCGCATGGAGACGGATTGGTTTTTGTGAATTTCAATCTTCTTGTCCATCAATGGCAGGCTCAAATGGATTCCGCGGCGTTCCCGGTCTACGGGCTGTCGTATATGCCGGGCGTCGTCAGCAAATACAAAATGATGGTGGACGTGGATGAAAAACGCATGCCTTCCGGCATGCGCCAGGTCTTGAATTGCCCGGCCGCCAGCAATGATACGCTGCGGCTGGTGCCGTTTGATGCCATCGCTTATAACTGGAACGGGTGCTATGACCTGCCTCAGATTTGGACTGCGGCCAAAAAGCAATTGGCCCAGAACCCCGAACTCGCCCAGGGGGTGGCGCTGTTTAAACAGCGCCTGGAAAGGCATTTCCATATCAATATCAGAAAAGATGTGCTGCCCCTTTTAGGCCACGAGATCGGCGGTTACCTGACTGATGTCGACATGGAGGGGACCTTTCCTTTTCCCATACCCCGCCTTTTGGTCTTTGTGAAGGTGAAGGACCGTCCGGCGGCGGAACGCCTGCTTGATAAGCTGGCCCAAAGCCCGTCCTCCCATTTGCTGGGCGAAACCTATGACCATGTGGATATCCATTACCTTTCCATGTCCCTGGGCCCTAATATGAACCCCGGGTATTGCTTTCTCAGGGATTATTTGCTGGCAGCGACCTCCCGCCAGCTGCTTAAACGCTCCATCGATGCCTATCATGACTCGTTTCGTTCCATTGTTTCGGATAATATGATCAACCAATTCAGCTTGGGAGGCAGCGAGAAATTCAACTCCGTGACCTTGATGAAAACAGCCGAGCTTTCCCGCCGGGCCCAGGATTTTCTGGGATGGGTCGACCGGTATTTGTCCGGCCGGGTCACCATGGCGGCGGCCTATCAGCAGGACGGGAACAATAAAGAGCTGGAATTGGACGAGGCCATCGCGAACAAGAGCGCGGAACTGGTCCTGGCCCGCAGGAAATTGACACAGCTTAAAGCCAGCTCGCTGTCGGCCGTGGCCTTTGAGAACCAGGATTTTATCAACGGGGCCATTCAAAATTTAAACCGTGAAGAACAGACGATCAAGGACGACATTTTCAATTACACGCAGCAAAAAGAAGACCTTTCCCGTATCATGGATAATTATGCTTCGGGCGCTCAATTAGCTAAATTGACCATGTATAATATGGACAACCTCGTTACCCCTGTTTTAAAGGGCCTGGAGTCCATCAATGCGCAGGCAGTCACAGTCCGTTTCAGCGGCAAGATGTTGGAAACGGAATTTTTAGTTAAATGAGCAGAAAGCGGCTGGTTATTTTGTTGTTGGTGATTTGTTTGACCCAAAGCGGTTGCGCGCTTTTGAACCTTCCGGGAGAAATGTTAGGCGGTTTGTTAGGTTTGGGCAGCCAGGCGCTGGGGGTCGCCTCCAGCTTACCCATGCCCCCGCCGTGGGTGTTCTTTTAGTATGTACACAATCATCCATAAACAGGTCAAAAGGCTTCAGCGGGGGCTTCCTTCGACGGCGTATGTATAAGATCATCCATAAGCAGGTTATCGCGCAAGACATCAAGAAGATCGATGTCGCGGCCGCATTGATAGCCCGGCGCGCCTTGCCCGGCCAGTTTGTGATGGTCACGCCCGCGGCAGAGGAGCATCAAATCCCCATGACCATCATTGACAGCGACGAGAGGCGCAGCACCATCTCCTTGCTGGTCCACGAAGTGGGCCCTGCCACCCGGCGGTTGGGAGGACTTGCCATCGGAGAAAATATTTATCAGGTGAAGGGGCCCCTGGGGCAGGGCAGCCGCCTGGAGAAATACGGCCTGGTCATTTGTGTGGCCACCGGTGTCGGTGCCGCCCAGATCCTGCCGGTGTGCCGGGCCTTAAAGAAAAAAGGCAACAAGGTCATCGGCATCATCGGCGCCAAGTCCAAGAAGGTGCTGATGCTGGAGTCCCAAATGAGGGTGGTCTGTGACGATCTTTTTATCACCACCAATGACGGCAGCTATGAACGCAAGGGTTTTGCCACGGGGCTCTTGAAAGAATTATTGGAGAAATACACCGTGCAGAGGGTCTATGCCATCGGCAACGTCGAGATGATGCAGGCCGCTTCCCGCATGACCAGTTCAAAGAACATTCCCCTAAGGGTGACGCTCAATCCCTACATGATCGACGGCCTGGGCACCTGCGGGTCGTGCCGGGTGAAAATCAACGGGGAATTCCGCCTGGCCTGCACCGACGGCCCGGAATTCGACGGGCATGCGGTGGATTACCAGGATTTAACGCAACGCATGAATGTATTGGAGCCGAAGGTATGGCACGAGCCGTTCCATCCTACCGTCCCAAGGAGACCAGGGTTCGCGAAGTTGCTGAAGTCTCTTTGGGTTTCAACAAAAAGGTAGCCCAGGAGGAAGCCCGGCGCTGTCCCCAATGCGCGGTGGCCACCTGTTTGCCGGGCTGTCCTTTGGGAATCGATATCCCGGGGTTTATCCGCCTGCTGCGCGAAGGCGATACCAACGGGGCCCTGGAACGCATCAGGAAGGACAATCCTTTTGCGGCCATCTGCGGCCGCGTGTGCCCCGCTCCTTGCGAAGAGTCTTGCGTTTTTCATGCCGACGGCAATCCGATTGCCGTCCGGGAGCTGGAGCGTTTTGCCGCGGACCACGGCGCCCTTAAGCCTGAAAAAATGCAGGCGGCCGCGGGCAGCAAGAAAGTGGCCGTCATCGGTTCGGGCCCCGCAGGCATGAGCGCCGCGTATTATTTGGCCAAATCGAATTTGAGCGTCACCATTTTCGAGGCGGCGCATTTGCCCGGCGGGATTTTGTGTTACGGGATACCGGAATTCCGCCTGCCGCAGAAAGTGCTGGATGATGAGTTTCGCCGTTTGAAATTGCTGGGGGTGGAAGTTCGGACCGATGCCGTGTTCGGCCGCACCCTCATGCTCGACGAGATATTTATGAGCGGATTTTCCGCGGTCCTGCTGGCCACCGGCGCCGGACTGCCGCGCTTCAGTGAATTGAACGGCATGAGCCTGTCCGGGGTTTATTACGATTCCGAATTTTTAAACCGGGCGCAAAGCATTGGCAAAGAAAAGGCCCTGGACTTTGCCATCCGGCAGGGCATGCCGGCGCCTAAAACCGTGGTGGTGGGACGGGGACCGTCCGCCTTTGACGCGGCGCGGTTTGCCTCGCGCCTGGGCAGCGAGGTGACGGTGGTGCTGGACGGCTTTGAGGAAGAGGCGGGTGTGGGAGCGGACATTCTGCAGGAGTCGAGGGAAGAAGGCGTGGGGATGCTCTCCATGCAGGCGGTGGAAATGACGGGCGACGGCAACGGTTATGTCGCCGGCGTCAAATGCCGTAAATTGGATATCGTGGAGGGGGAAAAGGGCTTAAGGCTTGAACTTTCCAAAGAGGACCCGGTTGTTTTGGAGGCCCAGTGCGTCATCATGGCCAACGGCCACAGGCCCGGCGGATTTTTAAGGCAGTATTTGCCCCATTTAAAATGGGAGGCCGGCGGCTTTCTGTGGACCGACGGGCAGACAGGCATGACCAGCGTCGATAAAGTGTTCGGCTGCGGCAGTGTGGCCGGAGCGGGGGAAACTCTTCTGGCTTCCCTGGTCAGCGGCAAGGCCGCTGCGCGGAAAATCGCGGATCATTTAGGAAGATCATGAAGAACGTTGCGGACATTGTTGCTCAAAAATCCAAGGGCCGGCGGATCACGGTGCTGACCGCCTATGATTACCCCATAGCTTCTTTTTTGGATGAGGCGGGCATCGATATTATCCTGGTAGGCGATTCGCTGGCCAATGTGGTGTTGGGCTTGAAGTCCACGACGGAAGTGGGGATGAAGGAGATGCTCTACCATACCGGGGCTGTGGCGCGCGCGGCTAAAAATTCATTCGTCGTCGCTGATATGCCGTTCGAGGCCTACCAGCTGGAGGGCCGCCTCGCCGTTGGCAACGCACAGCAATTGATGGAGGCCGGGGCTAAAGCGGTTAAAATCGAATGGTTTGAAGACTGCGCCGATGTCGCCTCTGCCATTGTCCGCGCCGGTATCCCGGTCATGGGCCACGTGGGCCTTACCCCGCAGACGGCGCAGGACATGAAGGTCAAGGCCAAGGACGCCCCGTCTGCCAGGGCCGTTATAGACCAGGCCCTCGCCCTGGAAGAATCCGGATGTTTCAGCGTGGTTTTGGAATGCATCCCGCAGGAAGTGGCTGAGGTGATCACCAGGCAATTGAAGGTCCCTACGATCGGCATCGGCGCCGGGCCCCATTGCGACGGGCAGGTGCTGGTGGTCCATGACCTGCTGGGCCTGTTCAGCCGTTATCAGCCGAAATTCAGTAAAAAATATGCCGACCTGGGCCCCCGGATTTTAGAGGCGGTCAGGACATATAAAAAGGAAGTCACCGAAGGCGTTTTCCCGGATGATGCTCACTCTTTTCATTTGCCGCCGGATGAAATCAAGAAACTGCGCTCCCTGATCGAATGAACCTCATTTTACTTTTTCCTGATGATTTCACAGCCCCTGACCGCGTGTTTTTGGGCGGCCGCAGGTTTGAACATATCCGTGACATCCTCAAAGCCCCGTGCGGAAAGAGCCTTGCCGTCGGAAAAGTCAACGGCCTGATGGGGCAGGGGACGATCGTAGCTCAAAAGGCGGATGGCTTTGAACTTGAAGTTCAATTTGACCTCAAGCCTCCGGAGGCCCTGCCCTTGACGTTGATCCTGGCCTTGCCCCGGCCGCCCATGCTCAAGCGCCTCTTGTTTTCCGCGGCCATGCTGGGCGTCAAAAAAATAATCATCCTTAATTTTAACCGGGTGGAAAAAAGTCTGTGGAATTCTTCCTCGCTTGGGCCGCAGGCCATTGAGGAACAATTGGTCCTGGGCCTTGAACAGGCCAAGGACACGCTGATGCCCGAAGTGAGCTTAAAAAAAAGGTTCAAGCCCTTTGTGCAGGATGAACTGCCCGCGCTCATTAAAGGCAGCACAGCCCTGGTGGCGCACCCCGGCGGCGCGCCGTTGTCTGCCCCTATCGGCAAACCTGTGGCCCTTATCATCGGCCCGGAAGGCGGCATCCTCGATTATGAGATCGAACTGTTGAAAGCCGCCGGATGCCGTCCCCTGGATTTGGGGCCCCGAATATTAAGGACGGAAAGCGTTTTTCCGTTTATAGTCGGGAAACTGTTTGCTTTTTGACGGTCTTTTGATAAAATAACCCCTTCAATATGATACAAGCGGATTTAATGGACAAAATCACAGCCCTTGCCAAGCGGCGGGGTTTTATTTTTCAATCTTCCGAAATTTACGGCGGCCTCAACGGCGCCTGGGATTACGGTCCCCTGGGCGCTGAGCTCAAGCGCAACGTCAAGAACGCCTGGTGGCAATCGGTGGTGCATTTTCGCGACGATGTCGTGGGTTTGGATGCCGCCATTCTTATGCATCCCCGTACGTGGGAGGCTTCCGGGCATACGGCTAACTTTGCCGACATGATGGTCGATTGCAAAAACACCAAATGTTCCTACCGCGGCCGCGTCGACCAGCTCAAAGACGGCAAATGTCCCAAATGCGGCGGCACGGAATTTACTCCGCCCCGCGCCTTTAATTTGATGCTCAAGACCAATGTCGGGGCCATGGAAGATTCTTCATCCGTGGTTTATTTGAGGCCGGAGACCGCGCAGGGCATCTTTGTTAACTTTGCCAACGTGCTTGATTCAACCCATCGCAAACTTCCCTTTGGGATCGCGCAAACCGGCAAATCATTCCGCAACGAAATTACACCCGGCAACTTCACCTTCCGTACCCGCGAATTTGAACAGATGGAAATCGAGTATTTCTGCCGCCCCCAGGATGCGCAAGCCAAATATGAGGAATGGATACAGGAGCGCTTTCAATGGTATATGGATTTGGGGATAAAGAAGGAAAATTTGAAGTTGCGCGCGCACGGCAAGGAAGAGCTGGCCCATTACGCGGCCGGCTGTACCGACGTGGAATACAATTTTCCCTTCGGCTGGTCGGAACTTGAGGGGATCGCCAACCGCGGGGACTATGATCTCAAACAGCACGCGCAATTCTCGGGTAAGGATCTGCAATACCAGGATCCGGTGACCAACGAAAAGTTTTTTCCCCATGTCATTGAGCCTTCCGGCGGCTGCGACCGCGCCACCCTGGCCTTTATGGTCGATGCTTATCATGAAGAAACGGTCAATGATGCTCTTCGGGTGGTCATGAAATTCCACCCAAGGCTTGCGCCCATCAAGGTGGCTGTCCTGCCTTTATTGAAGAAAAATGACGGCATCGTGGCTCTCGCCAAGAAAATAAAATCCGAACTTCAAAAAGACATGGTTTGCGTGTATGATGATACAGCTGCCATCGGAAAACTCTACCGCCGTCAGGATGAGGTGGGGACTGTTTTTTGCGTGACCGTGGATGTGCAATCACTCGAAGACAAGCAGGTGACCGTGCGTTTCAGGGACACCATGCAGCAGGAGCGTGTCCCGCTGGAACGCTTAGCAGGATATTTGAAGGAAAGACTTTAAAACCATATTGCTTCTCTCGCCGTTGCCGGGACCAAGCAACAACATTATTAATTAATAGAAAGGCAGTTGAGAAATGGCAAAAAAGCATGTGTTTTCTTACGGCGCCGGAAAGGCGGAAGCTAAGGGCGCGGATTTAAGCAAAAATGTGTTGGGCGGTAAGGGTATCGGCCTTATGGAAATGACCTCGATCGGCATCACCGTGCCGGCGGGCTTTACCATCAGCATCCAGACTTGCGAAGAATATTATAAGCTCGGCCGCAAGCTGCCATCGACGCTGGAAAAGGAAGTGCGCGAGGCCATCCAGAAGCTGGAAAAAGTCACGCGCAAGAAACTGGGCGATGAGCAAGACCCCTTGCTCGTTTCCGTGCGCTCCGGCGCCGCGCGTTCCATGCCCGGCATGTTGGAGACGATTTTAAATTTGGGCTTGAACGATAAAAGCGTGGAGGGCCTGGCCGCCAAGACCAATAACCCGCGCTTTGCGTATGACGCTTACCGCAGGTTCATCCAAATGTATTCCTCGACGGCCATGGGGCTTTCCAAGCAGCCCATGGAAGACATGCTGCATCATATGAAGGAACGCTTGGGCGTCAAGACCGACCCGGAGATCCCCGCCGACAAACTCAAGGAACTTTGTGCCGAATTCAAAGCTTTCTATAAGCAGAACAAGGGCGAGGATTTTCCGCAGGATCCCTGGAAACAACTTTGGGGCGCCGTTATGGCGGTCTTCAACAGCTGGGAAGCTGAGAAAGCCCAGACCTACCGCCGGGTGGAAAAGATCACCGATCTCAAAGGCACCGCGGTCAACGTTGTGCAAATGGTTTTCGGCAATAAAGGCGATAAAAGCGGCACCGGCGTCTGCTTTACGCGCGATCCCAATACCGGCGAGAATACCTTTTACGGCGACTACCTCATCAATGCCCAGGGCGAAGACGTGGTGGCCGGCATCCGCACGCCGTTAAAACTTTCCACGTTGAAAGATCAAATGCCCAAGGCCTATGACCAGCTTTGCGCGGTGCGTGCCATCCTGGAATGTTATTATAAGGAAATGCAGGATTTGGAATTCACCATTGAGGATGAGAAGCTGTATATGCTGCAATGCCGCACCGGCAAACGCTCGCCGGCGGCCGCTTTCCGCATTGCTTTAGACCAGGCCACCTTGCCTTTGTTGACCCGTCCTCAGGCCAATGACCTGGTCAAGAAAGGGTATCTGCCTAAAAAATATGCCCAGACGGCCATGAGTTCCGTATTGACCAAGCAGGATGCGGTCAACCGTATGACATCGGATGACATCGAACGCCTGTTCTACCCGGTCATCGATACCAAAAAAACCGGCATGGACCAGCTTAAAGGCTTGCGTCTGGCCGGCGGCATCAACGCCGTTCCCGGCGCTGCGGCGGGCCGCGTGGTTTTCACGGCGGCGGAAGCCGAGGAAATGGCCCATAAAGGCGAGAGGGTCATTTTGGTGCGCAAAGAAACCAGCCCCGAGGACGTGGGCGGTATGCACGCGGCCAAGGGCATCCTCACCGCCACCGGCGGTAAAACGTCCCACGCTGCCGTCGTTGCCCGCGGCTGGGGCAAATGCTGCATCGTGGGCTGCGAGGCGTTGAATATCAACTATCACGACAAGAGCATGGCCATCGGCGGTAGAACCATCAAACAGGGCGATTACATCACCCTGGACGGTTCTGCAGGTGAAATTTATAGCGGGGATTTGCCGCTCAAGGAACCGGAGCTGCCCGAGGCCTATTACACGATCCTCAAATGGGCGGACTCCTTGCGTACGATTAATGTCCGCACCAACGCCGACACGCCGTACGACGCGCAGAACGCCGTCAAGATGGGCGCTGAAGGCATCGGCCTTTGCCGCACCGAACACATGTTCTTCGACACCGAGGAGCGCCGCCTGGCCATCCAGGAGATGATCGTCGCTGAAACTCTGGAAGCCCGCAAAAAAGCGTTGGCCAAATTATTGCCTTTCCAGCGGGACGATTTTTACGGCATTTTCAAGGCCATGGACGGCAAACCCGTGACCATCCGTTTGATCGATCCGCCGCTGCACGAATTCACGCCCAAGGATGACGCCGGCGTCAATAAGCTAAGCCAGATCACCGGCATCTCGCCGGAAAAGATCAGGCACCGCTGCGAGCAGCTGCATGAGGCCAATCCGATGCTCGGCCATCGCGGCTGCCGCCTGTGCATCACCTATCCGGAAATCCTGGACATGCAGATCACCGCGATCATCGAGGCGGCCATCCAATGCCGCAAAGAGGGCATCAAGGTCCTGCCTGAGATCATGCATCCTTTGACCATTGATAAAAAAGAATTTAAAATATTGGAAACCCAGACGAGATCGGTCGCGGATGGCTTGATCAAGAAAGCCGGCGTGAAGCTTCCCTATATGGTGGGGACCATGATCGAAATCCCGCGCGCCGCCCTGTTGGCGGACCAGATCGCGGAGGCGGCTGAGTTTTTCAGCTTCGGTACCAATGATCTGACCCAGATGACCCTGGGCCTTTCCCGCGATGACGCCGGGCGTTTCCTGCCGGTCTATGTCGCCAACGAAAAAGAGGGCGGTAAGGCCATCTTTAGGGAAGACCCCTTCCAAAGCCTGGACCAGGAAGGCGTCGGCAAATTGGTGAAAATGGGCATCGAGCTCGGACGCTCGACGCGTCGTGACCTTAAGGTCGGCATTTGCGGGGAGCACGGCGGGGAATCGGCCAGCGTCAAATTCTGCCACCGTGTGGGAATGAATTATGTTTCCTGTTCGCCGTACCGTGTCCCCATCGCCCGTCTGGCTGCGGCCCAGGCAGCCTTGGCCGAAGTTAAAAGCGGGACAAAAAAGAAGAAGGCGCCCAAGAAAAAATAAATGGATCCGATCAAATCTTATTTAAAAGAGATCAAGAACATCCAGCTGCTCAACGCTGAGCAGGAAGTGGCCCTGGCCAAGCGGATCCAAAAGGGCGATAAAAAAGCCCGCGAAGAAATGATCCGTGCCAATTTGCGCCTGGTCATCAGCATCGCCAAACGCTATACCAATCTGGGTATCGCCTTGAGCGACCTCATCGAGGAAGGCAACATCGGCCTGATGCGCGGGGTGGATAAATTCGACCCTACCAAAGGGTTTCGCTTTTCCACCTACGCCGCCTGGTGGATCAAGCAGGGGATTTCCCGGGCCATCATCGACCAGGGCAAGATGATCCGTGTCCCCGTGTATTTGAATGAGGAGATCCTCAAATACCGTAAGGTCGTCGACAAATTGACCCAGGCCCTGCACCGCCGCCCCACCACGGCGGAAGTCGCCAAGAAGCTCAAGGTTTCCATGGAAAAGGTGCGCGATTTGGACAGCGCCATTACCAAGATGTCGAGCCTTGACGCGCCGATGGGGGAAGACGGTGAAGGCCAGATGCTGGATGTCTTGGAAGACGAGAACATCGTTGCCCCTGATGAGTCGGTGGCGGCTTTCCTGAATAAAGAGCGGGCCCAGGCCCTTTTGGAAGGGTTGGAAGCCCGTGAAAAGTCAATCATCGAGATGCGTTACGGCCTTAAGGAAGGCCAGCGTCCGCACACGCTGGCCCAGATCGCCAAGAAATTGGGGATCTCCAGGGAACGGGTGCGCCAGATCGAAGAGTTGACCATGGAGAAAATGAAGAGGACCTTGAAAGAGCGCGAAAGGTGAAAGCCCGTGGCTGTTAAACGTAAACCGATTTACGTGCTGGTCCTTCCCCAATTTGAGGACTTTTTTCATTCTTTTTATACCGGTGAAATCACCAAGGGCGTTAACCTGGCGGCCAGCCGCTTGAATGTGGATTTTTTGGTGCATATCACCGACCGCCGCAATCATGAGGCGTGGCTGGACCCCACGCTTCTTGACCGCAAATACGTCGACGGTATTTTGTTCGCGGACATCGACAGCGACCTTGAGATCGTCAAAAAGGCGATCAGGCGCAGCATGCCGTGCCTGGTGCTTAATAATATCATCGATGAGCCCGTCAATTATATCGCCATTAATAATTATCAGGCCGCGGTGGAGGTGGTGGAAGCGTTCGTCAAACAGGGGCACGAGCTCATCGCCACCATCGCCGGAGATTTGAACACCCAGGCCGGCCGGTCCCGTCTGGATGGTTACCGCGACGCGCTCAAAAAGCACGGTCTTGGACCTAACAAAGCGTATATCAAGTACGGCGGATTTTTGCGCACGCCGGCCCGTCAGGCGGCAGGGGAACTTCTCAGGTTGAAAAACAGGCCCACGGCGGTCTTTGCCGCCTCCGACGTGATGGCCATGGAAGTCTTGGACGTAGCAAGGCTGAAGAAGGTTTCCATCCCTTCAGAGCTTGCCGTTTGCGGTTTTGACGACAACCCCTTGCGGCAAAACAGCTCCATCGGGCTTGCGACGGTGTCGCAGCCGTTGATTGAAATGGGGCGGTTGGGTTTGGAGAGATTGTATCAGATAAGCCAGGGCCATGCCCGGCTACCGGTCAAGGAAGTGCTGGAGGCCAGATTGATCAAGGCGGAATCCATGGGAAAACAAGATCATGAAAATCAGCGAACTTAAAAAACATATACGTGACATCCCCAATTTCCCCAAGGAAGGCATCATATTCAAGGACATTTCCACCCTCTTGAAGGACGCCCGGGCCTTGAGAAAATCCATCGATACGCTGGCCGCGCATTTTAAGAAAGAACGCATCGCATACGTCGTCGCCGTGGAGGCGCGGGGCTTTATTTTCGGGGCCGCATTGGCCTATAAATTGGGCGCCGGATTCATCCCGGTGCGCAAAAAAGGCAAGCTCCCTTATAAAACAAAAAGCGTCACGTATCAATTGGAATACGGTATGGATACATTGGAGATCCATGAAGACGCCATTCCCGCCGATGCCAGGGTCCTGGTGGTGGACGACCTCCTGGCCACCGGCGGCACCGTCAGGGCGGTCATCGACCTCTTGAAACTGCAGAAGGCGAATGTGGTCGGGGTGGCCTTTTTGGTGGAATTGCAATTCCTCAAAGGTAAAGAGAAGCTTAAAGATCTCCCGATGTATTCGGTCATCCAGTATTGACTTTTCCCATGCAAGTCTCGCCGGCCCATCTGTTCGGACATTTGGTATGTTCGGCCCTTCTTGTGGCGCTCGCCTTCAGGTATAAAACGAGTAAAGCCTGGGCGTTTTTTTTCGGTTTTCTTTTTTTCATATCGGAGCCCGCCGTCTTTTTGATTTGGGGGCCTTGGCGCCTATATGGGGTTTATGCCGCGGCATTTGCGTTTTTTTTAGGCGCAGCTTTTGGTACTGGTCGTTTTTATATTTTTCTTAAGACCCAGGAAGCTCTCGTCCGGTATTTTTTTTGGGCCGCCGTCGTCGTCTTTGCCCTTTTCGTTGCTTCGACGAGCGTGGCTGAAATCAGTCTCCGCCGTGACGCGCTGACGTTCTGGACCCATGAGGTCAAAATGCATCCGACCGCCCCAAACCTGGATCATTTGGCCGACGCCTATGACTTTTCCGGGGATTTTTTGAAAGCTAAGGGGTATTACCGGCAGGCCGCGGTTTTGGATCCCAAGTCCCCTAAGGCTTACGAGGGTTTGGCAGGGTTGGCCCAGGCCCAAGGCGATTGGGCCTCTGCCGTAGGGTATTTTCAAAAGGTCATCGCCCTGGTTCCCCGGCGCTCGTCGGCCTATTTAGGCTTAGGGGAGGCTTTCAGGAAGTCGGGCGACAGCAGGCACGCGGTCGAGACCTATAGCAGGCTTCTGGACCTTTTTCCCGACGATGAGAATATTGACATGAAGGTGATCGAAGCTTACGGCCGGGCCATTGCGGACAATCCCCGTAACAGTCTTTATAAAGAAAAGCGCGAGGAAGCGCTGGAAGATCTGGATGAACTCTCCAGGCGCAAGAATTATAAGGCCGTGGATTATTACAATCTCGCTTTTTTGTATGACCAGGTGGGCGGTAAAGAGGAGGCGCAACGTTATTATACCAAGGCCGTGCAGATGCAGCCGGATTATAAGCAGGCCTTGTATAATCTGGCCAATCTCTACCGGGACGCCGGGAATTTCAAGATGGCCCTGGGCTTTTACGAACGGCTCATTCATTTTCATCCCAAATTTGCTTCTGCTTACCTCGATATGGGGAAGATTTTCAGCGTCTTGGGAGACCGGCCGCGGGCCCGCCTGTTTCTTTTAAAAGCCATTGATTTGGATCCGGCGTGCGGCGATGCTTATTTTAATTTAGGGTATTTGAGCGAGTCTCAGGGGGACCGGGGCGAGGCGGTTAATTATTATGAAAAAGCCGTCGAGGTGGCGCCTAAAAACGCCGAAGCCTATTATAATCTGGGCAATGTATATGCCGGTTTAGGCCAAAACAGCGAGGCCATAGCTTCTTATCTAAAAGCGGTCGCGCTCAACCCCCGCCACCAGAATGCTTTTGTGAATTTATCCATTTTGTCGTTCAAATCCGGGGATTTTCAAGGGGCCATTCATTATCTGGAACAAGCCCAGGCTTTAGGGTATAATCCTCCAGCGGAATATTTGAAAACATTGGAGCCGTATAGAAAATAAATAACAGCATAGCTTGCCCATTGAGGGCAAGGTTAGCCTGCGCCGGGCAGTTTTTTCTAGGAAAGGAATTAAGGAAAACTGCACATTCGACGCAAACCTTTCTGAATAAAATTTTGATTTGTTTGTGGTAGGTTTTGCGCCTGTAGCTCAAATTGGATAGAGCGAGACACTCCTAACGTCTAGGCTGTTGGTTCGATTCCAACCAGGCGCACCATTTAATTCCAGATATAATAAATATCCAGTGATGAAAAAGTCAAAAACAATAAGCATGGATGTTCAGGCCGGTTCACCGTCGCCGTTAGGAGCCTATGTGCGCGGTGAAGGGGTGAATTTTGCCATCTTCAGTAAACATGCCGCTCATGTCCGGTTGGAGTTGTTTGACAGCCCGGAAGCCCCCCGGGCTTTTTGTTCTATTGATCTTGATCCCGTACAAAATCGCACTGGAGATGTGTGGCATATTTTGGTCAAAGGGTTGCGGCCCGGCCAGTTATATGCCTACCGCATGGACGGCCCTTATGATCCTTCGGCCGGCCACCGGTTCAATCACAATAAACTCCTTTTGGATCCTTACGCGAGGGCGGTTACAAGGATACCCAACTGGGATTTTGATCCGGCTTTAGGTTATGATCCATCAGCGCCCTATGGGAACGTCCCCTCGACACTCGACGATGCAGGTGCCATGCCCAAATGTGTGGTTACGCAGGATGATTTTGACTGGCAGGGGGATTGCGCGCCTCGGCATCCCTGGGGACAGACGGTTATTTATGAAACCCATGTCCGCGGGTTTACGGTGCATCCAAGTTCCGGCGTCAAATGTCCGGGCACATACCGTGGGCTCATCGAAAAAGTTCCTTATCTTAAAGAACTCGGCGTCACCACGGTGGAACTATTGCCCGTCCATGAATTCAATGAGGCCCAGGTCACAAGCAGCCTCGGCAAATCATTAAAGAATTATTGGGGCTACGATCCTATTGTGTTTTTGGCGCCCAAGGCCTCTTACAGCAGTTTGGCGCAACGGGGAGGGCAGATACGGGAATTCAAAGAAATGATCTTGAGCCTTCACCAGGCCGGCATCGAAGTGGTCCTGGACGTCGTCTTTAATCATACAGGGGAGACCGATTTGCTGGGATCCACGCTTTGTTTTCGCGGGATCGATAATTCGGTCTTTTACATGTTGGAGGACGATAAACGGATTTATAAGAATTTTACGGGCACCGGCAATACGTTCAATGCCAATCATCCCCTGGTGCAGGAGTATATATTGGACGCCCTGCGTTATTGGGTGCAAGAGATGCATGTCGACGGGTTCCGGTTTGACCTGGCCTCGATCCTGAACCGCGACACCAACGGCAATTTGCTAAATAACGCCCCGGTCCTCGACAGGATTGCCAAAGATGAGGTTTTGAAGGATGTCAAACTCATCGCAGAGCCATGGGACGCTGTCGGCGCTTACCAGGTGGGAAACTTTTCGCGGGCCGCCTGGGCCGAGTGGAATGACCGCTATCGCAACGAAGTCCGGCTTTTTTGGCGCGGCGACGACGGGATGTTGGGCGCATTTGCCGGCCGCATCTGCGGCAGCGCCGACGTTTTTGCCGCGGCAGGCAAAGGCCCTCACAACAGTATTAATTTCATCACCTGCCATGACGGCTTCACGATGAATGACCTGGTCAGTTATAATGATAAGCACAATGAAGCCAACAAGCAGAACAACCGGGACGGCGCCAATGAGAACTTCAGTTATAATTACGGCGTTGAAGGCAGGACGACGGATGCTGCCGTCGAGGCCGTCAGGAACAGACAGATCAAGAATTTCTTGTTGACCCTTTTTGTTTCCCGCGGGGTGCCGATGCTTTTGGGAGGAGATGAATTCCGCCGCACCCAGGGGGGCAACAATAACGTCTACTGCCAGGACAATGAATTGAGCTGGTACAACTGGAGTTTCTTTAAAGCCAACAGGGAAATTTATAATTTTACCCGAGGCATGATCGCTTTGCGACGGGACCATCCGGTTTTGAGCAGGGGGCAATTTTACACGGACGCCGATGTCCAGTGGTTTTCCCCTCAGGGAGGCCTGCCCGATTGGGCCAACCGCGGGGAAAAACGCCTGGCTTGCCTGATCCATGAAGACGGGGGCCGCATGTTGTTTTTGATGTTCAATGCCGGGTTTTGCCCCGTTGATTTCAGGTTGCCGCCGGTACCTTCAGGGATAAATTGGTATCAGGCGGTTGATACATCGCTTCCTGCCCCGCGGGACCTTTATCCCGCCGGGAAGGGACCGCGTCTGGACCACGTGCAAACATACCATTTAAACCAGAGATCCGGCGCCATTCTTCTGGCCGCTCCCAACAATAAAAATTAAGGAAAGCGGCGCTTCGAATCAGTGCAAGAGCATAGTGGAATTATGTGGAAGGCGCGTTAAAGAGGATAATCCGATGTCAGGGCGCAGGGGATTTATCAGTGTGACCGTTTTTCTGTTTTTGGCCCTGCCTTTCGCAGTTCAAAACAGCTATGCCAGGCCTTTGACGGCGCAGGAAATCCAGCGTGTTAAAGCCGTCAAGGAGATCTTGGGCCGTGTGGACAAGGAATCCTTGTGGCAGACCATCGATGGATTGGAGAAAACGCGCGATCCCCGGATCAATCTGGAAATGAAGGAGGCGCAGGCCCGGGCGTATGCCGATATTGTCAGGGGATACGGGATCGACACAGAGGCGAAGAAGGAATGGCTGTACAGCATGGTCTGCCTGAACATGGCCTACCTCCAGTTCGGCGGCGATGAGGGCCGGCCGGGAAGCACCACCGAGCTTAACAGGCTCATCCGCCAAAAGCTCATTAAATATTTGCCTGCGGGTACTCTTAAACAACAGGGGTTTCTTGATTCGCTGTAAGGAGAAAAAAGAATGCAGGGCCCCGGCCACGACCTTCGACCGGACCCGGTATAATGGAGCTTACCTATGGCCCAAAGAGTTTCAATACGGTGGCTGGACGAACCCCAAACCCATGATTATGAAGCGGCCGCTTCGTTTCTTGGCTTGTTGTACGGCCGCAAGGCAGTGGGCGCGATCGTCAAGAAATTAAGAAAATCTCCGATGACGGCTTTCAAAGCCAAGGATATTTTCCGTGCTTCGGGGCTGTCTTTATTGGGTGTTTCCAACTCACATGTGATCAAGGACAAGAAGAAAATACTTTCGAAACAGCCGTTATCGCCGATCCTTTTAGTCAGGAACGAAGGCTGCGCCAGGGCCATTATTGCCGATGGTTATCACCGCATGTGCGCCGTTTATTATTTTAATGAGGACGCCGTTATCCCGTGCCAAATCGTGTAAGTTTAAAATAGAGGATGTCGTGCCAGGAAAAATATTTATAACCTTGCTTCTGGTTCTCGGGCTGCTTTCGGCTGCGGCGCAGGCCAAGGGAGGCCGCCAGCAGAACCAAATTATTCTTCTCAATGATGCCGCCTCCGCGGTTGAGGATTCGTATCCGCAGCTTTCCAAAAGACTGGCCCAATACGCCGCCCAGGAAGAAAAAGAATGGGAAGCGCAAAACGTGAAAGGGACCCCCAAGCCCGCGGCCCCCATGACCGCTAAGGCCAAGGCTGAGGAGCAGGGGGAGATAAAAAATATAAAGGAGGCGGCGCGTGACATTGCCGGGACGTATCCTTTGATAGCCAAGGCCCTGGACAGGATGGCCGATGATCTTATGGTCCAGGGGCTTGAGTCAGGCATGCAGGAGGCTGATTTTCTGAGCATTTATCCCTTCATTAAGACGCGCGACTTCAGGCACAAGGGGCTGGACGATTGGCTGACCTACAACGAACCTTTGGGCGACCCTTATGACAGGCTGATCACCTTCCATTTCCATGGCGGTAAAATGGCCGGATGGAAATTTGATGACCGTCCCGAGGTGGTCAAAGAATATCTCGAAGAGAATTGTTTTTACCGGCCCCCTTCGTTGACCTATTTGGCCGTCAAGGATGTTTTGGAAAGGATGCCGTATAAGGATTTCCTGAGCGCCACCAGGCGCGCCAGGCCGATGCTTTTTACGGAATTTTACAATGAAGGCACGGCTCGTTTTGCCAGTTCTTCGGAATACATCCTGACCAAGGACGACCCTCCCTGCTGCAGTGAGGGGTTCACGATCATCAAGCTCGGCATGAGCCTGGGGCTTGCCAAGACCCCGGGGCCCATCGAGGGGGTAGTGGCCCACGAAATAGCGCACCGGGTGTTGAATACTATCCGCAAGGGAAATGTCAATTGTGACGCCGAGAGGGCGGCCAACCGGTTGATCATCAAGTGGGGCTTTGTCAAAGAGTTCAAGGAAGCCAGTCAATTATTCGGGCAGAAAAAAGGAGATCCGGCAGGCTGCCAGGAAGTGCCGCACAAAACTAATGTTAAATAAGGACATGATAATGAAATTCAAAACGCTGATTATTTTTATCTTCGGTTTGCTTTTTACGGCAGGGGGCTCCGGTGCTGTTTTTGCGCTGCAGCATACTCAAAAGGACGGGCTCTTCAGCATGGATGTCCCGGCCGAATGGCATTGGATTGAATACCCGCAGGGGGTCATCATCACCTATCCCGACGGCCGGACCATGGCCATGGACATCGAAATGGCCTCAAACTCAAGGTCATTCTCCCAGGCCGAGATCAAGAAGAACCTCAAAGAGGCCGATGAAAAAATGATCACCGACGGCGTCAAGGCCCATCATGGGACCCTGATCGATGATAAAGAAATAACGGTAGACGGCGTGTACGCCACCCGGCTGGATTTCAAAACCAGCCCTCCCAATCCTATAACCGTGGCTTATATCGCTTTTTGCCATAAAGGCCGCGCCTTTACGATCACTTACGGAAGCAGCGACGCCGAGAGGATGCTGGGCCTGGATGATATTGCGGCGAGTTTTAAATTCAGATAAGCTCTTCTGCAGCTTGGAGGTTTTCGGCGAGGATATTGACAATGTCTTGGTCAAGCTGGTTTTTGAAGCCGCGCAGGATGGCAATGGCTTCCGACGGTGATTTTTTGGGCCGGTAAGAGCGTTCGGTAGTGAGGGCGTCATACATGTCGGCGACGGTCAGGATGCGTACCAGGGGCGATATTTCTTCGGCTTTAAGCCGGTCCGGATATCCCGAGCCGTCCAGTTTCTCATGGTGGTGCCGCACAAGGTCGCACAAATGCTGGAGGGAACGCACCGGTTTGATGATGCTTTCCCCGATCTCCGGATGGCGGCGCATGATGACCCATTCTTCATCGGTCAGGGACGCATCTTTTCTCAAAATTTCATCAGGAATGCCGATTTTTCCCACATCATGCAGGCGGGCGGCGTCCCTCAAAGTACCGATATCTTCCTCGTCGAGTCCGAGGCTTTCCCCTATGGCCACCGCGTGAGAGGTTACGCGGTCCAGATGCCCGCGGGAGTATTTGTCCTTGGCGTCAACGGCCATGGCCAGTGCCGAAATGGTCTCAAAATAAGTTTTCTCGATATCATGGTTCAGTTTGGAATTTTCAATGGCCACGGCCGTCTGTGAAGCGAGATTGAAAACCAGGCTCAGGTCTTCTTCCGAGAAACTTTTGCTGTCTGTGTCCGGTCTGCTGATGATCATCATGCCGCCGGCGCGCTCGTGGCAAACCAGGGGGGCGCACAGCAGGTTTTCCGTAAACAGTTCCTTGAGTGCCTGGTTATCGTAGTTTTGTAAAAAGACGCCGGAAACGTTCATGGGGCGTTTTTCCGAAATGACACGGGCCAGGGGAGAGCCTGGGAACAATTTCAGGCGCAATTCCTTTTTGGGATAGTGAGCCGTCCCGTAAACGGAGTTCACAATTAATTCCGTGCCGGCGTCATTTAAAAGCAGCAAGGTGCCGGTCTTGCCGTTTAAGGCCGTGGTGAGGGTTTCCAGGATCAGGTCAAGGAAGGTGTCGATATTTTCCATGTTGGAGATGCCCTGGCCCACCTTGAACATGATGGCATGCAACGTTCTTTTGGCTACTTCAAGGCTGCGGACGTTTTCTTCCAGGCGCTGGGTCACCGCCGAAAAAGAACGGCTTAATATGACGATCTCATTTTCCTGTTTGTTGAGTTCCTGGATGGTCTCGGGGCTCAATAGATTTTCCAGGACCTTGCTGTTTTGTTTTGAAATATCGATGATCTTGACCAGCAAAGCGCGGATGGTGATGAATCCCATAAAGACGCCCAATCCCATCAGGATCATGGCATAGGTATAGTTCGATGTAGGAATACTGATGTGCCCGAAGTGGGTGTTTTGATAGTAGAAATAATAAAGAAGCGACATCGGGATGATGGAGGTGATGAGGAACAGAATGGTGAATTTACGCAGGATGGACGCGTCTTCAAAAGAAGCGAGAAAGAGTATTTTCTTGTTCCTTTTTTTCATATCCTTAATTAGTATAACACATTGTATTCTGATATAATTATTTTATAGAAATTTTGAACTGATGCATCCGGCAAAAGCCTCACGAACACAGAGGAACGGGGAATATTGAAGAAAACCATCCTTTTTCTTGTCCTTTACCTGGCGCCCTGTTTGTGCTGGGGGCAGGAAGTCCAAGTTTATTTTTCTCCCAACGGCGGGTGCCAGCACGCGGTCATCGCTGAAATAAGGAAGGCCACCCAAACGATCGATATCGCCATGTATTTCTTGAGTTCGTACCAGATAGCCAGGGCCCTGGTGAAGGCCCAGGAAAATAATGTCCGTGTGAGGATCGTTCTGGACCAGGGGCAGGAGATCGAATCCGCTTCCAAAAGCGGGTATTTGGTCAGGCACGGGTTTAAAGTCCGCTATCATATGGGTTTTGGCCTTATGCACAACAAATTCGCCGTGATCGATGACAGGACGGTCATTACAGGGTCATTCAACTGGACATTAAGCGCCGAAGAACGCAATGAAGAGAACCTGCTTGTCATCAACGACCCGAAGATCGCGGAAGAATACGAGGGCCGTTTCGATTATTTATGGGACACCAGCCGGCCTGATACAAGGAACGACAGGGGGCTGGACGCCGTCCCGGGCTGGTTTTGCACGACCTTCCATGCCTTCTGCCCTAAATGAATATGAGGATGCACGGCAACAGCCCGTTTTTCAAACAGTTTCGTCTTGCAGATTCCTTTTTAAATTCCCCGTGGGCCGCGCCTGCCGTTCTTTTTTCAGCGTGCCTTATAGCCTACCTGAACAGCTTTGCCAATAATTTCTTATTGGACGACCATATCGTTTTATTCGGGCAGCAGGGGGTCGTCCACAAATCTTTCTTCCAGATCTTTGCGCATGACCAGGGAGGTGATTTTTACCGGCCGGTCGGCCATCTGCCCTTGTGGGTCTGCTCGCGGCTTTTCGCAGGCCATGTGCTGGGGTATCACATTTTTAATTTCCTCCTTTTTTTCCTTATCGTTTTTCTGTTCCGGAAGATCGTTTGGCATCTGAGCTCAGATAAGCCTTTGGCTTTTTGGGCCGCTCTGCTGTATGCGGTCCACCCCATCAACGGGTTTTTGGTCAATTATGTGACGGCCAGCATTATTGCGACCTTTGTCTTGTGCATGCAGGGAAGTTTTTTGTATTTTGTGAAGTTTTCCGATACGGCTAAAAAGAGCGATTATGCTTTGAGCTTGATCCTGTTTGTCCTTGCCTGCTTTTCGCATGAAATAGCGGTCACGTTGCCTGTGTTTCTGATGGCCTATCTTTTTTTCATGAAAAGGGGACAGGGTTTAAGGCCGGCCCAATTTGTCCTTCCCTACTTTGTATTTATCGTTTTTTGGTTCATGGGGCGCATGCACGAGGCTGCTTTTCATCGCAGGCTTTATAATATTTTCTCTTTAGGCCATATCAAAGCGCTTGCCCTGGTGTCCACGTGGATGAATTTGACGGGGTGGTATTTGTCCAAGCTGTTTTACCCCGTGGATATCCTTTTTTTATGGAGCCGTAAATACGGGCTGGACGGCTTTTTCCCTCATGTCATAGTTCTGTGCGTTTTATCGGCGGCGTTCCTTTATGCGTTTTTGAAATGGAAGCAGGGATGGAAACCTTTGATGCTGGCCGTGTTTCTTATTGGTTTTTTGCCGACTTTTCTGACGTGTTTCGGTTCCATGCCCTTTGTCCGGCCGTTTATCGAACCGCATTGGTTTTATTTTTCCCAAATCGGTTTCTTTGTCATGGCGGCGCTGCTTCTCAAAGCCGTCATCCGGAAAAACGCCTGGATAGGAGGCGGATTGGCGGCGGGGGTGGTCGTTCTTCTTATTGGATGCTGCTGGAACTATAACGCCCAATGGAAAGGCCAGGAGACCTATTCGAGGTATTGGTTGTCTTTAAATACAGGCAACCTGACCCCGTATTATGGTTTGGGCCGTGTTTATATGGACAGGGGAGATTATAGCAAGGCGGCGCATATTTTTGAAACCGGTTACAGGCATTTGCATGTGCTCGACCTTGATTTGGCTGCGGATTGGGGGCATTGTCTGGATGTGCTTGGGAAGACCCAAAAAGCTTCGGACCTGTTGTATACGGCAAAGCTGATGGGCCCCCGCTCGGCAATAACGGAGTATTACATCGGCCTTTATTTTTTGAAAAGGGGCCGTCCCCAACTGGCGAAGCAGGCGTTTCAAAAAGTGATGGAATGGTATCCTGATAACCATTGGAATATGTCTTTAAATTAGGGCAAATGGGAACACATCGAAGATTTCTTATTCTTTTGGCTGTGATGGCGGCCGGCCTATTATGGGTATTGTCCCCCAAGTTTTTCCCTTTTACTTTTGATTCCATGGTGTACATCAGCACGGCCCAACACATCCGCCTCGGCCATGGATTGATCTGCTCCAATTTTTATATTGAAAAATCGACCAAGGATTTTATCCCCCTTGACATGGAGCCGCCGGGCTATCCTGTCCTGGCGTCCCTGTTTATGTTTCTGGGGATGAGCGGATTTACGGCGGGGCTTCTGGTGCCGCGCCTGTGTTTTTTGCTTCTGCCTTTTCT
>JAGWKL010000018.1 GCA_028865345.1 Candidatus Omnitrophota bacterium | reverse complement strand
AAACAGGCATGCGTTGGGGAGAGATCATCAATCTCAAGTGGAAGCAAAGTGTTAACAGCAATTACGTTGATTTTGACAATGGAACGATTTATATTCATGAGGCCCTGGCCAAGACACAAAGGTCAAGGTTTGTTCCGTTGAGTAATGCTGTGCGTCTGGCTTTAAGGGACGTGCCGAAGAATCCTGGCCATGATTATATTTTCCTGAATCCTGAAACCGAGAAGCCGTTGCATAACATCCGCAAGTCCTTTGCCACGGCCTTGAAGAAAGCGGAAATTCAGGATTTCAAATTCCATGACCTGCGGCACACCTTTGCTTCTTCCTTAGTCAGGCGCGGTGTTGATCTTTACGTGGTGCAAAAGTTACTCGGCCACACGACACCGAAGATGACTCAACGCTATGCCCACTTAAGGGCAGGGCAGTTGAAAGAAGCTATCGAAAAAATCGATATACAAGTTGATAATTTATTGTATAATTCGAAATCCGACGATAGCACAAATTTAGCACAAATGGGTTTTGAGACAAATTGAGCGATTTCTTAGGTCTTTGTAAACATATATAAACAAATAAGTTGCGGAAATTCGCTGGCTTAGCTCAGTTGGTAGAGCAGCTGATTTGTAATCAGCAGGTCGGGGGTTCGAAGCCTCTAGCCAGCTCCATATATGGATTTCTCGCGCTTATCGCGGGAGTGACAATAAGTGATTTCGGGCAGGTACCCAAGTGGTCAACGGGGGCAGACTGTAAATCTGCTGCACACGCTTCGGAGGTTCGAATCCTTCCCTGCCCATTTTTATTGCGGGAGTAGTTCAGTGGTAGAACTCTAGCCTTCCAAGCTAAGAACGACGGTTCGATTCCGTTCTCCCGCTCCAATGTCCAAGGAGGTAGATGAAGGTCACTTTATTGGTGCCTACTTTAAATGAAGCCGTGGGGATGCGTTCAGTCATGCCCAAGGTCAAGAAGGAATGGGTGGACCAGGTCCTGATCGTCGACGGCAAGTCCAAAGATGACACCGTCACAATCGCCCGTGAAATGGGCTATGACGTGGTCATTCAGGAAACGCCGGGCATCCGCGGCGCCTACATGGACGCGCTGCCCCACATCAAAGGGGACGTCATCCTGACCTTCAGCCCCGACGGCAATTCCATTCCCGAACTTATCCCCGCCTGCATCGCCAAGCTTAAAGAAGGCTACGATATGGTCATTGTCTCGCGCTATGCACAAGGCGCCAAGAGCTATGATGATGATATCGTCACCGGGTTCGGCAATAAACTTTTTACGGGCAGCATTAATCTGCTGCATGGCGCCCGCTACACCGATGCCATGGTCATTTACCGGGCGTATTACAAAAAACTGATCTATGACCTCGACCTGGACAAGGATTCGAGCTTCACGTTTGAAGAAAAGCTGTTCAAGACCAAGATCAGTTGGGAACCCTTGTTATCCATCCGCGCCGCCAAGCGCAAACTGCGGTTGGCGGACATCCCCGGCGACGAACCTGCCCGTGAGGGGGGCGAGCGCAAATTGCAGGTCTTAAAATGGGGGGCGGCGTACATGTTCGAGATTTGGCGGGAGATATTCATTTGGCGCTAAATAAGATCAAAAAGATCAGCATTATCGGCGACGGCGGCTGGGGCACCACCTTGGCCATTCATTTGTCCCGCCGGAAATTTCCTGTGACGCTCTGGGGCGCCTTTCCTGAAAATATCGCCCAATGCGCCAAGACTCGCGAGAACAAAAAATTCCTTCCCGGGTTTAAAATCCCTACCCAAGTCAGGCTCACGGCCGACATCCATGAAGCGGTTTCCTCCGGCGACCTGGTGGTTTTGGCCGTGCCTTCGGAATATCTGGCTTCGACTTTAAACAAAATCCAAACCACATCTTATAAAGGCAAGCCCTTTGTCAGCGTGATCAAGGGTATCGATCCGGGATCTTTTAAGCGCATGTCCGAAATCGTCCATGACTATTTGCCCGGCGTTGCACTCGTCGTTTTGTCCGGACCGACCATCGCCCCCGAAGTGGCCGCCGGCATCCCTACGACCGCGGTGGCGGCCTGCAGCAATCAGAAACTCGCCGCCGCTGTCCAAAAAATATTTAATTCAGAGACCTTCCGCATTTATACCAATACCGATGTGACGGGTGTGGAAATCGGCGGCAGCGTCAAGAACGTGATCGCCCTGGCTTGCGGCATTTGTGACGGCCTGGGGCTGGGGACCAATACCAAGGCGGCACTCTTGACCCGCGGCCTTGCGGAGATCACCCGCCTGGGGGTCGCCTTGGGCGGACGACGGGAAACATTTTACGGCCTGGCGGCCTTGGGCGACCTTGCCACCACGTGTTTCAGCCCCAAAAGCCGCAACCGTACGGTGGGCGAGGCATTGGGCAGGGGTGGGAAGATCAAAGAGATCTTGGGGCGCATGAATGCCGTGGCCGAAGGAGTGGTCACCGCCAAAGCCGTGTATCTTTTGGGCCGCAAGAAGAAAATAGCCATGCCCATTGTCAGCGAAGTCTACAAGATCATTTACGAAAATAAATCCGCCCGCCGTGCGATGAAGGATCTGATGACCCGTTCGTTGAAATCCGAATAAAGGGACATTTACATCGTATCAAATTGAATTGACAAAGAAAAAATTATCCATTAGACTTTGACTTAAATTTAACCCAGTGCTTTTAAGGAGGCTTTGATGGAGAAATTATCGTTCTACGATGTGAAGACCAAAAGCAAATTCGATTCCGATAATTATCAGGTGAAAGAAAAAAGCGGACGGTTTTTTGCGGTGACCAAATCTCCCAAGGGGCCGCATGAGTGCTGGCGTGTATTGAGCAAGGACCAGGCCGCGAAACTTAAAAAGAAGTAAGAGTAAAGCAAGGAATAACTTTTATCCGTAAGAAAGTATTAACTTCGCAACGACTGGCCCAGAAGGTGGCAGGTTTTGCCGGAGACATCAAGGCCCAGGACATTGTTGTTCTGGACATGCGCGAGTTGGTTAATTTTTGCGATTTTTTTGTCATCGCCACCGGAACATCCGACCGCCAAGTTAAAGCCATTGCCGATGGGATAGAAGAAAAGCTTCAGGGGCAGGGCGTTGAAGTCAATTTCAGCCGCAACTTGAGGTCTTTTGCCAGCATACAGTATTCTCAGGAAAACGGCGCCTGGATCCTGCTGGACATGGGGGACGTGGTGGTCCATATTTTTGAGCCCCGCGCCCGCGAGTTTTATGCCCTTGAACATCTCTGGCAGGATGCCCCTAAAATTGAGTATAAAATTAAAAAGGGGACACATTAATGTGTCCCCTTTTTAAATTCTTAATTTATGTTCGCCGATATCCGCGCCCAACTGCAAGACCTGATCAAAGAATCCCTCAAAATATTTGACGGCATAACCCCGCCAGGCATCCTGATCGATGTTCCCGCAGACAAACAGCACGGCGAATTTTCATGCAATGTGGCCCTGCAATTAAGCCGTTTGCTCAGGAAAAATCCGTTGGCCCTTGCCGAGCAGCTGCTGCCCCGCCTGCAGGAATTGTTGAAAACAAAACCGGTGGGCGTCAAGATCGCCAGGATAGAGGTCAAAGCGCCCGGTTTTATCAATTTTTATTTGACTCCCCAAGGGTTTTGCGGAGTTTTATATGATATTTTCGCGCAGAAAGAAAATTACGGCCATTGCGGCTTCGGTGAAAACAAAAAGTTTTGCCTCGAATTTGTCAGCGCCAATCCCACAGGCCCTTTGACCGTGGCCCACGGCCGCCAGGCGGCGGTGGGGGACGTTCTCGTCAATATCCTGCAGGCCGTCGGATTCAGTGCCAAGAGGGAATACTACGTCAACGACGAAGGTAACCAGATCAATATCCTGGGCCGTTCCATACAGGCCCGCGCCCGGCAGGCCCTGGGGCAGGAAGTCGATTTCCCGCAGGATGCCTACCAGGGGGAATATATCCGCACCATGGCCGGGGAGTTCATGCGGCGCCACCACATCAAGACCTTGGGTGACCTGGACAAGCAGCCCGATGCTGCATTCAGGCAATTCGGGGTGAGCTATTTGATGGATGTGATCAAAAAGGACCTGGAAGATTTCGGCGTCCATTTTGATATCTGGTCTTACCAGTCCAAGATAGCCCACGTAAAGGCCATCGAAGCGCTGCTGTCCGAATTCAGGAAAAAAGAGTTTGTCTATGACGGTGAAGGCGCCTTGTGGTTCAAGTCAACACAATGGGGCGATGATAAGGACAGGGTGGTCCGAAAAAGCGACGGGCAATACACCTATTTGACACCGGACATCGTTTACCATAAGGACAAATTTGCCCGCGGCTTTGTGCGTATCGTCAATATTTTAGGGCCCGATCATCATGGGTATATCCCCAGGATCAAGGCCGCGGCCGCCGCTCTGGGCCATTCCGTGGACGATTTGGATATTTTGATCGTCCAGCTGGCCACCATTTACCGCAACGGCAAGGAAGTGTCCATGTCCACCCGCCGGGGGGAATTCATCAGCCTGCGCGAGGTCATGGACGAGGTGGGAAGGGATGCGGCCAGGTTTTTCTTTTTAATGCGCCAGGCCAGCGCGCACCTGGAATTCGATCTGGAATTGGCCAAAAAACAAAGCCCGGAAAATCCGGTCTATTATATCCAGTACGCCCATGCGCGCATCCACAGCATCATCCGCAAAGCGCATGAAGAACAGCGCCTGTCTCCCAAGACCCGTGACATGAAATGTTTAAAGCAACCCGAGGAAATCGATTTAATGCGCAAGCTCGGCCTCTTGCCTGATATACTGATAGGGTGCGCCAGGACCCTGGAGCCTTTCAGCCTGGTGCGGTATTTGCAGGAGGTGGCCGCGGCGTTCCATAAATTTTACGATACCTGCCGTGTGCTCGATGAGGACAAAGAATTATCGTCGGAACGTTTGGGCCTTATTGGCGCGGTGCAGGTCGTGCTGGCCAACGGCCTGAAATTACTGGGAGTATCAGCCCCTGAAAAAATGTGATCAGATGAAACGATGGAATGTGCATCCCGTAAACCCGCAGCTGCAGAAAAATTTAAGCGATGCCCTGGGCCTGCATCCCCTCATGGCCCAGCTGTTGATCAACCGTAAGATCACGACCCTCTCCCAAGCCAGGATATTTCTGTCAGCCGACATGCAGGCCCTGCATAATCCTTTTTTGCTGACGGACATGGACCGGGCCGTGCCCCGCATCGAGCAGGCCCGAAAAAAGAGGGAAAAAGTCCTTATCTATGGTGATTATGACGTCGATGGCGTGACCTCCAGCGCCCTTCTTCGCCGCCTGTTTGACCGTCTGGGCATCGGGACCATTAACTATATTCCGCACCGCATGGAAGAGGGCTACGGACTGAATCAGGAGATAGCCCAATTCGCAAAATCCAAGGGCGTCGGCCTTATTGTGACCGTTGATTGCGGCATCAATGCTTTTGAACCGGTTGCGGCCATCAAGTCCGCCGGCATGGATGTCATCATCATTGACCACCATGAACCGGATGGGGGGAAAATTCCCGAGGCGCTGGCTGTCATCAATCCCAAGCGGCCGGACTGCCTGTATCCTTTTAAGAATTTATCCGCCGTGGGGCTGGTGGCCAAATTGACTCAAGCCGTTTTAGGGGAGGTCCCCCTTGAAGACCTGGATTTGGTGGCCCTGGGAACAGTGGCGGATGTGGTGCCCTTGCACGGTGAGAACCGTATTTTTGTCAAGAATGGCCTGCCTGCCATCGAACGGACAAGCAAGCCCGGGCTTAAAGCGTTGCTGGAAGTGGCCAAGATCTCAGGCAAGAGGATGCGGCCCCATTATATCGGATTTATTTTGGGCCCGCGTTTGAATGCCGCCGGGCGCATGGATTCGGCGGCCGTATCGCTGGATTTGCTTTTATCGGACAATGCCGCCGATGCTTATGCCCTGGCCTGCAATTTGGAGGCGCACAATACGACCCGCCAAAAAATGCAAAACGAGGTCATCGAAGAGGCCATGGCCATGATCGAGGCGCAGGGGCTGGATAAACAAGAGGGCATCATCATTGTCCACAAGGAGGGCTGGCATAAGGGGGTTTTGGGCATTGTGGCCGCACGCATCGTGGACAAATTTTACCGGCCCACGATCGTGATCTCCGTCGAAGACGGGATGGGAACGGGCTCGGCCCGTTCCATCAACGGGTTTCATTTGCATGAAGCCCTGGCCAACTGCGCCCAATTCCTTGAAAATTACGGAGGCCATCAGCGCGCCGCCGGCCTGCGGTTAAAATACGACAATATCGAGGTTTTCGGCCGGGCCATCAATGAATTTGCCGGCCAGGTCATGACTTTGGAAAAATATGTTCCCTGCTTGGATATCGACTGCGAGGTCTCTTTGAGTATAATAGATCTCGGTTTGGTGGAGCTGATCGCTTCCATGGAGCCGCACGGCGAGGGAAACCCGGCCCCGGTGTTTTGTTCCAAAGGCCTTTTAGTCAAAAGCCCGCCGTCCTTGTTGGGCAAGGACACGATCAAATTTTGGGTCACTGACGGGGCCAAAAGTTTAAGCGCCGTGGGATTCGGGATGGGTTCTTTTAAAGAGATGGTCAAGCCGGGCGAAAAGATAGACCTGGTTTACAGCCTTGGCATCGATGATTGGAACAAAGCGCCTTGCGTGCAACTGGTCCTTAAGGACATCAGGCCGCACGCGTGACTTTGTTGGCCTTGATGCAGCCGGTACAGACCAGGGCGCGCTGGACAACGCCGTTGAGTTTGATCTTGATGCGCTGCAGGTTGGGAAGGACCGCGCGGAAGCTTTTGCCGACGATCTTGGAACCGGCGCCGCCTTTTTTCTTTTCCATACCGCGACGTTTATATTTTCTGCCGGATGCCGGGCTTTTTGCGCAAATAACACAGGTTCTCATGAGAATGCCTCTTTGGTTAATA
This sequence comes from Candidatus Omnitrophota bacterium, assembly GCA_028865345.1. Taxonomy (GTDB): domain Bacteria; phylum Omnitrophota; class Gorgyraeia; order Zapsychrales; family Fredricksoniimonadaceae; genus JABDGZ01. Next base: position 25,008 of record JAGWKL010000018.1, on the reverse strand, counting down.
GGTCAAAATTTGAATATTAAGCATACTTGAATTCATCCGTTTGTCAAGATTTTTTGGGAATCTACGCTTCGACGAGCAAAGAACAGGGAATTTGGGAAGAATATATGGATTTAGCCCAATTGACGCCTTATCAAAAAAGGGCCTTCGTGCCGCAAGGCGCTGACCTGGCCGACCAGGCCACGGTGCTTGGCTTGTACGAAAAATTAGAAAAGCAACAGATCAACTCTGTTCAGGATCTGGATGAATGGCTCCTGAGACGCAGCGAACTGGATGCGGCCTTGTCCCAGGCAGGGTCCATCCTTTATATCCGCATGACGTGCCAAACCGATGATCCGGCCGCGGCCGGCGCTTATACCAAATTCGTCCAGACCATTCCACCCGCGGTCGAACCGGTGAACGATCGCCTGAACCGCAAATATCTTGAAACCTGTAAAACGTATCCCTTGGATGCCAAACGTTATGAAGTTTATGACCGGGCTGTCAAAACAAGCGTTGAGCTTTTTGTGCCTGAAAATGTGCCGTTGCAAACCAAGGTGGCTTTATTGAGTCAGGAATACCAAACTGTCACGGGCAGCATGACCGTGCACTTTGAGGGCAGGGAGCAGACCCTGCCCCAGATGGGCAAGTACCTTTTGGAAACCGATTCCTCCCTGCGCGAGAGGGCATGGAAGGCCACGGCCGAACGCCGCCTGAAAGACAAAGACAAATTGGAAGAGCTTTTTGACGCGATGTTCAAATTGCGCAATGACATAGCCCATAATGCCGGTTTTTCTATTTTTACGGATTATCAATTCAAGGCCTACCAGCGCTTCGATTACACACCCGCAGATTGTAAAAAATACCATGAGACCGTTGAAAAGCTGATCGTGCCTTTGAACGGGAAGATATTGAAGAGGCGCAAAGAACAGATGAAACTCAATGCGTTGCGGCCATGGGATACCTCTGTCGATCCTCTTGGAGAAAAACCGCTGGCCCCTTTCAGCCAACCGCAGGAATTGATCAGGGGGACGAGCGCCATCTTCAACAAACTCGACGGTGATTTCGGGCTCCAGTTTGCGGAAATGGAGAAGTTGGGCCTGCTGGATCTGGCCAGCCGCAAGGGCAAGGCGCCGGGCGGTTATCAAAGCACCCTGTCTGAAGCCCGCAAGCCGTTTATTTTCATGAACGCCGTTGGTGTTGATGATGATCTGCGCACCTTGCTGCACGAGTCGGGCCACGCCTTCCATTGCCTGGCCTGCGCCTGCGATCCCATTCTTGATTATCGCCACGGGCCCATGGAGTTTTGTGAAGTGGCCTCCATGGCCATGGAACTTTTAGGCGGCGAGCATCTCGGCGAGTTCTATGGCCCCCACGATCTGCAGAGGTCCAGGCGCGAGCACCTGGAAGGGATCATCCAGGTATTGGCCTGGGTCGCCAATATCGACGCTTTTCAGCATTGGCTTTATGAACATCCGCGGCATTCTGCGGCTGAGCGTTCCCTGGCCTGGAATGAGCTCTATGAGCGCTTCGGGGCCCGGTTTATCGATTGGGGCGGCCTATCGGAGGTCAAAAATTATTTATGGCATAGGCAATTGCACATTTTCGAATTGCCGTTTTACTATATCGAATACGGGATCGCCCAGCTGGGGGCTTTGCAGGTCTGGCTTAATGCGCGCCGGGACCCTAAAAAAGCCTTGGGCGATTATAAACGCGCTCTTGCGTTGGGAGGCTCGAGACCGGTCAGGGAATTGTACCGTGCCGCCGGGATTTCATTTGATTTTTCCGAAGAGATCATAAAACCCTTGGTAGAGGCTGTCGCGCAGGAATGGGAACGGTTGGCGTGAGGAACAACTTAAGTGATACGCAAACTCACCCATGAAGAGATCACCGTGCGCCAGGTGAAAAAGTGCGCAGATTCAAAGCTGCCGGTATGCGTCGTGCTTAACAATATCCGCAGCTTGCACAATGTGGGCACCATTTTCAGGACGGCGGACGGGGCAGGCGTGCAGAAATTATGGCTGTGCGGCATCACCGGTTACCCTCCGCAGGGCGGCATTGCCAAAACAGCCCTGGGCGCCCAGGACCACGTGCCCTGGGAGTACCGCGAAGACGCCGCCGGACTTCTTAAAGAATTAAAGAAAGAAGGATATCAAATCGTGCTTTTGGAGCAGATGCAGGGCAGTGTCCGCCATGACCATTTCAGGCCGGAATTTCCCCTGTGCCTGGTGATGGGCAACGAGGTCAGCGGCATCTCCGACGGCTTGCAGTCCTGGGCGGACGCCGCCATTGAAATAGAGATGCAGGGGATCAAAAATTCTTTAAATGTGGCTGTCGCATTCGGCATCGCTGTTTACCAGCTCCGGTCCTCATACCGGACACTCGCTGATGCCCGCAGCCGGTCCAAAGGGTAGAATGAAGTCCTGGGTCAAAAATGAAATTTTGCTTTTAGCTGTCCCTTTTGTTTTGTGGATCTTTTGTTTCTGGAATTTTTTTTCCGGGCACCTGCCTTTGTTCGAAGATGCCATTTCCTATGCCGACCACATCCGTTATTACACGGCTTGTTTGAGCAAGGGCGTGCTTCCTCTTTGGGACCCCACCTGGTTTTACGGGGCATCCAATGAATTCTTTTTAAGAAGGATGGGGGACGTCAATCCGCTTTTTTCCCTGCTTGTCCTGTTCAAATGGGCGGGCGTTCCTTCAGGCATCTCCTATCTTATCTTTATCGGGTTTTATTATTTTCTGGCCGCGGCGGCCATTTACCTGATCGCGCGCCTGCTTTTTGCAGACCGGTTTCTGGGCTTTGCGGCCTACATCCTCTTTCTTTTTTCTTCCTGGGGCTCCGAGGTTTTTTACAATTACATCATTATTGTTTTTGTTCCCATCATCTGGTTTTTTTATTTCCTTCTTGCCTTCGGGCGCCGACCCCAAAAAGGCCCTTTTTTAGGCATGTGTTTGTGCCTGGGGCTTATCGTCACGACCTATATCCCGTTCTTTTTTCTGATCATTTTAGGTATTTTTGTCTTTTACTTCGCCCTGTTTTATGGCAAGGACCTGCTCGCTTTTTTAAGAAAGAGCTTGAGTTTTTTTTCTAAAAATAAGGTCCTTACCTTTTTTTGCGCTGTCTTTCTGGCGGTTTCCTGCATTCCGGGGCTGGCCTTTTATAAGGCCTCCAAAAGCGGCAGTTTTGTGCTGCCGGGCCGCCATTTCGGCGGCGCTGATGCCTCTTCAGCCGTGACCGTGGGATCGCAGGGGATCGCCAGCGGCGATTTGGTCAGCCACGGCTATTTCGACAGGCTCTTTGATGACCAGCGCCATCTGGACATGGGGGACATTTATGTCCCCTATGTGCTCTTTCTGCTGCTTTTGGTGACCCTGCCGGCGCGGGCCAATAAGCTGGTCTTCTTTTTAATTTTCAATGTCCTTACTCTTTTTCTGGTGACCATCACCTCAGCTTCCAGGTTGAATGGTTTTTTTTACAGCCACCTTGTTTTTTTAAAGTTCATCAGGCAGATCTATTATCTTTTCTGGCTGGGGATGCTGCCGATGGCCGTCTTTCTCAGTGTCGCGGCTTTTAAGTCCTTACGGGACGCCTTGGACGCTTCGTCCAGGAAAGCGGTATGGTTTGGTTTTATTGCGGTTTGCCATTTGGCATTTCTGGCATTTTTGCTGACCCGCCAGGGTGTTTTGGCCGGCGCCTGGATCGCGGTCTTTTTAAGCCTGCTTTATTTCATCATTTATTTGAGTTGCGCAAAGGAGGTTTCTTATCCGGCGGCCTTCGGCGTGCTTTTACTGGCCGTATTCATCCAGTCGGCGCAAGTGTATGCCTGTATGGATAAAAAATTGTTTGAAGGCCTTAAACAAACCCGCACATACGATCAGGCACATGTCACCCATCAAATATCCAGGATAGAACCTTACTACGCCACCGGTTGGTTTAATACCCTGGTCCAGGAGATCAATCCGGTTGATTTGAACAATTATCTTAAGTCTAAGTTCATTCTTTACGACAATGTTTTTCCTTACGTCGAGGGCGCCCCGTTCTTTAAGGCCTTTGAAACAACCACGGCCCGCGGGCAGAATGTCGCCTATGTTCCAAAAACTGAAAGCAACCTTTCGCAGTGGCAAAGCGATCCGCAGGCGCCTGCCCTGGCGGACGCGCATCCTTTGTCGGCAGGAGAATTATCGCTGCTGGGTTCGGATGCCGATACTTGGGTGCTGAAAGCGCATCTGTCCCGCAGAAGATTCTTGGTGATCAATGATAATTACGGCGCCAAGTGGCATGCTTTCATCAACGGCCGGCCGGCGCCCCTGTTGAGGGCCAACATTTCCTTTAAAGGCCTGTGGCTTGGGGCAGGTGATTCGAAAGTTGTTCTTCGTTATTCTACACCGGGGGCTTATGTGTTTCGCTGGGGCTTGATCGCTGCTTTTGCAGGTATATTTTTATACATGCTCGTACTCTTAAAACAGGAAAGGGGTTATGCGCATGGAAAAACCCAATAGTCCGAATTATTACAAGAAACTCTTTTGGATAATAGGCGGGGCATTGCTTGCGGTTATTCTTGCAGTCACCGGCCTATTTATTTTAAAGCGGGCTCAGAAAATAAATTGCAGCGATGACCCGTATCTTTTATTGAAAAATTATAATTCCCAATGCGAGACGATTACGAAAAGTAAATTCGAAGAATTGTTCTCCAATGGGGATGAGATTTTCGATTGGTTGATGAAAAACAACTATTTTGAGGAAAAAAATGGGACTTCGGTCCATCCGAGGTTTGTATCGCCTGACGAAAGGCTTAATATAGGGCATAGGTTTTACGCTGATCATGAGCGCATTTTGGCTCTTTTGCAACAGGCCAATTCTTCCAGGCACGAATTTGTTCTAAAGAGCGCGGAGATCTCTTCCCAAATGGCTTACCGTGCCATTGAAGCCCTCAAGAGAAAGAACATAGAGGAGGCCATAAAAGACTGCAAAATATCCATTGATCTCTTCCCTTTGGACAGTAAACCTTATATTTTGCTTGCCAAACTTTATCTGATGACCGGTCAAGAACAAAAATTGTATGACACCCTGACCCTGGCCGGAGGTTCTTATCCCAATTTTAATAATATTGTGGGTGTTATCGATGATGAAGACCTCGACAATATCCCCTTGGAAGAGCCGCAGGATGACATCTATTTAGCCGACTTCCCTGAGGATAAGAAAACGGCCGTTTCTTTCATGTTTGATGACGGGGAAAGGGACGTTTATGTCAACGCTGTCCCAATTTTTGAAAAGTACGGGTACAGAGCCACGTTCCCCATCATTGCCGGGTTTACGAATGAAAATAGCGATCCTTTTTGGGGCAGTTGGGCCCAATGGAGGGATGCCGCGAACCGCGGTTTTGAGATAGCCAACCATTCCATGTACCACCGTGATTCAAAGAATCTGCATGGAAGCGATTTTGATGTGTCCATAGACCAGGCCAAAGAATTGATCGAAAAAAACACCGGCCACAAGGTAACGGCATATGTGTTTCCCCATGACAGTTATACGGATGAGGCTGTCAGCCGGGCCTTAAGAAATCACGAAGTCATACGCACGCCGGAATTCCTGCATTCCATTTATGATAGGGAGGTCAATATAGTTTACGGCGGCCCGTTTTTCTCTGTTGAGACGGCCAACCGGCTGGTTGACATCGGGATTAAGCGGCACTTATGGATCGTGGTATGTGGTCACGGCGTGACAACGAGGCGGGGCATCCTTTCGTTTAAATCAATAACTCCTTCTTTTTTGGAAAAGCATCTTTCCTATATCCATTCCAGAGCAAATGAAATTTGGGTGGATACATTTTCGAAGATCTTTGAATACATGTCACGGCGCGCACAAACAAAGATTGAAACCACAAGTTCCACCGCCGGTTCCATGGACTTTGTTTTGCATCATGGTAACCCGAACGAAAAATTGTCCGTACCTCTGACAGTGGTTGTCAAAGAACCTGAGGGGGCAAATTTTAAATCAGTCACTGGAATAAATAATCACGCCCTCAAGGCATGGCCTTGTGCGGCAAGCAGGCTCTGCATTGATGTGGATGCTTATGAGGAAAATGTTCATGTTGAATGGAATTGAGATGCGGGTATAGTTATGTCTAAATCAAACCCCAAAGCCCTTCTCCAGTGGCTGCTTGGCCGGGTGGGGATGGTCTATGTTGCGGCGTTCCTTTTTTGTCTGGCCTTTGTGGATTTTAAGGTCCTGGATACGCGTACCAAGATCAGGCATTTGAACGATTCCATCCCTGATTTTGCGGACATGATCATTTTTTCCAACGGCCCCCATACAAAGAACATCGACTGGAAGCCTTACAAATATTATTTCAAGCTTATATTGCGCTATATGCCGGATGACCTGACCGTCAGGCAATTGCTGGGGTTTGCCGATTACTATACCGGGCAGGAGAAGAAAGCCATTGACTGTTTTAAGGGCTCATCCTCTTTCAAGGGGCATGATCTTTTCTGGTCGGATTATAATTTGGGAGTCATTTATTATAAAAAGGGGACGTGGCCTCAAGCGGCGGATTATTTGTTTAAAGCGATCACCGCCCCTGAGCAGCTCGCCGTGGCCCTCATGCAGGGTTCCATGGTTTACAGGCAGATCTTTGCAAGCCCCTTTTTTAAATATTCCCTTCAAAGCGATATGGCCGCCGCCCGAAGTAAAGCCTATCTGTTGTTATTATCAAGCCTGCAGCATATGGGCCAGTATGAGAAAATGATTTTTATCTCCCGTCTGGCGCTGGCCGACCCGGCGTTATCTTATAAGGATGCTTTTTACTATTATGCGGGGATCGCTTATTATGATATAGGGCAGATCAACCAGGCCTTGTTGCTTTTTGAACAGAGCCTGAGTATAGAAAAAAATGATCCGGATGTTTATTATTACCTTGCCGCCATCTATGGGCGGGCAGGCCGACAGCAAGAGGCCAGGAGTTTTTTGCAGGCTTCCTACGCCCTGCACCTGAAAAATGACGGACGTTTTCCCTATACTGCGCATTTTAATCTGCAGGTTTTCTAACGTGCACACCCGGTCCTCATGCCGGGCCTGTCCCCAGCCCCGGGGGCACTCGCTGTTGCTCGGAAGTTCTTGCAAAAAAAAGACATAACGTTTAAAATAAAAAGAAATGAAGATACAATCGGGCAGTTTGGACGCCAAAAAACTTTTGCGCAACAAAAAGGTGATTGAAGAGATCAATCGTCATAAATGGCTGGAAAGCGAGATTGCCGGTTATGACATCGGCTTTGAGGCCGCCACCGAAGACTGGCTTAAGAAACATGCTTCTGTGTGGGTCGCCTATCATGCCGGCAAAAAATCAGCCCTTGGTTTGTCCCCCGCGGATGCCCGCCATAAGCCCAAAAAGAACAGGGCGCCCAAGCCGGTCCATCGTAAGAAAAAACATTGATAGAAAGTGAGTCCTACATTGCTTAAATCCATCACTGAATTGCCTCGGACTGTTCAGTCGCCGGTCGCTGAATTCGCCGCCAAACTTTTAGAAAAAGCCGGCGATAATGTGCAGTCGCTTCTTGTCTACGGTTCCGCGGCAGGCTGTGCCCTGGGCGAAACAGGGGGGAACTACAATCACGGCGTCTCTAATATCAATATCGCCGTGATTGTCAAGGAGCTTGATTTCGGCCTGCTGCGCCAAAGCCTTGATCTTGTCAAGTGGGGCCGCAAGCATAGAATTTCCGCCCCATTGTTTTTAACCAAGGAATATATTTTGAACGCGCTGGATGTGTTTCCCATCGAATTCGGCGGGATCAAAGAGCGGCATAAGGTCATTTTCGGGGAAGATATTTTCAAGGACCTGGACATTCCCCGCAAGGACGTGGCCCTTTTATGCGAGCAGCAGGTCAAAGGCAAATTGTTGCGGTTGCGCCAGGCATATTTAGAGACAGGCACTAATCCCTTTGCCTTAAAGAAGCTTTTGTCGGGCGCCTTTACGGACCTGGTCCCGGTTTTCATGCAGCTTATCCGTTTAAAAGGGCAGGAGCCTCACGGGCAGAAAGAGGAAATGCTTAAGCAATTGGCCGGGACCTATTCCCTGGATCCCGGGCCTTTTCTGGCGGTTTACCATGATAAGAACAAAAAGGCGCTGATTTCTTACCGTCAGGTTGAAGCGCATTTGCAAAACTTCCTTGACCAGCTTGAGAGTTTGTCCCGCCATCTGGATACCTTATGAGATTTTTTTCGCGCATTGCCCTTTGGTTCTTATTAACGGCGGGCGTGGTTTCCGCCGCTTTTGCCCAGACTTTTTCATCCGCAGGAGTTTCCTACCCCCAGCCTACCGGCTATGTGGTTGACCAAAGCGGGATCATCGACCAGGCTACCCGCGAACTCCTGGAGAGCTGGATCCTGGAATTAAAGCAGAAAACGACGGCAGAGGTGGCTGTCGTGACTGTCGATTCAACCCAACCTTTGCCGATTGAAGAATACGCGGTGAATTTATTCCAGCGTTTCGGCGTCGGCCAAAAGGGCAAGGATAACGGCGTCCTGCTTCTGGTGGCCTATAAAGACCGCAAGATGCATATTGAAGTCGGCTACGGACTGGAGGGGGCGGTCACGGACGCTTTGAGCAAGCGGATCATCGACGGCATCATTGCCCCTGAATTCAGGCAGGGTCATTTTTCCGAGGGCATCAAGAAGGGGACGGCGGCTATTGTTTCTTTGATCGCCAAAGAGTATAATGTAACTCTTACAGGCGTTCCCCAACCTGTCTATCAGGAACAACAAAACAGCGGATCCGGCTGGCTCTTTTTATTCCTTCTTTGTCTTTTTATCTCCTTCTCATTAAGTCGCGGCGGCGGTGGGATGTTTTTTCCCCTTTTTCTGGGCGGGTTTGCCTCAGGAGGGTTCGGCAGCGGAGGATTGGGCGGCGGAGGCTTCGGGGGAGGGTTCGGAGGGTTCGGAGGCGGCATGAGCGGCGGCGGGGGGGCCAGCGGCGGGTGGTAGGGTGAAATCTATGAAAATAGCGGTTTTCAGCGCCAAACCATATGATAAAGAGTTTTTAGATCAAGCCGACAGGGGCCGCCGCCATGAGTTGGTGTTTTTCGAGACGCATTTAAATGCGGCGACGGTCCGGTTGGCCAACGGGTTCGATGCGGTCTGTGTATTTGTCAATGATGATTTAAGCAGGGAAGTCATCCTGGGGCTTTCTAAAAACGGCGTCAAATTGATCGCCCTTAGGTGCGCAGGGTTTAATAATGTCGATCTTTCTCAGGCTAAGGCATCAGGGATCGTGGTGGCGCGGGTGCCGGCCTATGCGCCTCACGGCGTCGCCGAGCATGCCGTGGGCCTTATCCTGGCCTTAAACCGCAAGATCTGCAGGGCCTATAACCGTGTGCGCGACGGGAATTTCTCCATCGACGGCTTGCTGGGTTTTGAGCTCTACGGCAAAACGGTCGGCGTCATGGGTACCGGCAAGATAGGCGCCATTTTTGCAGGGATCATGAAGGGTTTCGGGTGCCGGATTTTAGCTTATGACGTCCATGTCAATCCCGAATGCGAGGCCTTAGGGGTCCGCTACGTTTCCACAGAGGAAATATTCAAGCAGTGCGACATCATCTCCTTGCATCTTCCTTTAAATAAACAGACATACCATATTATCAACGATGATGCCCTGCTTAAAATGAAGACAGGCGTCATGCTCATTAATACAAGCCGGGGCGGGCTGGTCGATTCCGCATGCCTTGTGGAGGGCCTTAAATCAGGTAAAATAGGTTACCTGGGATTGGATGTTTACGAAGAAGAGGAATCCATGTTCTTTGAGGATCTGTCGGGCCAGGCCATTTATGACGATACCTTTGTAAGGATCGAGACCTTTCCCAATGTCATTATCACCGGCCACCAGGCCTTTTTTACGGACGCGGCTTTGCGCAACATCGCCCAGACCACGCTTTATAATATTGAAGGATTTGAAAAAGGAGGGGTTGACCCCGTAAATTTAGTCGCCAGTCATTAGCGCACGGCGGTGTCAAAACGCCCGGAACTTTCAACAGGACCCATCAGAGGAGGATCGTCAAAGATGAATAAGTTATTGATCGCATTAGGTGTCGTAGTTGTTCTGGCTTTCATGGCTTTCGGCTGGTATCAAAGCGGATACAATCAAATGATCTCTTTAAACCAGCAGGTCAAATCCAGTTGGGCCCAGGTGGAGAACCAGCTGCAGAGGCGCATGGACCTTATCCCCAATTTGGTCAACACGGTCAAGGGATATGCGGCGCATGAAAAAGGGGTCCTGGAAGAAGTGACCCGTTTGCGCAGCCAATGGGGCAAGACGGCGAATGTCGCCGACAAAATGGCGGTGTCCAATTCTTTGACCGGCGCTTTGTCGCACCTTCTGATGGTCAGCGAGAATTACCCGAATTTAAAAGCCAACGAGAACTTTCTGGAGCTGCAAAGCCAGCTGGAAGGCACGGAGAACCGCATCGCCGTTGAGCGCATGCGTTACAACCAGGCGGTCCAGGCTTTTAATGCCTATCAACAGAGTTTGTTCGGCAGTTTTTTCGCCTCGGTCACTCATTTGACCGAGCCGGCGGTTTATTTTAAGGCCCCGCAGGCGGCCGAGCAGGCGCCGAAGGTCAGTTTTTAAGCCATTAGAAAGAAGGAGTCTATGTCTTTAGAGTTGAAGAAATTATCAAATTTTTCAGGAAGGCCGGGACCGGTGCTTTTGGTCATCATGGATGGCGTGGGCATCGGCAAACAAGATGACAGCGACGGGGTGTTTTTGGCCAAAACGCCCTGCCTGGATGAATTGATGAAATCCAAGCTGTATACGCAGCTGAAAGCCCACGGCACGGCCGTAGGCATGCCCAGCGACGAGGACATGGGCAATTCCGAAGTGGGGCATAATGCCCTGGGCGCGGGCCGCGTGTTTGACCAGGGGGCCAAGCTGGCCCAAAAGTCCATTGAAAGCGGGGGGATGTTTGAGACGGACATCTGGAAGAAATTGGTCGAGCGGGTCAAATCCCAAAACAAGGTCTTTCACTTCATAGGTCTTTTGTCCGACGGCAACGTGCATTCCCATATCGACCAGCTGCTGGCCATGGTGCGGCGCTTAGCCCAGGAAGGGGTGGCTCGAGTCTGTATCCACGCCCTTTTGGACGGCCGGGATGTTTATGAAAAATCGGCCCTGAGCTATATCGAGAAAACCGAGGGTGTGCTTAAAGAGATCAACGCCTCGAACAAAAATTATGAATACCGCATCGCTTCCGGCGGAGGGCGTATGGTGACCACCATGGACCGCTACAACGCGGATTGGACGATCGTGGAGCGCGGCTGGAAGGCCCATGTGCTGGGGCGGGGCCGGCGTTTTGCCTCGGCGAAGGATGCGGTGGAGACCTATTATAAGGAAGACCCCAAGAGCACGGACCAGTATCTTGATCCCTTTGTCATTGAGGATGACGGCAGTCCGGTGGGGACCATTGAAGACGGGGATTCCGTCGTATTCTTTAATTTCCGCGGGGACAGGGCCATTGAGATCTCCAGGGCCTTTGAAGAGAAGGATTTCGACAAGTTTGACCGCGTCCGTGTTCCTGACGTGCTGTTTGCCGGCATGATGCAATATGATGGCGATCTGCATATCCCCAAGAATTTTTTGGTGCCCCCGCCGCAGATAGACAACCCGGTGGGTGTCTACATGTGCGCCAACGGCATTTCTTCGTTCGCCATTTCAGAGACCCAAAAATACGGGCACGTGACCTACTTTTGGAACGGCAACAGGTCCGGGTATATTGACGAGAAATTGGAGACTTATGTCGAAATCCCGTCGGACAAGGTCCGTTTCGACCAGGCCCCGAAAATGAAGGCCGCCGAGATCACGGACAAGACCATCGAACTTTTGAAAAGCGGGAAATATAAATTCGGGCGCCTGAATTATCCCAACGGCGACATGGTGGGGCATACAGGCGTTCCGGACGCCATCAGGACCGCCGTTGAATCCGTGGATGAAGCCTTGAGCCGGCTGCTTGCGGTGATACGCGAACTCAACGGCATTGCCGTCGTGCTGGCGGACCATGGCAATGCCGACGAGATGTTCACGGTCAAGAACGGCAAAAAACAGGTGAGCACCGCCCATTCGCTCAACCCTGTGCCGTGCGCCATCGTTGATCCGGGTTATCAGAACGAATATGAAATGGCCGACATCCCGGGGCAGGGGTTGGCCAACGTGGCCGCCACTCTTCTTAATCTTTTAGGCTATGAGGCGCCCGGTGATTATGCTGCGTCGCTCATCCGTTTTAAATCATGAGGTCTTAAAAAGCGGTCTTTCAAGAGCGCGTCCCCGAGTCCGGGAGAAGGTCCCCAAAATTGTTTATCGGCTGCGTTTTGAAAGCGCCCGGCCCCAAGAGCTTGCCTTGGTGAGGGCCGTGCTTTTCAATTTAGGTTTCCGGGAAGGGGATCTGGCCGGTTCCTGTGTCAAGGACGTAAATACGATCGAGCTATTCGGCGAACATCCCGGCCGGATTAACCGCCTGGAAAAGCTTTTTAAACGTCTCGACCTTAAAGGCGTTAAATTCCGAAAACAGAAATTGGCCCCCGAGGACTGGCTGACCTTGTGGAAAAGCCGCTGGAAACCGGCACGCTTGACTAAAAAAATAGACGTGGTCCCGGTATGGTGCCGCCGTCAATATAAACTTAAAACCGGCAGGGATGTCATTTACATGGATACGCTGCTGTCCTTTGGCACCGGCCTTCACGAAACCACCCGGTTGTTGGCCCAATTCATTGAGGACAAGAAGGGCGGCTTCAGGTCGTTTTTTGATATCGGAACAGGCACCGGGATCCTGGCCCTGGTGGCCATTAAAAACGGGGCCGGGGATGTGCTTGGGGTTGATATCGGAGGTTTAAGCGTGCAGGCGGCCCGGGACAACATGAAGACCAACCGCCTGCCTTTCCGGGTCTTGAGGGCGGACATCCAAAAATATTCTTCCAAAAAAAGTTTTGATTTTGTCGCCGCCAATCTGATTACCGCAGACTTGATCGCCCATGCCCGCAAGATCATCGGGTTTGTCAAAAGGGGAGGCTTTCTGGGCGTGTCGGGAATTTCTTTGGATAATCTGAGCGCCTTGCGCAAGGCCTTTTCAACTTTGCCCCTGAAATGCATAAAGGTATCTAAAGGAAAAGAATGGACGGCTCTTCTCTATCAAAAGAGGATGTAGTAGAATCATTCGTGCGTTCTTCGGGACCGGGCGGCCAGAACGTCAATAAGGTGGCCACCTGTGTGGTGCTTGTCCATAAGCCGACGGGGATCATCGTCAAGTGCCAAAAATTCCGTACCCAATTCCAAAACCGTCAGCAGGCCTGGGACATGCTGGAGAAAGCCCTGCAGGAAAGGCAGCAACAGCAGCGTCTTTTCCGTCAGGCCCGGCGTGAAAAATTAAGGCGTCAGAACGCCAAGCGTTCCCTGCCGGCCAAGGAACGGGTCCTGGAAAATAAAAAGAAGAAGGGCTTAAAAAAGCGCAACCGTCAGAAAGTAAAGGACTGGAATGATTGATATCAGCGGCAAGCAGACCACCAAGCGGACGGCCCGGGCAGAAGGGAAGATTGTTTTTTGTCCCGCGGCATATAAAATTTTATTGAAACAAGGATCGCCTAAAGGCGATGTGATGGAAACCGCCAAAATCGCCGGTATTATGGCGGCCAAAAATACGCCCGCGCTCATACCGCTATGCCATCCGTTGGCGTTGGAAAAAGTTTCCGTCAGCTTCGAAATGCTTAAATCAAAAAACACGGTGAAGGTCTTTTCAGAAGTTTCTTGTTCAGGGAAAACCGGCGTCGAAATGGAGGCCCTGGCCGCGGTGACGGCGGCCTGCTTGACGATTTACGACATGATGAAATTCACCGGGCAGGACATGACGATCGACGGCATAAGGCTGATGCACAAAAGCGGGGGAAGGACCGGGACCTGGCAGCGATAAAAAGAAAGGTTGAGAATATGAGCCGCATATTATTGACTATGGCTTTATTGACGATTTTGGCGATGCCGCAGGCCTGGGGTTACACCAAGAGCCCGTATCCCAACCCTTATCGCCAGACATTATGGAATGATTTTACGGATTCCGTCCATACTCTCGGTCAATCACCCCAGCAGGCCAAAAAAACTAAAGAGACACTGCACGCCCAGCGCGTGCGGACCCGTTTAAAAGACATCAATGACGCCGAGATCGCCAAATTCAGGCAAAAGCGCCAGGCGTGGGTGAGAAGCCAGGAAGAGCAACAACCTTAAAGACAGCCTTCTTCATGCGTTTATTTTCTTTGATCATTGTCCCTCTCATTGTCCTTGCCGGACTTTTTCTGCGTTTCTACCACATCAGCGACAACCAGTTCCTTTTCTACGATGAGGCCATGTACATAGGCTTTAACCGTGATTTCCTGCAATTGATAGCCCATAATCCCGCGCACAACCTTCAGGAATTGGGGACCATCATTGCGTTGATGTTCAGGATGGCTCTCTCCTGGCCCAAAGCGCTGTGGTTTTTTGTGTTGGGGCTCAGGGTGTTCTTTTTGGGCCCGCAAGCCTGGTTTTTCGCCCGATGGATCTCCGCCGCCAGCGGTCTGGGAACAATCATTGTATTGTTCTTCTGGGCCCGGCGGTATTTCAGTTCCCGGCGCATCGCGTTGTTAAGCGCCTTGATCCTGCTGATTTTGCCCAGTCATGTTTTTTATTCGAGGCTGGGGATGCAGGAGTCGTTAAGCGCATTGCTGTTTTTAGGCGCCATTTATTTATTCATGGCCTCCAAGCGCCTTGGTTTTTCATTTTTCGCTTCGGCCGTTCTCTTGTCCTGCGTTTATTTTACCAATTACCGCATGATCGTAGCGCCGGTCTTTATTGCTTTTATCGAAGTTTATCAGGCATGCACGACATCCCGTAAGCCGGACTGGCAGAAAATAGCCGTTTACTGGGCCGTATTTTACGGGATGGTCGTCCTGGTCGGGAGCCTTTATGGATGGATCAATCTCTATGTGTGTTTCGGCTGGATGTTCCATCAGGCCAAGGATGCCAGCGGTGAATTCAATTTTGTCAATTTCTTTTCGTATCCATACGATACCTTTGTTCTGGACGGGGCGTTCTTTGCCTGTTTTTTCTGGGCGAATATTTATTTGATCAAATTTAGAGAATACAAAAAACTCCTGCCCTTTGGCATAGTCCTGGTGCAGATGCTGGGGTTTTCCCTGGCCGCCGAAAAAGGGGCCAGGTATCTGTGCGTGGTCTTACCGTTCATGGCTGCGGCCGCGGCCGTCGTGATCGATGATGCATGGGAAAGATGGCCTAAAATGCGCGGAATCGTCCTGGGAGGCGCCGCTTGCGCCGCTTGTGTGATGCTTTATCTTTCAAGTTCCATAGCATTTGCGCGCACGGATTATGGCAAGGCCGTGCATTTTATCACTGATCGTGATCCCCAGGCGAAGATCGTCAGCACCCAGCCTTTGGTCGAGGGGCTTTTTATGGCGGATGCAAAGAACATTCTCCCATGTCCTCAGGACGCGTACACGTTGATGGAGTATTATCAACAGGGGGCGAGGTATTTGATCCTTGACCCCCAGGCGTATGTTTCGTGGACCGCCGACAAAAGGAGGTTTTCGCCGCCCCTGGACGGTTTTCTGGAAACGGCGCTCCAACATGTCCGTCCGCTGGCCGTTTTTGAACATATCAACGATAATATCCTGTTGACCAGGTTTGTGCTGGAGCATAACGAGCAAATATTGGATTCTACCAGGTTTTTAAAGATGGCCCCCTCACTGGGCCTTGGAAAAATAAGGATTTATGATTTGAGATCTGTTTTTTCGGCTATAATGAGCGGACATGAACTATAAGGAATTCATTAACCAGATCGAGAATTTCGAAGACCAGTACAGCAAGGACATTGACGGGTCTTCTTATTTTTCCTTCCCCTTGGCGCCCATCCTGGAGGCGGAAACCAAATTGGCCGCCCCGACGGTAAAATCCACGGCCTACTTTTCCATGGAATACGGCCTTGCCCCCAGCATTTATAACACGTTGCAACTGAACCGCCCCATACCTGAGAAAAACAAGTTTTTCAAGCACCAGGTGTTCTCCAATTACTGGATCTCCGATTATGTGTTTAAGATCGACATCCATAAGATGCTGGACATCCCCATTTACAGCGGGGGCCTGGGGGTTTTGGCGGGGGATACGGTCAAAAGCATGGCGGATTTGGGGCTGTCCGTCGTGGCCCTGGGCATCTTATGGAACAAAGGGTATTTCAAACAGAATTTCTGGTATAAATACGGCCAGGTCCCGGAGGAGCTTTCCTGGGACCCGCATTCTTACCCCGGGCTCATTCCCTTAAAAAACCGGGTGCGCATACCCACCAGGCAGGGCGAGCTGGTGCTGCGCCTGTGGAAATATTACGTCTATAGTTATGACAAGAAGCATGTTGTCCCGCTGGTCTTGCTGGATTCCAACCTTCCGGACAACAGCGAGCATTTCCGTAAATTGACCGACCAGCTTTACCGCAGCGACCAGGTTTTCTGGCGCATCTTGCAGCGTTCCATCCTCGGCATCGGCGGCATGAAGGCCATCGACGAACTGAAAATGCGCCCGGACTGCTACCATTTGAACGAAGGGCACGCGGCTTTTGCGCTGGTGGAAAAATATGTGCAGCTGGCCGATAAAAGCCGCATGGCCGCCGAGAAGAAAAAATTTGTTTACACCTGCCATACGCCCGTGGCCGCGGGGCATGACCGTTTTCAGATCGCCGAGCTTTCGGCGATATTCCCGGACAACTACGTCGAGGCCGCGGGACGCTTCGGCAAGGAATTTCCGGACTCTTCGGACGCCAACCTGACCTTTATCTGCCTGGACAATTGCCGCCACGTCAACGCGGTGGCGCAAAAGCACGGCGAGATCATGCGGCTGCAGTTCCCGCATTTTGCCAGCCGCATCGATGCCATCACCAACGGCGTACACACCCATACGTGGGTTTCCGATCCGTTTGCCCGCCTGTTCGACAAATATGCAAACGTATTCGGCGACTGGCGCAGAGACAACAACAGGCTCAAAGAAGCGGGACGCCTGCTGAAGAATGACAATTTCCGGCGGGACATTTTTGAGGCCCATCAGGCCAATAAATGCCAGTTGTTTAAGGCCGTGAAGCCCTGGAAAATGCAGGAGAATGTTTTAACGGTGTGCTGGGCCAGAAGGATCACCAATTACAAAAGGCCGTCTCTTTTGTTCCACCATGTCGAAGAGGTCCTGAACATCGCCCAAAAGACCGGGCCCCTGCAGGTCATCATCGCCGGAAAGGCCCATCCGATGGACACGGCCGGAGCTTCCCATATCCAGAACATCATGGAGCATGTCGACCGCTTGAACAAAAGCCATAAATTCTTCAAGGTGCTGGTCCTGGAAAATTATGACACCTATTTCGGCAAGCTTTTGAGCAACTCCGTCGACATCTGGCTCAACAACCCTCTGCCGCCTTTTGAAGCCTCGGGCACCAGCGGCATGAAGGCCATCCTCAACGGGGTGCTGCAGCTTTCCACGCTGGACGGCTGGGTGGTGGAGGCGGAGCATGATGATATCGGCTGGATCTTCGGCTGGCGGCACCATGGGCCGGAAATAGGCGACGAAGGCAATTTGCGCCTGGAAGAAGACTCCAAGGCCCTGTATGCCTCGCTGAAAGACGCCGCCGCGCTGTATTACCGCACCAATAATAACGGCGCCGTCGATATCCGCAGCCCCTGGATCGACAAGATGATCCATTGCGTCGAGCGTGCCGGGTACTTCAATACCCAGCGCATGGTGCAGGAATACAAGGCCAAAATGTGGGCTTAAATTTAGAATACTTCATATGATCCTTTATGAGGAAGTTTTGAGAGAGTTTCAAAGGCAAAAGGTCAAATATGTCGTTGTCGGCGGAATAGCTATTAATTTACATGGCTTTTTAAGGTACACATCGGATTTGGATATCTTGGTCGATTTGACGGACAGCAATCTTAAGAAAATCGTTACTATTTTGAAGAAAATGGGATATCGTGTTAAACAGCCTGTGGACCCTATAGGAACAGCCGACGGCAAAATAAGATATGATTGGATTAAGAACAAAAATATGAAAGCATTTAACTTTTATAAAGATGGGGAATATAAGGAAGTTGATGTTATTATCGAATCCCCGGTCCCTTTTAAAGAAGCTGATCAAAATGCTCTGCATCTTAAGATAGACGACGTCAAAATACCGGTGATTTCTCTTGATGATTTAATTAAGATGAAGAGAAAAGCCGCCAGGGAGATAGACCAAAGGGACCTGGAACAATTAGGGATAATAAGAAAAATACGGCCTAAAAGAAGAACAAAGCCAGGTCTATGAAAACCAAAATTAATTTTGATTGGCAAACAGATGAGGAGCGTTTACGGAGGTGGGTCAAGCTTTCTCCCAAAGAGAAAATGAGATGGCTGACGGAGTCAAATGAGTTTATGCGTAAAGTTTGGACTAAAAAGCAGAAAGAAATTTTCTGGAAATTGAGGCAAGGTAATTCCTTCCGATAGGCTAAGCCGCTGTTTTTAGATCATGAAACAATATCTCGATTTAGTACGACACATCCTGGAGCACGGCGAAGAGAAAAAAGACCGCACGGGCACGGGCACGATCTCCGTCTTCGGTTACCAATGCAAATATGACCTGCGCGAAGGCTTTCCGCTGTTGACGACCAAGAAGGTCCTCTTCGACAGTGTGGTTTGGGAATTGTTGTGGTTTTTGCGAGGGGGCACCAACATCAACGATGATTTGAGGCCGCATACGCCCATCTGGAACGCCTGGGCCGCCCCCGACGGAGAACTGGGGCCGGTTTACGGCTATCAATGGCGCAAATGGGAAAAATTTACCGTGGATGAAAAGGGCCGCTGCCGCAAAGAGCATATCGACCAGATCCAAAATGCCCTGAACCTGATCAAAACCAATCCCGATTCCCGCCGGATCATCGTCAGCGCCTGGAACGCGGCGGACATTGACAAAATGGCCCTGCCGCCGTGCCATGCCTTCTTCCAATTTTACGTGGTCAACGGCAGGCTCGATTGCCAGCTTTACCAACGGTCGGCGGACGTGGCTTTGGGGGTCCCGTTTAATATCGCCGGCTATGCCTTATTGATGACGATGTTTGCCAAAGAGTGCGGTTTGACTCCGGGTATTTTTGTTCATACGCTGGGAGACGCCCATATCTACCTCAACCATATCGAAGGCCTTAAAATACAATTGGGTCGCGCGCCGTCGGCGCTGCCGCGCCTTGAGATGCCTCAAAAGAACGTTCTTGATTACAAATTTGAAGACATTAAATTGATCGGGTATAACCCTGCCGGTTTTATCAAATTCCCCATTGCGGTCTGATATGAAGAATTTTTCCATTGTGGTTGCTTTTGATTCCTCGTACGGGATAGGCAAAAACGGCCGGCTGCCCTGGCGTCTGCCGGGTGACCTAAGGCGTTTTAAGGAGATCACGACGGGGGAGGACCAAGGCCTTAAGAAAAATGCCGTCATCATGGGCCGCAAGACCTGGGAGTCCCTGCCTGAAAAATTCCGTCCCTTGCCCGACCGGGTGAATGTGGTCTTAAGCAGGCGCAGGGACTTCAAAGTGCCTGCCGGTGTCCTTTGTTTCCAAAATTTAGACGAGGCTCTGACAGCACTTTCTTCCCTTAATAATATAGGGGACATTTTTGTGATCGGCGGGGCGGAGATTTATGCATCGGCCATGGCCCATCCTTTATGCCAAAAATTATATGTAACGCATGTCAAGGGAGCTTTTGACTGCGATGCTTTTTTCCCTCCCATCAGCCGGCAATTTATGCCCATCAGCGCTTCTGAAGAATACGAGGAAGGCGGCGCCAGCTTTCATTTTTCCGAGTATTTACGCTCCTTTTAAGAAAGAATATTTTTTCGTTTCAGAAAGCGGTTTTCACGGTTTTTGAGAAAGCGCTTTCTTGATAACGCCGTTTTTATGACTTAACTCATTGATTTGTAATAAGATTAGAAAATTCTAAAGTTTGATAAATTTTCTTGAAATCAAAGATGATCCCTTGCGCAATTAAAAGTTCGTCATGTATACTTTAGCTATACGTTGAAAAAGAAGTGTCGTTCGGGCAGGAGGGTTTGTGAAGACCGCTAATGGTAAAACAATCCTTATCGTTGATGATGAACCTGCAATATCCCAGCTTCTCATCACTCTTTTAACGGCCCACGGCTATGTCACCAGAACAGCGGCCAACGGCAGGCAAGCTTTAGAGAACGTATCATCCAATATCGATCTGATCCTCCTGGACATGATGCTGCCGGATTCTCAGGGCATAAAAATCTGCCAGGAGCTTAAAACTAATCCCAAGACCAAGGACATTCCCATCATTATCATCAGCGCCCATCAAAACAAGGCCGATAAAATTGAAAGCCTGTATTTGGGGGCCGAGGATTACCTGGTCAAACCTTTTGAGCCTGAAGAATTGTTCGCCCGGATGGACGTGGTCCTGCGGCGCCATGACCTTAAAGCCGATGAATCGGATTTGCATCAGCATCAGGAAACGATTTGCGAATTGAAGCGCATTATCGACGAGGAAGACGTCCATATACGCTTCCAGCCGATCTATTTTCTGAAACCTATGCGCTTGTTGGGGCTGGAAATGTTAAGCCGTCCCCAAACCTCGACACCCATGCTCAATCCGGAAATATTTTTCAAGAACGCTTTAAAATACGGGGTTTATTATGAAGTCGAAATGATCGGCTGGCGCAAGGCCCTGAAAATGGCGGCGGATGTTTTTGACGGCCGCCAGTCGTTGTTCTTGAATTGCGACCCTTACCTGGTGGAAAGCGAGAAATTCAAGGCCGTCAAAGAGATGTTTTCCAGATTCGGGATGTCCAGCAACGAGATCTTTCTGGAAATAACGGAGCGTTCCGCCGTCATTGCCTACGAAGCTTTTTATAACAAGCTGCGGGAATACCGCCACAACGGCTTTAAGATCGCGGTGGATGACCTGGGCTCGGGCTATTCCAGCCTGGAATCCATCGTGGAAATAAGGCCCGAAGCCATCAAATTGGACCGGCATATCGTCAATGGCATCAGCCAGGACGTCTATAAGAACAGCATCGTCAAGCTGTTTGTGGCCTTTTGCCGGGAGAACGGCATTATTTGCGTGGCCGAAGGCATTGAAAGCAAGGAAGATTTCGAGTGCCTCATTGAGCTGGGCGTGGACGCGGGCCAGGGGTATTATTTGTCCCGCCCGATGGAAGGCATCGACCTCTCCCCGGTGCCCAGCTTGCGCGTCTAGTTTTTCAAAGAAGCCTCTTGAGCCCTCCGTTGCCCTGTGTTAATATTCCTCATATAGTTTAATTTTATTAATATACGCTTCCAAAAAGAAGGGAATGCCCTGTGATCGTTGTGACGGGTGCCGCGGGGTTTATCGGCAGCTGCCTTGTCGCCAGGCTCAACAGCCTGGGCAGGCATGATTTGATCGTCGTGGATGAGATGAGCGGGGACGGGGACCCCAAAAAAAAGAACCTGGCCGGCAAGCGGTATCAGCGCTATTATGACAAGGCCGAATACCTGAAACTGCTCAAGCGCGACAGCTTTGATTTCGATGTGGAATGCATTTTGCATATGGGCGCCTGTTCCTCGACCACCCTGGACGACGCCGATTATTTCCGGAAAAACAATTTCGAATATTCCTGCAGTGTCGCCCAGTGGGCGGCGGCAAACGACGCCCGGTTGATCTACGCCTCTTCCGCGGCCACCTACGGCAACGGCGAGATGGGCTACAGCGACGAGGAGTCGATGGTCCCACGCCTGAAGCCCTTGAACCTTTACGGGGAATCCAAGCAAAAATTCGATGAATGGGTCCTGCAGCAGGGGTATCAAAACAGGATGGCCGGATTGAAATTTTTCAACGTCTTCGGGCCCAACGAATACCATAAGGGCGATATGAGAAGCGTGGTGTCCAAGGCCTATGGCCGGGTGGTATCCGAGGGCAAGATGGTGCTTTTTAAGTCCTACAGGCCCGAATATAAAGACGGCGGACAAAAGCGCGATTTCATTTATGTGAAAGACGCCGTCGAGGCCGTCCTGTTTTTCATGGGGAACCCCGGCGCCAACGGGATCTTTAATTTGGGCACGGGCCGGGCCCACACCTTCAACGAGCTGGCCCATGCCTTGTTTGCCGCCGTGGGGCGGACGCCTGCCATCGAATATATCGAGATGCCTGAAAATTTGCGCGACCGCTACCAGTATTTCACGCAGGCCGACATGGCCAAATTGCGCCGGGCAGGATACACAAGGGCCTTTATGCCTTTGCAGGACGCGGTCAAGGACTATTGCGGTTATTTATCAACCGGAAGTTGCTGGTGACGAAAGGACTTTGGGATATGGCCCTTTTCCTCGTTTTAGGTCTGGTTGTTTTGATCGCTGTTATTGTGATCGGCGTTTTGTTTTTTATGTTGAGCAAGGAAGGCAAAAATGAGGATGAAAAAGCCGTTCCTGTAAAGAAAGATATGCTCGCCGGATTGTTCGGGCCGCAAAAACTTAAAGCCGACCCCCACGAGCCTGTTGCGGCCAAGATGCCTGAGGTGCCGCTGCCTGTTCAGGAGGCCCGGACCCCTCCGGAGGACGAAGTTTATAAAAAACGCGCCCAGGAACTCGAAGACGAACTGAAAAGTATTTCACAACAGGCCCAGACCCAGTCCAACGAAGCCAAGCAGATGATCCAGACCCTGACCGAAGAAAATGAATCGTTGAAAATCGAAAAAGCCAGGATGGAGCTGGCCCAGCAAAAGCTGACGGAGTTACAGGCGGACGCCGCCAACTTAAAAACCGAAAATACCGGCCTGCAAACCCAGCTGGAATCGGCCAATGCCAGGCTGCGCCAGCTGGAAGAAGAGATGGCGGCCGTTAAAATCAAGATGGGTGAGGAGATAGCGCAAGCCAATGCCGCAGTCGCGCAATTGACCCAGGAAAAGGAAACATTGGCCCCCGCTCCTGCCCAGCCCGGGCCCGACGACGTGCTGCGCCAGGAACTGGAATCATTGAAATCCGAACAGTTGCAGTTAAAGCAAAAGTACGATGAGCTGACGGGTTCCCATCAAAAGCTGCAGGAACTCAATACCCAGCTGACGGAAAAGAACGAGTCCCTGCAGTATGAATTGGTCAAAGCCAAGGCGCAGGCCAGCGGTCTGGAACGCGTCAGTTCCAATTACAAAAACCAGCTGGAAGATTCTTTGCGGAAATTGAATGCGGCGCAGGCCACCAATGACCATTTGTCCCAGATGAAGGCGCAGTTGGAAGGGCAGGTTGAAGAAAAGAACGCGCAAAACGAGGAATTGACCAAAAAAGACCAGTTGTCCCAATTTGAATTGGAGAAGAACCGCACCCGGCTGGTGAATCTTGAGCGGGAATGCGAAGACCTGAAAGCGCGCCTCGCGGCGCCAAAGGCCGCTACCAACAATGAAAATTAAGGTAAGCGGCACTTCGAATCAATGGAAAATCTTAGTGGAATTATAAGGAAGGACCAACAGTGAACGCCGGACGTTTATTGCTCATCGCGGCACTTGCGGCGGGGTGCTCTTCCTGCAGCACCATTGCCCATAACACCGTCGAGGGATTCAAGACCGTTTGGGGATCGTCGACCAGGGTCCTGCAAGAGGGGCGCAAGACGGCCGTGGCCAAGACCTATGACAGGCCTTATTGGGATTGTTTCCGCGCCTCCATGGCCGTTGCCAAAAAGCAACACTGGGTGATATTTAAGAAAGACGAGATCCAAGGGTATATCGTCATCATGGGAATCAAAGGCTGTGTGGATACCACCGAGGTGGGCATTTTCTTTGAAGAGTTGTCCAACAATCAGATCCGCATCGAGATCAGTTCGCTGAGCACCAACGCCAAGCGCCTGACGGCCCTGGCGTTGTTCCACGGCCTGGACATTGCCTTTGGTTACCTGCCGCCGGAGATCCCCCGGATCCATGAACCGGCGCCTGCCAATCCAACCACGGACGCGACCGGACCATGATCGAGAACGAATTCCTATTTTTAGGTTTATTGGCGGAAGGCCCCAAACACGGTTATGAGATCAAACTTCAGCTGGAAGAAGATTTAAGCCCCCATATCGGCCTTTGCATCAAGTCCAT
The DNA here is from genome assembly GCA_028865345.1 of Candidatus Omnitrophota bacterium. GTDB lineage: Bacteria > Omnitrophota > Gorgyraeia > Zapsychrales > Fredricksoniimonadaceae > JABDGZ01. Next base: position 891 of record JAGWKL010000018.1, on the reverse strand, counting down.
CTATTATCCTCTTGCCAGGATGGAGGGCTTGGGGCTGGTGGAAAAAGAGATGGCTCGCCGTGAAGGCCGTTTTCCTGAAAAATATGTTTATCGCCTCACCCCAAAGGGCAAAAAGAAATTCAATGAGCTTATTGAACAAAACTTTTTGTCCATTGAACGTCCTTTTTTTCAAATTGACTTGAGCCTTTATTTCCTGCCCCTGGTTGACAAAAACATGGCCAGGCGCCGGCTTAAAGTCAGGCATAATCTGCTTAAGAAGGTCAAGAGAGAGCTGCTCCGTTTGCAATCGTGCGCTAAAACAAAGATATTAAGGCTCATCCTGCAGCATGACCTTGACCTGGTCGAAGCTGAAATGAATTCCACCCTAAAGATCGTCGCTCAACTTTAAATATATTTTATGAAGCCCAACAAACAAAATTGGAATGCGCAAGATTATGCGAAACATTCTTCGGCACAAGCGCAGTGGGCCGATGAGTTGATAATCAAGCTGGGGTTGAAAGGCCATGAATCGCTTCTCGATATTGGCTGTGGGGACGGGAAGATTTCAGCCAAGATTTCTCGAACGCTCCCTAAAGGGCGGGTTTTAGGCATCGATGCTTCCCCGGACATGATCGACTTGGCTATTAAGAATTTCCCTCCGGATAAATATCCCAATCTTGCCTTTATGCAGATGGACGCTGCCTCAATTTCCTTGTCAGAGAATTTTGATATCGCGTTCTCTAATGCCGTTTTGCATTGGATCGAAGATCAGGTGGCCGTGCTTAAAGGCGTGAAGACCGTCCTTAAAGCCGATGGCAAGATTTTGTTTCAAATGGGAGGCAAGGGATGCGCCGACGAAGTTATTCAGATCGTTAACAAAACGACAAGCCTCCCGGCTTGGCAAAAATATTT
>JAGWKL010000057.1 GCA_028865345.1 Candidatus Omnitrophota bacterium | reverse complement strand
GGCACAAGTCGAAACCAATCACCCCCATATCAAAGAACTGTTGTTATTATACCGCAGATTGAAAGTTTCGGCAAATTTTACTGCCGGAGGATTTTGTTTATTGTAGAATAAAAAGAATGCGTTCCACAAGATTTATCGTCGGACTGATCGCCGCCGCCATCCTCACTAAGCTTTGCGTGTTCCTCTATATCATTGGGCAGGCACCGCAAACCGTTGTTTGCATTGACTCCCATGGTTATCTCCGCGACGCCCAGGCCTGGATGAATTTTTTCCACGCGCCTTCCGCCGGCCTACGGCACAGTTTTTACAGGACACCCGGTTACACCTTTTTTTTAGCGGTCTTTCACGGCCTGGCAGGCATTCCCCTGGCGGGCATTGTTCTCCTGCAGCTTGCCCTCAACATCCTGAGCGCCATCATCGTCTACAAGATGCTTGCCGGGCTTGGGCCATGGACGGGACTGCTGGGTGCCGCAATCGTCCTTTTGGATCTGCCCACGACGGTCTATTCCACCATGATCCTGACGGAATCCCTGCATCTTTTCTTCATAACGCTTTTCCTTTTTAGTTTTATCAAATATATGGACAATCGCAAGCTCAAATGGCTTGCCGTGGCCGGCTTATTCTTGGGGACATCGATCTATGTGCGCCCGGCGGGATACTATTTAGGTTTCGCCGTAGCGGGATTCATCGTCTATCTGTGGGGGATGGGGAAGGCGCGCACAGGCATCAGGCACGCCCTGCTTTTTCTATTTATTATCTATGCCTTCTTGGCGGTATGGGAATACCATAACATGAAAACGCCGCCCTACAGGGAATTCGCTTTGTGCAACATTGATAATGCGACCGTGAAGTTACATGGCCTGTTCGGATCTTACGGCCGGGAAAAAAACCCGCATTTGAAACAGCTGCCGCCGGCGGCATACTACGTAGTCTCCACTTTAAGGCATTTCTTCAGTTTAATGACAACCCCGGGCGACATGAAATATTTGGGCTCAAAAGCCTGGAGGCTGTTCGGGGCGGTGTTCGGTTACCTGCTGGTCATTGTCTGGTGGATAGGTCTGGCGGCCGGGATATTCAAAGACAAGAAAGATAATGTTTACAAATTCCTGGCGCTGGTCATATTATATTTTGTTTGCGTGACCATTGTGGCCATCGGATGGGGTGTGGGGGCCCGCTTCCGCGTGCCCATGGTAACAGCCCTTGCCATACTTTCCGCCAGAGGTTGGCGGACGCTTATTTTCCGTGCTTGACCGACCTGTCTATCTCTCTTTTGATCTCCCGTTTCTTGATGTCCGCCCGCTTATCGTAAATCTTTTTACCCTGCGCCAGGGCGATCTCCACCTTGGCCCAACCGCGCTGGTTGAAATAAATTTTGGTGGGAACGAGCGTCAAACTTTTGCCGGCCAACCGTCCCTGGATGCGCTCCAGCTCCTTGGCATGGACCAAAAGCTTACGGGGCCGATTCGGGTCCTTGTT
>JAGWKL010000056.1 GCA_028865345.1 Candidatus Omnitrophota bacterium | reverse complement strand
ACAGTAAGGTGCGGTGCGGCACGGCGAAGGGCGCGGTCCTCAGTCACGCAGGGAACACCGAGTTTCTGGGCCAATAGGAAATATTGGGCGTCATAGGCAGATATTTTGTGGTGAAGCGCGATTTCCAAGGTCTCAATGGGCCCAATTCCACCTCGTAGGGAATAATGTGGGCATAAACATCTTCTAAGGCTTTGACTGCTTTTTCCTTGGGCAATCCACCCTGCCGGACATAGGGGGTGAATATGTTGAGGATTTCATGGCGCCAAATTCCCGGAAGTCTCCAATGGGAATCCCGAATGCTTATGCACAAAGTGACCGTTTAAATATAGGAATACGGGTGTATACTATCCGTTGAGGGAGGTGGACGATGAACTACCAGCGGATGAAAAGCATTAAAATTCTCAAGCAAATCCACACGGAAGAAGAAGCCCGCCAATGGGTGTGGAAATGCCGTTTCGGGGAAAAAGACTTTATTTGCCCCGGATGTGAGGGGGAAAGCTACTGGCAACACAAAGCCAAGCCTGAGGTGAGGGAATGCGATGATTGCCGGAAACGTCTTCGGGTTCGGGCGGGGACGATTTTTGAAAGCTCCAAGCTCCCGCTTTTAACTTGGATCAGGGCGCTTAGCTTGATGATGCAAGGAAAGCGGGGAATTTCGGCCCTGGAATTAAAAGGGCATTTGAATATCTCGGATCATTCAGCGTGGCTACTGTTGCACAAGATTCGGGAAGGCCTTCGGCAAAGGGATGAGAACTACACCCTCAAGGGCGTCATTGAGTTGGATGGGGCGGCTTTTGGGAAAAAGGCCAAGGAAAACCAAGCGGAAGTCTTGGTGGCGGTGGAAAGCAAGGAATGGGTGGACGAGAAGGGCCGCAAGAAGGAAAAAGCGGGTTTTGCCAAGGTGAAGGTAGCTGCGGAAACCAAGTGGGAGAGCCAGGAATTCGTGAATCAGGCCATGGAAAAAGGATCTTTCGTCAACACGGATGCTTCGCCCGCCTTGCGTGAACTCAAAGGGGTGGAGGCGGACTACCGGGTGATGGCCAATGACCCGGAAGCGTTGGAAAGTTGGTTGCCCTGGGTCCACCGGTTCATTTCCAACGCTAAGGCCTGGATCATTGGAACCCATCATGGCGTTGATGCTAAGTATTTAGGCCGGTACCTAAGTGAATATGCCTATCGGTTCAACCGCCGTCATGATCCCGATTCCTTATTTCACCGCGCTTTGACCGCCTGTGCGCTGGCAAAACCCATTACGGCGCGGTCACTTTGTGCATAAGCATTTGAATATGGAAAACGCTGAAACAGGATATAGGTGTTGTGACGCCGATGGTACCCAGCATAGTTTGTACAGCCCATCAAGAAACGGTTGGGCCTCCCACTGGGGATTCTTCGGCGTCTCAGCGCTGATTTTCTTATCCAGTTCAATGGTGACGATACTGGGTTGTTCGGCCATGTCGGACATGGGAGGAATGCCGAT
>JAGWKL010000055.1 GCA_028865345.1 Candidatus Omnitrophota bacterium | reverse complement strand
TTGACACCTGTACGGCTGAACACATTCAGATCATACCAGTTGATCCCAGCCTTACCCATCACTCCGAAATCATTCCAGTTGATCCCAGCCTTGCCCAACACTCCGAAGTCATCCCAGTTGATCCCGGTCTTGGTAAATACCGCCATGTCTTCCCAATTGACCCCGGTCCTCGTCATCACCGCAAAATCGCTCCAGTTGATCCCCGCCTCCGACAACGTATTGATGTAGCTTCCCAGATCCATCCAGTTGATCCCGGTGGTCGACAGGGTATTGAAATCCATCCAGTTGATCCCTGTCTTGCTCATCACACCTAAATCATTCCAGTTGATCCCTGTCTTGCTCAACACCCCGAAATCACTCCAGTTGATCCCGGTCTTGCTTAAGACACCAAAGTCGTTCCAGTTGATATTCGTTTTACCCAACACCCCGATATCATCCCAATTGATACCGGCCTTGCTTAACACACCGAAATCATCCCAATTGACGCCCGTCGTGCTTAATACCGCCAAGTCGCTCCAGTTGACCGAACTGCTGGTAAATACCGCCAGGTCCTGCCAGTTGACTCCCGACGAAGTCAATATGGCCAGGTAATTCCAATTCACGCCTGCCTGGGTAAATTGTTCCAAAGCATTCCAGTTCACGTTGGAACTTGTCAGCACCGCCAGTCCATTCCAGTTGATGGATGTCCTGCTCATCGTGCTCAAATCATTCCAGTTGACCCCAGCTTTACTCATCACCCCGAAATCGTTCCAGTTGATACCCGTGCGGCTTAACACGTCCAGATCATTCCAGTTGAGCCCTGTCTTGCTCAACACTTGGAAGTCATTCCAGTTGATCCCTGCCTTGCTCCACACCCCAAAGTCAGCCCAGTTGACTCCGGTCTTGCTCAACACTCCAAAGTCTGCCCAGTTGATCCCCGTACGGCCAAGCACATTAACGTCAGCCCAGTTGATCCCCGTATTGCTCAACACTCCCAAATCGCTCCAGTTGATACCTGTACGGCTAAACACATTCAGGTCATACCAGTTGATCCCTACTTTACTCAACACTCCAAAGTCTGCCCAGTTGATCCCCGTGCGGCCAAGCACATTGATATCAGCCCAGTTGATCCCCGTATTACTCAACACTCCCAAATCACTCCAGTTGATCCCTGTGCGGCCGAGCACATTGATGTCAGCCCAATTAATCCCTGTATTGCTCAACACCCCCCAATCACTCCAGTTGATCCCGGTCTTGGTCATTACTCCCAGGTCATCCCAGTTGATGCCTGTACGGGTTAACACGTTGAGGTCATACCAATTGACTCCGGTTTTGCTCAACACCCCCAAATCACTCCAGTTGACACCTGTACGGCTGAACACATTCAGATCATACCAGTTGATCCCAGCCTTACCCATCACTCCGAAATCATTCCAGTTGATCCCAGCCTTGCCCAACACTCCGAAGTCATCCCAGTTGATCCCGGTCTTGGTAAATACCGCCATGTC
>JAGWKL010000017.1 GCA_028865345.1 Candidatus Omnitrophota bacterium | reverse complement strand
ACAATTACAGTTAATGGCGAATGGCGATTATGGTATAGCAAAGAATGCTGGTCTTGGCAGCGAAATTCCAACGAATCCTCGAAAGTATTTTACTGTTTTTTATGCCTGTGATTCCTTAATTAAAAACGGCGATGCTTTATTAACTCGTCTTTGCAATGATCAAAATGGAGAAGATGGGCTCCTTAGACTAGTGCCAAATGACGGAAAAGAGTTGGTGGAATTCTCACGTAGCATTGAAGCAAAGGCTGCGATAGACCTACAAGTAGTTAATTGGGGGGCTAAGGGGATTGAGACATCCAAATACGCTCGCCAAGTTCCTGGAGATATCGTACAAACTTTTCGGAATTATATTAATTCGATTATAGTTCATCAAGTTCGAAAAAGAGGAAGAGACGGCCTTTTGATCTTGCTTGATGAATTTGATGTAATAGCTGATAAAAGAGGGTTGGGTTCTTTGATAAAGTCATTAAGTAGTGATGAGGTTAAGTTTGGAATATGTGGTATAGCATATGATTTGAAAGATTTAGTAGAAGACCATGCATCAGTAAGTCGATTATTAGAACAAGGTGCAGTCCGTGTTGACCCTATGGATCAAAACGAATCGTTACAAATACTCGAACGCGCAGAGACATTATTTGATGGGGATCTGATCTTCGACATTGATGTCAAAGAACAAATTATTGCAATTTCAGAAGGGTATCCATATTTTACTCAAATGGTCGGTAAGTCTTGCGTAAATAAGGCAAATGAACAGCATATGAGCAAGATTACAATGAACATCTTTCGGATGGTATTGGATGACATTGCTAAAGGGATTGCTTTTCCTACCTTAGAGAGTGAATATCAGCTTGCTATAGGTGAATCACCGGATCGTGAACTACTCTTATGTTTATTGGCTGAACAGAAGCAAGATAATCGTGAGGATTTTAGTCGCATTCTTTTAAAAACAACGCGGAAAGAGGCAGAAGATTTTAATATTAAATTCATTGATCAGTTGATTCCCCGATTACTTGATAGAAATTTTGGCCCCATTTTAAGACGCGTACCAGAACAAACAGGTGTATATGAATTTGTTAATCCGGTCTTTAGGCTCTATGTTAAATTGAGACGCAGATACTCAAATTCAGTTAAAAATAACCCATCTGTCGCCAGTTTTAGCATTGGTTAGACCGAAAAAGGCCTCATAGAAAAAGTTCGGATTTTGGGGGTGACCGGGGAGCCTGCTCATGAATTCAACTTCTTTTCTCTCTTAAGTGGATAGGGAGAACAATTCACAGTCTTGCGGTAGAATGATATGCGGTGCTGGGAAGTAAAGGGTGTCGCCCTTGATCGCGAATAAAGGTAGAGTAGTTTGGAGCTTGTAGTATTGTTCGTTGATGGGTATGGCGCCAGCCAGGTTTTGTTTGACTAAATGCATGCGGGGGACGTCCATTTTACCGTCGGGACTGCTGCCGATCAGCAGAGGCCGTCCCCAGGTTTCTTGCTGGATAGAAACGGCATTTTTCCACGAATCATTTTTATCCCAAATCCGATAAACGCCTTTTTTCCCAAAATATTCCGACATCAACTGGCAGACAAGCACATTTGCTTCATGATTGGGAGTTGCTGCCAGCATTTTTTGGAGGCCTTTGAGTTCCAAGGATTCCAGAAAATTTTTATCTGTGGCGTTGCCGCAATAAACTTCGAAATGTTCCTGCTCAGCCTCGTGACAGAGCCCGGGGTTTGTATCGATAAATACTGTATGGAATCCGCAATCTCTGAGGGTTTTGGCGATCATCAAGGTCGTCTGGTTGACGCCGATGATAAGAATCTTTTTGCCTGTTTCTTCAATGAGGTTCAGTACCCTGGCCGTCAGGTTACCGGTCACGGAATAGAAGATGATGGTGCCGGTGATGATGTAAAACGCCACGGGTAGGAACATGCCGCGTCCGATCAACTCCTTTTGTTCGAACAGGATGCTCAAGAGGGAGGCCATGACCGCCGAAACAATGCCCCGGGGAGCAAAAAAACATAAAAAGAGCTTTTCCTGCAGGGAGAGGGATTTCTCCTTGCCTGTGCTTGACAGCACGGAAAGCGGCCGGACCAGGACGATCAAATAAGCCAGGAACAGGGAGCCTGCGGGCAGTATCCCATAAATTTTAGACAAGGGGATATTAGCGGATAACAGAATGAAAATGACGGAAAGGGCCACCATGGTCAATTGCTTTTTAAAGCGCAATATGGGGTCAATGCCGGCCAGCTTTTTGTTGCCGAACAGGATCCCTGCTACCGTGACGGTCACGATGCCTGATGCAGAAAGAAGGGCTTCCGAGATCCCGTAAAAAAGCAGGTTGACGGCGAAAATGAACACGCCGGAAATCTCCTCGCTTTCGAAACGCAGCAAGGAAGGGTGCTTGAGGAACAGGTACATGATCTCTGCGGCCAGAAACCCAAGTCCGAGCCCGATAAGGACCCTGGCCGCCAACAATTCCATGCCTTGAAAGGGGCCGATGGAATTGACCAGCAGGATTTCCGAGAGCACAATGGTCATGATGACCCCGATGGGGTCGATGAGAATACTTTCCCATTTGAGGATATTGTGGAGCTTTTCCTTGATTTTGATCCTTTTCAGAATGGGCGGCACGACAGTGGGGCCAGTGACCACCAGGACGGAGCCAAAAAGAATGGCCTTGGTCCAGGGCATTTTAAGCAGCACATGCGCCCCCAGGGCTGCGGCAGCCAGTGTCACCAGAACGCCCGTGCTTAATAACTGCCGCAACGGTCCTGAAATGTCTTTTAGCTGTTTGAATTTCAAGGATGTGCCGCCTTCGAATAAAATGAGGGCCACTAACAGCGAAATATACTGAGAAAGCTGGTCTTTAAATAGGGCAGGCTGGATCAGGTTCAGCCCGTGAGGTCCAAGGCCGGTCCCCGTTAGTAAAAGGAGCAAAATGGACGGCCATTTCACCCGGTCAGCGAGGATGATACAGAAAATTCCTGCGGATATGGAGCATATGATCGTTAGCAGCGGTTGCAGATGTTGCATAGGCGGGCTTATTCTATCAGCGTCATATCCTATAGGCAAGGGGACAAGTATTTAAGTCGAATGGACGGCCTCTAAAATGCAGCGCCGAAACGGGAATCGTTATGTTGCCTGGTTGATACGCTTTTAAAACTAAGAAACATTCTTTAGTTTATGTTTAAAATAGACCATGCATCATTACTTTTAGTGTTCGTTATCCTCAAAATGATCTCATAGAAAAAGTTCGGATTTTGGGGGTGGCCGGGGAGTTTACTTAAACCGTTGTATTTCAGCCGCTTACGTAATAGATTTACAACGGTTTTTTATTAGAGAATTTTATTGCTTAAAATTTTATATTTTTCCGACTAGAAAAGAATAAATTCCTATCCCGATAACAAAAGCACCATAACCAATAAGCAAGAATTTCGCGGTAAATTTCATTATCTCTTTATGGCTTTTCTTCGCAATGTATAGTTTGTAGGCAATGATATTGGCTAATGAACCGACAAGACTTCCAAATCCTCCGACGTTGGCCCCCCAGAGAAGAGCTTTCCATTGAGTCGTGAATTTTGCAAATAGAATAGATGCGGGGACATTGCTCATGATTTGACTAAAAAAAGCCGAGTAAAGAAAGACATGTTTCAAATTCCCTATTCGGTCTGCAAGAATGCCTTGAAGATTATCGGCAAGGCCAAAGAAACAAAAAAATGTCAAGAGCAGAGGATAATCAATGAGAAAAGAGGAGCGGCTGAATATAATTCCGTAAATCAGCACCAAGACAGATGACCAAACAGGGACAAGGTGAAGAACTACGAGGATCATTATCAATAACAGCAATCCGTGAGAAATAGCTGAATGGTCGGGAGGGGCAGAATTTTTTAAGGGATTTTTATTTGAATTTTGTGGTAGATTGGCGGCCCAATAGGCCAGTATAAGCAAAAAAGAAAGCGTCAAAGGAGCAATCGCTATCATGAATCCAGCGGGTGAAGCATGATAATACCAATAAATAAAAAGATTTTGGGGGTTACCGATCGGGGTCAGGGCTGAACCAGCATTGGCGGCCAGGGCTTCCATGATCACGACAATGTCTTTTCTTGGTATTCTAAGGGCCAGAGTGATGGGCACTATGATGATCAGGGCCACGTCATTGGTTACAATCATTGAAAGAAAGAATGTTGTTAGAATGAGTTTTAAAGGCAAATATTTACCTTGTTCAATACGCCATGAAATCCAGGTAAACAGCCCGGATTTTTCCAAGCCCTTGACCGCTATGAAAAGAGCGTAGAGGATTAAAAGAACTTCCCATTCAGAAAGGGAGATTGTCGGGAATTTTTTGATATGGATTGAAGTAAGAAACAGCCCTACTGCTGAAATGAGTAATAACCATTCTTTCAGCAAGAAATCCAGCCATGCGGGTTGGAATATCAGTAAGATATGTTTTGGAGCGGCTTTATTGGGATGAGACAAATTTTTTTACCTCCATAATTAACTGCACATTTTCCTATATGGGGATACAAATAGCAATGGGAAAGTCAATTGGAAATAAACCAAGGTTTGCCGCTTCTGGCGTTAGTAAGGCCAAAAATGACCTCATAGAAAAAGTTCGGATTTGGGGGGCGGGGAGTTTTGCCCTGAGCTTGCGCCCAGGGCTTTTTTATGGGCAATAATTATTACTTGCACGTATACTGTTAATATGTTATTATCGCAGTGTATATGATTATCACCTTTCTTTCAGAAGCGACGCGTGATATTTATGACGGTTTGGAGTCTAAGCAGGCAAGGCGAATACCCCAAACTATTTGGCGGGTCGCCCAAAGGAAGCTGGACTTATTGAATGCCGCACATTCTTTGATCGATTTGAAATCACCCCCGGCCAATAGGTTGGAAGGCCTTAAGGGTGATTTGAAAGGGAAGTACAGCATTCGCATTAATGACCAGTGCCGTATCATTTTTGAATTCAGGGATGGGAATGCTTATGAAGTTGAAATAGTTGATTATCATTAAAGGAGAAGAGCTATGATTCCCAAATATCGTTTACCTATACATCCGGGAGAAGTTTTGCTTGAAGAATTTATCATCCCCAAGAAGCTTTCCCAAGTCGAATTGGCCCGCAGAATCAAGGTCCCTATTCAACGTATTAATACGCTTATTAATGGAAAGAGGGACATGACTCCCGAGACGGCGGTTTTATTGTCCCGGTTTTTCAAGACCACCCCTGAATTTTGGATGAATTTGCAGACACAAAGGGATTTAGCCATCGTTCAGCAGAGAATGGCTCTGAATTAGCCAGCCATTTGCAAAACTCGTACAGCAGGGGGAGATTGAGTGTTTTCGAAGGAGTGATATGGGGCACAAAGAAATCCCAGGCGGCGTGGTTCATGAACTGCCTGCAGATTTAAAAAAAGCGTTGGCCTGTAATCCAAAAGCTTTAGAGGTGTGGGAGGATATTACGCCGCTTGCGCGCAATGAGTGGATATGCTGGGTCATATCAGCAAAAAAAATAGAAACCAGGAACAAACGGATCGAATGGGGTTGTTCCAATCTTAAAAAAGGAAAGCGCAGGCCGTGTTGTTGGCCCGGGTGCTCTCATCGTTGAACTGCGAGCGCGGGTTTAAAGTCCTGATTGAGTATGAAGTCCGGTTTGCTGAAGTTTAAATCTGTCATAAAAATACGGGGCATTAATCCCTATGTTCACGTCAGCAGCAGGAACGCCGCTTTTATAAAAAAGAATTGGCGCAGGCCGATGCCGGTAAAGATCCGCCTTAACGGTAAGCCGGACTGCCCCTGGCATATCAACATGATGCCTGCGGGGGACGGCAGTTTTTATCTTTATTTGCATGGCAGTATAAGGAAAGCCGTCGGCGTGGGGCCGGGGGATACTGTCGAACTCATGGTGGAATTTGATGAGGCGTACAGGAACGGCCCCCTGCACTCTATGCCTTCCTGGTTTGCCGTACAGTTGGACCGTAACCGGCAGGCAAGGCAAGGCTGGGATGGCCTTGCCCCCAGCCGGCAGAAGGAAATTTTACGATATTTCTCAGAACTGAAATCAATTGAGGCAAAAGAGCGTAATTGCCAAAAGGCTTTGCATGTTTTGGCAGGCAACGAAGGCAGGTTCATGGCCAGGTCATGGCCGGGTGATTAGAAAGGATCGAATATGTCCCATCCCTATGTCCCTGAATTGAAATGGCTGATTTATGTAACTATTTTTACTGCGCTGATGTGGGTGCCGTATATTTTAAATCGTCTGGTGACACGGGGCCTTTGGCTTTCCCTATCGAATGCCGCGGCCGAGACAGGAGAGACTCCCACCATTTGGGCCCGGCGCGCTCTCCGCGCCCATGCCAATGCGGTTGAAAATTTAATCATTTTTGTGCCGGCTGTTTTGGTAGTCAGCATCCTGGGAATTTCAACGCCGACTACCCAATATGCCGCCATGGTTTATTTTTATGCCAGAATCGTCCATTATTTTGTTTATATTTTAGGCATTCCTGTCGTACGAACCTTAGCGTTTGCGGTTGCCTGGGCAGCCCAAATCACCATCCTTTTGAGTATTTTAAAGAGCATGTCATGATTCAGGAACGTCACGATGAAAAACTATCTTCAATCAACGGTGATTATCAATTGGAACATCCGCAGGTGTTTAAAAAAGCCGGAGTCATCGCAGCCGGCGAAACAGATAAAATGATAATCGCCCAAAAATGCTATGAATGGGTCAGGGATCAAATCCAACATTGTTGCGATGGCCCATCGGGACCTGTAATTTGTTCTGCTTCTGAAGTGCTCAAAGGCGGCAGGGGGATTCAAAATCATTTTTGTCTTTACTTTGAAATAACTTTTGGATAATATTCCCTATTATCTATGTCTGTGGAAACCTTCTTTCATAATACTCCTTTAGTCGAGGAGCATTTGAGCCTCGGCGCCAAGATGACCGGCTTCGGCGGCTGGAACATGCCCTTGCAATACGAGAGCATCCTGGCCGAATGGGAACATAACCGCAAAACCGTCTCCCTTTTTGACTGCTCCCACATGGGCGAGTTCATGATCAAAGGCGATCCGCTGAAAAACGGCCTGGACGCCATCGTGATGCAGCCCATCGCGGACATGCCTGTCCATACCTGCCGTTACGGCGCCATGCTCAATGAAGACGGGGGGATCATCGATGATCTGATCGTTTACCGCAAGGGCGCTGAAGACTGGATGATCGTTGTGAATGCCGCTAATATAGAGAAGGACGCCCGCCACATCCGGGCCCATTTGAACGCCGGAGCCCATTTTGAAGACGCCTCTTTTAAAACGGCCAAACTGGACCTGCAGGGGCCGCAATCGCGCGATGTGTTGAAAGCCTTCGCGCCCGGCATCGAACAATTGACCTATTACACCTTCGGCTATTTTACGATCACGGGCATTCCCTGCCTGATCAGCCGCACCGGATACACGGGAGAACTGGGCTATGAAATTTATTGCCCCTGGGAAAAGTCCAAAGAAATCTGGCAAAATATTTTGAAGAATGGTACAGTAAAGCCCACAGGCTTGGGCGTGCGCGATGTGCTGCGTATCGAGATGTGCTACAGCCTTTACGGCCACGAGCTGGACGAAGCGACCTCACCGCTGGAAGCAGGACTGGATAAATTTATCGACACCCAGAAAGATTTTATAGGGCGCCGCTCCCTCGCGGCGCGGGATGCCCTGCGGACCACCGGATATTTTATCAGCGCCTCCCGCAAAAGCCCAAGAGCGGGGCATCAGATCTTTGACGCGGCAGGCCGTGTTTTGGGGGCCGTTACCAGCGGCACTTTTTCGCCGGCCTTGGGCCTCGGTATCGGCATAGGGTTTATGGCCGTCCCCCGTCCCGACACCGGCGCTGAAATTTTCTTTGGTGATGACAAAAGCAAAACCGCCGCTCAAGTCGTTCGAAGGCCGTTTTATAAAGGCGGATCTTTAAAAGCGTAGGAGAACTTCCGGGGGAACACGTCATGGAAATCGAAGAAAGTTTTCTATATACCAAGGAGCATGAGTGGATTTCCATTGAGGAAAACACCGCCACCATGGGCATCACGGACTACGCCCAGGAGGCTTTGGGCGACGTCACCTATGTGGAACTCCCCGAGATGGAATCCGAAGTGGAACAGTTCGAACAATTCGTTTCCGTCGAGTCGGTCAAGGCGGCCAGCGATATTTTTTCGCCCATTTCAGGCAGGATCATCGAAGTCAACCACAAGCTGGAAGACGACCCGTCTTTAATCAACAAGGATTGCTACGGCAAAGGCTGGATCGCCAAAATCGACGTGCGCGATATGGATGAAAGCACCAATCTCATGAACGCGGAGGAATACCGCAGTTATATCGACACCCTCGGGCATTGATCGGGACCTTCCTTTGAACCCTTATATCACCAATACCCCTCAAGAAGTCGAAGAAATGCTTAAAGACATCGGCGTGAAATCGATCGACGGTCTTTTTGCCGGCATCAAGCCTGAACACAGGCCCAAATCATTTGACTTGGGCAAAGGCCTTTCGGAGCAGGAGGTGACGGCCCGCGTGAAGGCCCTGTCCCTGAAAAACAACGTGCAGGTGATCCCTTTTATCGGCGGCGGTTATTACGACCACTACATACCGTCGGCGGTGCCGGCGCTGGCTTCGCGCGGGGAATTCACCACGGCCTATACGCCCTACCAGCCCGAATGCGCCCAGGGGACCCTGCAGGCTCTTTTTGAGTACCAAAGCTCCATGTGCGCCCTGACCGGCATGGATGTCGCCAACGCCTCTTTGTACGACGGGGGAACGGCCCTGTATGAGGCCATGATGATGGCCATCCGCATCACCGGAAGGCATAAAGTGATCATGGACGGCGGGGTCAGCCCCATTTACCGCAAAATTTTAAAGACGTACACCCATCATCTGTCTTACCGGTTTGCAGAAACGCCCGTGGTCCACGGCCAGACCAGCCGCCCGGAAATAGAGCGGCTCCTGGACAAGGATACCGCGGCGGTCATCCTGCAGAACCCCAATTTTTTCGGGGCCATCGATGATTTTACCGATATCATCCAAAAAGCCCATGACGCGGGGGCCCTGGCCCTGGTCAGCGTCTATCCTGTTTCCCTGGGGCTGTTGAAAACACCGGCGGAAATGGGGGCGGATCTGGTCACGGGGGAAGGGCAGTCTCTGGGGCTGCCGCTTAATTTCGGAGGGCCTTACCTGGGGTTCATGGCCGCCCGCAGGAAATATATCCGCAAGATGCCCGGCCGCATCGTCGGTGAAACGCTGGATTCCAAGGGGCGGCGCTGTTTTGTCAACACCCTGCAGGCGCGTGAGCAGCATATCCGCCGGGAAAAAGCCACCTCCAACATTTGCACCAATGTGTCCCTGTGCGCGCTTCAGGCGGCCATTTTTATGGCCCTCGTCGGCAAGAACGGGTTGAAGGAAATGGCGCAGTTGAACCTGGATAAGGCGGAATATGCCAAGCAGCTTTTGTCCAGGATCAAGGGCGTCGAGGTCAAACGTTCATCGCCGACGTTCAACGAGTTCACCGTGCACCTGCCTGTGGATGCTTCCGAGGCGGTCGCGGCCATGATGCCCAAAGGGTTTGCCGCGGGCTTTCCGCTGGGCCGTTATTATCCGGGCATGGAGCGCTATTTGCTCGTTGCCGTCACGGAGAAAAGGACCAGGGACCAGATCGAAGGTTACGCGAAGGCGATGGAAGAGGTATTAGCTTAATTACGGTTATTTTTTGATTATGCATAACGATGAAACAATTATATAAGGGATAAATTTAGCCCTATAAATTAGGGATCGAATCATGGAACTCATTTTTGAAAAATCGGTGGAAGGGCGAAAGGGATTCCGGTTCGGGGACTCGGACGTGCCGGTCCGCGTCCAAGTGCCCGCTGCGTACGCGCGCACGCAGGATGCGCCTTTGCCCGAAGTCTCAGAGCTCGACGTGGTGCGCCATTACACCCGTTTGTCGCAGATGAATTTTTCCATCGACACCCATTTCTATCCGCTGGGTTCCTGCACGATGAAGTACAACCCCAAATTCACCGAGGCGCTGGCGCGTTTGTCCGGGTTCACCGACCTGCATCCCTTGCTGGCCCAGCTCTCCGGCGGAGAACGCTGGACGCAAGGCGCCCTTCAGATCCTGTACGAACTTCAACAGTGGATGGGTGAGATCACCGGTTTCAAGCATTTCACCATGCAGCCCCTGGCGGGCGCGCACGGCGAATTGACCGGCATCATGCTCATGGCCGCCTATCACAAATCCAAGGGCAACCACAAAAAGAAATATGTCATCATCCCGGATTCCGCGCACGGCACCAACCCCGCTTCCGCGGCCATCGCCGGTTATGAAACGATCACCATCCCGTCCAATAAAGACGGCGGCATGGACCTGCAGGCGCTTCGAGACGCCGTCAATGAGCAAACCGCCGGCCTGATGATGACGGTGCCCAGCACCTACGGCGTCTTTGAACCCAATATCAGCGCCATCGCCGAGGTCATCCATGCCGTCGACGGCATCATGTATTATGACGGCGCCAATTTAAACGCGGTCCTGGGCCGGTTCCGTCCCGGCGATGTCGGCTTTGACGTGATGCACATCAACACCCACAAGACCTTCACGACCCCCCACGGCGGCGGCGGACCGGGCGCCGGGCCCGTCGGGGTCAATGACAAACTTGCCCCATTCCTGCCGGTTTCCAGGGTGGTCAGGCGCGCAGACGGCGCCTTTGCGCTGGATTACAACTTCGCGCAATCCATCGGTTATATCGCCTCATTTTACGGGAACTTCGGCCTTTTGGTGCGGGCCTACGCGTACCTGCTGATGCTGGGCAGGGAAGGCCTCGCCGATACCGCCGATCACGCGGTCCTGAACGCGAATTACATCATGAAAAAACTGGCGCCTTATTATAAACTTTGTTTTGACAGGATATGCATGCACGAAAGCGTTTTTTCCGCATCGCAGCAGGCGGCGCGCGGGGTGCACGCCATCGACATCGCCAAATTTCTCATCGACCAGCAGGTGCATCCTCCGACGGTGTATTTCCCCATCAGCGTTCCCGAGGCCATCATGATCGAGCCGACCGAAACGGAATCCAAGCAGACCATGGACTATTATATAGGGAAGATGGTCGAGGCCGACAAGCTTTCGCAAACGGATCCGGCGGTTTTTAAAGAGTTCCCCAAGACCATGCCCGTTTCACGGCCGGATGAAGTCAAGGCCGCGCGGGACGTCAAAACCAGTTTCTTCGCGGCAACAACAGATGCAGCTTAGAGACATTTCGTTTCCCACACCTCAGGAAAATATCGCCTTTGATGAAGCCTTGCTGCGCCTGGCGGAAAAAGAAGGCAGCGGCGAGTATCTGCGTTTTTGGGAATCTTCCCGGGTATTTATCGTGCTGGGCCGCACCGGAAGCGCAGAGGCGGATATTCATTTGTTCCAAACAAAAAAAGACCATATCCCCGTGTTAAGGCGTTTTTCAGGAGGGGGCACGGTTGTCCAGGGGCCGGGCTGCCTGAATTACACGCTGGTCCTTTCCAAGGACAAGCGTCCCGAGCTTAACGATTTGCGCCGGTCTTATCAATGGATCGCCGGCCAAGTCATCGAAGCGCTGCAGCGGGCCGGAACGGAAGCTTATTTCAGGCCGCTTTCGGATTTGGCCTTCGGGCCGGCGGAGAAAAAGTTTTCCGGCAATGCCCAGCGCCGGTTGAAGAAATATATTTTGCACCACGGCACCATCCTTTATAACTTTGACCTGGCGCTCATCCACCGCTATTTGAGGCACCCGCAGGACATCCCGGAATACCGCAGGGGCCGCAGCCATGAGGATTTCGTCACCAATGTTCCCGTCGATCCCGGTGTTTTTAAAAACCATTTGTCGCAGGTTTTTCAGGCCGCCATGCCCGCAGATCCCAGCACGCAGGAGTTTTCATTGATGAAACAGCTCTATGAAATCCAAGAAAGCTGAAAAAGACAACGTTTTCCTGTTTTTGATTTTTCTGGCCGCGCTTACGGCGGCGGCGTTTGGTCCCTGCCTTCGTTGCGGGTTCCTAAACTGGGACGATTACCAGCATTTTATCGCCAATCCCTGCGTTTACAGCCTGTCCTGGAATAATATTTGCAGTCTCTTTAGGCAAACCATCAATGACACCTACATCCCGTTAACCACCCTCTCGTTCAATCTGGAATACCACCTCTTCGGCCTTGCGAGCTGGGCGGCCCACGGCATCAACGTGCTGCTGCATCTGGCCGTGGTGCTCTTGGTTTTCGATTTTGCCCGTATGCTGGGGATGTCCTGCTGGGCAGGCTTTATCGCCGCCGCTGTTTTCGCGGTCCATCCCATGCACGTGGAATCGGTGGCATGGGTGACCGAACGCAAGGATGTCCTGGGCATCCTGTTTTATATGTTGTGTTTAAAGCAATACGGACAGTATCTCAAAAGCAAATCCACAAAACAGTATGGCTTAAGCCTGCTTTTCGGGTTTTTAAGCGTTTTGACCAAGGCCATGGCCGTCAGCATCCCGTGGGTGTTGTTATTGCTGGATTGGTTTTATCAGCGGCGCTTGAGCAAAACGATGATAGCAGACAAGCTGCCTTTTGCCGTTTTGATCTTTCCCGTCGCGCTGATAACGGTCTTTAAATTATCGCCGCATCCGGCGATCGGCCCCCAGTCTTTTCTGTGCGGCGTCTGGTCTTTTTCGTGGTATCTGGAAAAATTCTTTCTCCCGGTTTATTTTATTCCCGCGTATTCTCCGGCCCTGCCCGTCACATTGTCCGATCCCAGCTACATTTTGGCGCTGGTTGTTTTTGCCGTTTTCCTGGGTTCCATGATCATCGGACGCAAGGACAGGCTGTTTATTTTCGCCTGCCTGTTTTGGATGGCGACGATTTTCTTCTTCTGGAGGTTCGATTTTAACGACAACAACATCGTGGCGGACCGTTTCATGTATCTGCCTTCCCTGGGGTTTTGCCTCTGGCTGGGGGCGCGTTTATCAAGATTTAAGGCCGCGGCCTTTTTGCTCATTTTTGTTTTGGGATGCATGACGTTCAACCAGTGCCGGATATGGAAGAATGACCGGACGCTGTGGACCTGGACGCTGAAGCATGATCCCAGAAACGCGATCGCCAAAGGAAACCAGGATGAGGCCATTTACGGCCCCGGAAAAGGAATCCCCGATTTTAAAAAATTGGACCGCGCCATCGATAAAAACCCTTCGGGGGCCCGGGGTTATTTTGACCGGGGAGCCGCCTTATTGGGCGAAGGGGATTATTTTCTGGCCTTCAGCGATTTCAACAGGGCCGTAAAGCTTGACCCTCGCGACGCAATGGCCTACATCATGCGCGGCCAGCTGTACGCCTTGAGAGGGAAAAATGAAAAAGCGCTGGAGGATTTTGACCGGGCCATCGCCCTCAAAACAAAAAGCGCCCTGGCCTACATCCAGAAAGCGGCGATCTTAAAACAAATGCATGAGACCGTTGATGCCCTGGCGTGTTTTGATAAAGCCATCCAGGCCGATCCCTCCATGGGGGCGATCTATTATCAACGGGGGATCTTATACAGCAGCCTGGGCGATACCGGCCGTGCCGTCGATGATTTCACAAAGTCGATCGCATTGAAGAACGATTTGAAAGACAGTTACTGCAGAAGAGCGGAAAGTTACACGGCGTTGAGGCGCCTGCCTGAAGCCGTGGACGATTTCAAGAGGGCGCTGCAGCAGGCCCCCTATGATGTCAAGGTGCTCAATGAGCTGGGGATCGCCTATCTTAGGAACGGCAATGACCGCAAGGCCCTGGAAGTGTTCACCAGGGCCATTTCCCTGCACCCTTATTACGACAATGCCTACAGCAACCGGGGTATCGTTTATATTCAACAAAAGAAATTCGGCCTGGCGCTGAAAGATTACACGAAGGCCATAAGCCTGGAGCTTTATCCTTATCATGCTTTAATCACGCGGGGGGACCTGTATTATGTCATGGGACGCAGGCAAAAGGCCCTCAAGGATTATGACCTGGCGATCCTTTTTTCTCAGGGCGACCCGGTGGCGCGGATGAAACGGGACCGTCTGGAGCAAAATTTTTCGAGATAATTAATGATGGATAATATAAATTTGATAAGATAGAAAAGATGTGTTCCAGGATCATATGCATTTTTTTGATGGCCGCAAGCCTCGGCGCGGTTTCATCCCCGGTTCTTGCCGCCGCTCCCGCAGCTTTCAGCGGCCGCGCATACAAACAATACACGGCCTTTTTTGAGAAGGTCTATAAAACTTTCCAGGAAAATTATTACCTCGCGCCTGACCGTAAGATCTACGACCATTTTCTGAAAGAGTTCAATACCATCATTTATCCGCAGCTTAAAGGCGAGGGCAAAAGCATCGATTACGTCCGCTGGCGCAGCGCCTGGTATCTGGCCGACGCTTTGAGGTCCAGGGACGATAAGTTCACCCAGTTTTATCCGCCCAAACCCGCCGTCAAATTCAAACGTGAAGCCCTGGGCGAAAAAATCGACCTGGGCATCATCGGCCAAAAGAATGATACCGGGTTTTTGGTGACCCGCATGGAGCCGCGTTCCGACGCCTATGAGAAAGGTTTGCGTGAAAATGATGTCATCCTGCAAATCAACGGCCGCGCTGTGGCGCGCATGACCCAGGAGGAGATCGAAAAAGAATTGACGCCGCTGGTCAATACCCGTGTCCGGTTGACCTATCTGAGCCATGAGACCGCAACGCGAAAGACCATTGTCGCCGTCAGCAAGAAATATTTCAAGCAGACCGTGTTTCTCCATCCGGTGCCGGTGCCCGGCGTGTTTTGCCTGGAAGTGCCCAAATTCAACCGCATGACCGGACAGGACATGTACCGTTTCCTTTCCTGGATAGAAGAGCAGCGCCCCAAGGGCCTGGTGCTGGATTTGCGGGGCAATCCCGGCGGACCGCCGTTGGCCGCGCGGGAAATTTCCGCTTTTTTCCTGAAAGGCGGCCAGGAATTTGCCTACTTTCAGGAACGTAACGGGCCCAAGGCCGATCTGGACGTGCCGGATATCGGCGCCCAATACCAATTTGACGGCCCCATCGTCATCCTCGTCGATGCCGATACGGGCTCTGCCGCGGAGTTGTTCACCGGCATCATGCAATTCAGGAAGCGTGCCGTGGTGCTGGGGGTCAACACCGCCGGGCAGATCCTGCTCAAGAGGATGTTCCCCATGGGAGACGGATCCATGCTGGCTTTGGTCGTGGCCCGGGGATATTATCCCGACGGCCAGGTGTTTGGTTTCGACGGGATTACGCCCAATAAAATCATCACCGGCGCCCCCAAGGACGGGCTGATCAATCTGGCCGCGGCCTATATTGAAATGCAAACGCAGCAGCAGTAATCGTTGCCCCCGCATTTGGGGGCAGGCCCTTATGGTCTTTATCCTCATAGCCGTTCAGATTTTTTTTGTTTTAATGGCCGTCATCTTTCTTAAGCGGTGCTGGGACAAGGAATGCGGAAAATGAACCCTGCGGACAAAAAGATCCTTGCCATTGTCCCCGCTTTTAACGAGTGCGGCAATGTCGGCCGTACGGTGGGGGAGATCCGCAAGGCTTGGGGACAACGCGTCGATGTTTTGGTCATCGATGACGGCTCGAAAGATGAGACGGCTAAGGAGGCTGCAAAGGCCGGCGGCATGGTGGTTTCCCTGCCGTTTAACCTGGGGATCGGCGCCGCGGTGCAGACGGGGTTCCAATTCGCCCAAAGCCGCCGGTACGATATCGCCGTGCAGATCGACGGTGACGGCCAGCACGACCCGTCCTTCATGGACAGGCTCGTGGAGCCTTTGGCGCGCGGCGAGGCTGATATGGCGGTGGGCAGCCGCTTTCTGGAAGGCTCCGCAGGATACCGGTCATCGTTTAGCCGCAGGATGGGGATCAGCTTCTTTGTGCACCTGATCAATGCCTTGACCGGCGTCAGGATCAATGACCCGACCTCGGGGTTCAGGGCGTACAACTCAAGGATGATCGATTTATTCGCCGATTATTACCCCTACGATTTTCCGGAACCGGAAGCCATTGTGCTGGCCCAGCAGGCCCGGGCGCGGATCGTTGAATTGCCCGTCGCCATGCGTCCCCGTGAGGCGGGCAGCAGTTCCATCCGCTATTTCAAGACCTTGTATTACATGGTGAAGGTGACGCTGGCGATCCTTTTGCAGATGGCCCGCAGACGGAGGAGATTGTCATGAACATTCATCTGGTGGCGTTCCTTGTTTCAGTGGCCGTTTTCTTGTTCGTCATAGATCTGGTGCGCCGGCGCCGGTTGACGTTCAAGTACGCGGTGGGCTGGCTTTCGGTTTCCGCGGTCGGGATTTTTTTCGCGGTCTTTTACCGGTTGATCTTTGCCTGCGCCGATTTTTTCGGGTTTGAACTGCCCAGCAACTTCATTTTCTTCACGTTGTTTTGCGTGTTTGTGTTCTTAAGCCTTGTAATGACGGTGTTTTTGTGCCAGCAAAATATCAGAAACGACCTGATGGCCCAGAAAATCGCGTTGCTGGAATTCGAGCTGAAGGAATTGAAAAAGAAATCCGAGAAATAAACGACGGGATAGGTTTGTCTTTTGGCGAGGAGGCTTCGCTCGTTTTTTGCCCCGCCTGCGGCGGGGCCGCCAAAGGCCTCATGGCTCGAAGGTGGCCAAACAACTCGCTTTGAAGCTCTCTGGAGCTTCAAAGCTCGAACAGGTTTGGCCAGCCCTCGGCCAAAAGCCTCGGGCTGCCCTTCAAGCCATGAGTTGCTTTGGCTAAAAAACTTACTCCTCGCCAAAAGACGAACCTATCCCGTCATTAACACCTTTGGATGTCTGTTTTCGCGGGCATGACAATGAAAGAAATGTCTGTAACGGATGTAACCGTCAGTGTTATAGTTCCTGCTTACAACGCCTCGGCCACGATCGGCCGGACTCTGGAAGCGCTGTCCCGGCAAAAATGTTCCCAGCCCTTCGAGGTGATCGTCGTGGATGACGGTTCCCGCGACAACACGGCAGACATCGTCCGCTCGTTTTCGTCGGTCAAATACGCGCGCCAGGACAACGCCGGCCCTGCCGCGGCGCGCAATCACGGCGCCCGGCTCGCCCGGGGCGCTTATCTCGCCTTTACGGATTCCGACTGTGTCCCGCACGAGGACTGGATCTCTTTGTTGATGGAGGGTTTGAAGCGCGCGCAAACGGGCGTTGTGGCGGGAAGTTACGGGATCGCCAACCCCCAAAGCCTACTGGCCCGGTGTGTGTACAAAGAGATCCTTTGGCGCCATACCCATTTGATGCCGGATTTTCCCAACTCCTTCGGCAGTTATAACTTTTGCGCCAGAAAAGATGTTTTTGAGGCGGTGGGGGGGTTCAATACAGCATACCGCCATGCCAGCGGGGAGGACAATGACTTAAGTTATAAGATCATCCGTTCGGGCCAACGGATTTATTTTCAACGCATGGCTCTGGTGGACCATTACCACCCGCAAATCCTGTCCAAATATCTGAAGGAACAATTCCGGCACGGCTTCTGGCGCCTGAAGATGTACAAAGACCACCCCGCCATGATGCGCGGGGACGGGTATACCTACTGGAAGGACATGATCGAAATACCCTGGGCGGCCTTTCTGGCTGCGGGGGCAGTCTTAAGCGCGGGTTTCAATTTTATATATATGGGCATGGTTTGTTGGGCGGCCTTGTCCTTCCTGTTTTTTGAAATTTTTTGCGCATGGATGATGACGCGGCTTTTTTTTGAAGGGATTTTATACGGTGGCGTGATGTTCCTGCGGGCCCTGGCGCGCCTGGCCGGTTTCTCGACGGGGATTTTGATCTTCCTGCCTGGGAAGAAGGAAAAGATTTCTTAAAGATTCCTTGAAACACCTTTCTCCTATGTTAAGATTATAATAATAAATCAAAAAGAATTTCAAACGGCGTACCACATAGATCCAGGAGTTTAATTTTACCGACGGGAAAGTTCATTTAGGGTCCTTTTATGCCTAAAGAATCTGCGGAAGAAAAGTTGGTGAGGATGATGCAAAAATCATCCTCCGTCGCTGCTAAACCACAATCGGCTCCCCGGAAAAAATTTCAATTCGCTTTCAGCATCGCCGCTTTAAACATTTGCCTGTTTGCGGGGATCGTGGCCTGCCTCATCGTCCTGGGCCTCGAGTTGCACGCCGGGATTTCGCTGCTTGCCTCACCGGCCCAATTCCCTCCCGAGTTAAGAGGCCGTTCTTCATTATCCGAGACTGCATTGCCTTCCGCGCACAGCGTTGATTATTACCTGCAACAGATCAACGAGCGCGATATTTTTAATCCGTATGCCCCGAAGACCGAACATCCGGCGGCGCAGGGCCTGGCCCAGCAGATGTCCAAGTATAAATTGGTGGGCATCTCCTGGCTGGATTTGCCCGACACGGCCACGGTCATGATCGAAGATACGGACAATAATAAAACGTACTTCCTGAAGCAGGGCCAACAATTAGAAGGCGTCACTGTCAAGACCATCTATACGGATAGAGTGGTCTTCAGTCACGAAAATGAGGAGATAACAATCAAGCTATGAGCAAACATACCCCACTTTCCAAATTCCTGTTCCTTTTTCTGGTCGGCCTCGCGGCGGCCGTCTCCTGGGCCTCACGGTCGGCGGCGGACGATGACCCCGGCAAGCCCATTCTGCCCATCATCATGACCGAGCCCAAGCAGTCTTTGGACGAGAGGCTGGCGCGCAAGATCACGCTGGACGTGCGGGACATGAACATTGTTGACGTCATCAAGTTCCTGGCCCAAAAGGGCGATTTCAACGTCGTCATCGCCCCGTCGGTGCAGGGCCGGACCACGGTGTTTTTGCATGGTGTTGCCATCAAGGACGCCCTGGACATCGTCATCGGGTCCGACAAGCTGGCCTACCACATGGAGGACGGCATCATCAGCGTGATGACCGCCGGCGAATACGAGGCCATGTACGGCAAGCAGTTCAATGACCAGACGGAGGTCAGCATCATCCATTTGCAATACGCGAAACCCAGCTATGTGCTGGCCGCGCTCGACAATATACGCAGCAACCGCGGCAAGATCATCATTGACGACGACACCGGCAGCGTCGTGCTGATCGACACGCCCCAATCCATCGCGCTCATGAAAAAAGCCATCGCCCAGATCGAAAAGCCGCTGGACACCATGGTCTTCGACCTGAAATACGCCAAAGCCGACGTGGTGGCCGAGAAGCTGCGCGCGCGCATCGATGCCAAGGCCGTGGGCTCCATCACGCCGGACGAGCGTTCCAATGAGCTTTTGGTGAGGGTCTTTCCCGGACGCCGCGAAGAGGTGGAAAAGATCATCCACGACCTGGATGTCCCCACCAAGGAAGTGCTCATCGAGGCGCGGATTTTGCAGATCGTATTCAACCCCAATTACGATGTGGGCACGGACTTCAACGCCCCGATCACCCACAACGGAAGCCAGAAGTTCGACTTGCAAAGTACGGCGCTGGGCATTGCTTCCGGAGCGGCGGCCACGGCCCCGTCGGGATCGGGCGCCAACCTGGCTAATACCTTCGGATCGGCGGTGGTGGGCAATTTCACCGGCAATCAATTTACCGCGGCCATCCGTTCCCTGCAATCGGTCAGCGATACCAAGATCCTTTCCACGCCCCAGCTTTTGGTGACCAATAATGAGGAAGCCAAGATCCATGTCGGTGACACTGTTCCTTATATTGTGGCCACCACCAACGGGACCGGGTCCAATGCCATCACCTCCGATGATGTGCGTTTCGTGGATGTGGGCATCAAATTAAGCGTCACCCCCACCATCAATGATGACGGCTACATCACCATGAAGCTTACTCCGGAGATTTCGGAGGTGGTCAAAAATATCGCCTCCTCCGAAGGCAGCACCATCCCCGAGGTGAACAAGACCGAAGTGGAAACATCGGTCATGGTCAAGGACGGCCAGACGATCGTGATGGCCGGTTTGCGCGACCAGAACAAGGTGCATACGAAGCAGGGCATTCCGGGCCTGATGGACATTCCTTATCTGGGTTATCTCTTCAGCCATCAGTCCGATACGATGACCAATACGGAAATCATCATTTTAATCACTCCCCATATTGTTGAAGGTACTAATGACGATATCAAGAGAGTCATGGGCACCATCAAAGGACCAAAAACATATAATGACAACGATTTTAAATTAGATGGACCTGCTACGCAGGCGGCGGTACCGAATCTCAATCATTCCTAAGGACGGAGATCAATCTTATGGGCAAACTATGGAACCAATTGCATGACCGGAAAATCTGGATGACCGCGGCTGTCATCATCGCCATCGGCCTGGGGACGGGCGGCGCTCGCGCGTATGCCCAGGATGAAGACAATTCCGCGGGCCCGCCGCAACAGACGGTGGGCAGCACTGCCGGCGAAACCCAGGCGGAACAGGATGCGTTGATCAAGGAGATCCGTCATGTGGAGTATCTTAATACGCAATATACCTCCGAGATCAAAAGCGTCCGTGCCTTGCTCTCTGCCCGTGACGCGGACTATCAAAAACGCATGCAGGAGTTGGAAGACCAGCTGGCGGCCCAGCAGAGCCAGGAAGCCAAACAGCAGGTGGTGGCGCAGCAGAGCCAGGCCACGACCCAGGAACTGGAAGCCAAGACCAACGAGATGCTCTCCAAAGGCGGAGACCTTAACCCTGAAGACAAGGCTTTCAGGAAAGAGCTGGCCAAGGCCCATTACAACATGGGGAATATTTATTTTGAACAGGGCGAATACCAGAGGGCCGTGGTGGAATATTACCAGGCCGTGGACCTGGACCCCAATGATCCGGACACCCATTACAACCTGGCCTTTGTCAGCGGCGAATATTTAGGGGACCAGGAAACGGCCCTGAAGCATTATCAAATGTATCTGTACCTTAAGCCCAACGCGTCTGATAAGGCCGCGGTCCAGGAAAAGATCATTCAGGCCAGGCTCAGCCTGCGCAGCCAGATCAATTCCCCCATTGAGAACCATGACGGTAATTTTAATTTGACGCGGTAAAACAAATGACCGGATATTTCGGAAAAATATTAGCAGCGGCAGTGCTGATCTTAGCGGTAAGTGCGACCCCAAGTTTTGCCAATAACCTGTCAGTGACCAATGTGACCTTAGGCACGCGCGACCCGAATGCCCATACAGTGGTCGTGACATTTAATGTCAGCTGGCAGAATTCCTGGCGCAATAAGATCAATTATGACGCAGCGTGGCTCACCGTGCGCTTGATCAACTCTGCCGCTTCACCCACTGACGCCGTGTTATGCCCAATTACCGCCACCGGTTTGAATCCGGCGGGCACTTCCGTCGGGACAGGGTCTAATTTGCAGATCTATGTGCCCCAGGACGCCGCCGGCGCCTTTTTGCAACCTGCCAACCCGGGTTTTATCGGCAATGTCAATACCCAAAATGTGCAGCTGACCGTCAACTATCAGTCCTGCGGGTTCACCGATTCCGACCAGATCTACGCCAGCGTATTCGGCCTGGAAATGGTCTTTATCCCCCAAGGCTCTTTTTACGCGGGCGACTATAACGCCAGTGTGGCTTCCTTAAATAGCGGCTCTGCGGACAGCACCCCATGGCATATCACCAGCGAAAATCCCATTCCCGTCACCAATGCCGCGTCCGGAGCTTATTATTATGTTTCCGCCAATAATCCCGGAGAATTCGCCAGCGGCGCCGGCTTCACCATCCCGGCCGCCTTCCCTAAAGGATATAACGCGTTTTATGTGATGAAGTATGAGATCAACGAAGGGGAATGGGCGCAGTTTGTCAATTCTTTACCGGCGGCGGCGCGCATCAACCGGGACTTGTCGGACAATAATCATAAGAACTCCACCAACGTCATTGCCCGTAACACGATCAGTTGCGCAGGCACGCCTTTGTTGTGCTCGACCCAGAGGCCGGGCCGCGCGGTGGGTTATTTGAGCTGGATGGATTTGGCGGCTTTTCTGGATTGGGACGCTTTGCGCCCCATGACGGAATTGGAATTTGAAAAAATGTCCCGCGGGCCGCTGGTGCCTGTTCCCGGCGAATATATTTGGGGAAACCAGACCATTGCTCCGGCCGTTGCCATCAGCGGCACAACTGAGGACGGGACAGAGACTATCACGGCACCCGCCAATGCCAATGCCAATTACGGCGACACCATTTTTACAGGAGGGGATTCTTCATTGGGCGCCGGTTATAACCAGGGGCCTTTGCGCGGCGGGATATTTGCAGGGACAAATTCTACAAGAACCGCCGCCGGAGCGTCTTTTTACGGGGTCATGGACCTAGGCGGTAATTTGAAAGAACGTGTTGTAACTATCGGCAATGCCTCAGGTTTGGCTTTTACAGGAACTGACGGCAACGGGGCCCTTGATACAACGGCGGGCTTTGAAGGTAATGCCGATGTCGCCGGCTGGCCGGGGATGGACCAGGGCACGCCTGCCAACGGCGTTGACGGTGCGGCAGGGTCCGGGTTTCGCGGCGGCTCATGGTCTGACGGCGCGAATTATTTAAGGACATCGGACCGCGCCGAGGCGGCAAGGACGGATACAGCGGCTTTGAATAATTACGGCGGCAGGGGAGTCAGGACTTATGATGGGAGTTAATTCGGTCAGAGATTGCTTCGTGGCTGCGCTTCTCGCAATGACATCCATGTTTGCGTCTACGGCATGGGCCAGTAATCTGCAATTGAGCGGTTTGGATGAAGTCAGCGCCAATACGGCCGGCGGCACCATGACCTTCTCTTTTAATTTGAGCCAGGACAACAGCTGGCGCAACCAGACAAATTATGATGCCGTATGGGTCTTCATGAAATATTCAACGGACGGCGGGGCCACATGGAAGCATGCCTCCATGGCCGGTTCCGGGATCAATCCTGCCGGCTTTTCCATCCCTGCTCAATTTGCCAGCCAATTCGAGGTGTTTGTCCCTTCCGATCAAAAAGGGTTTTTCGTGCAGCGGTCGGCCCAAGCCTCAGGAAACATTGCTTTGACCGGCATTCAATTTACATGGAATTACGCGCTGGACGGGCTTTCGGCGGCGGTGGCCCAGTCCGGCAACACGCTGACCACCATCTACGGCATTGAGATGGTCTACATTCCTCAAGGCGCTTTTTATGCCGGCGACGGAAGTTCAAACAGTTCAACAGAATACGCCTTTACTCAAGGCAGCGCGGTGACGGAGCCCTGGTATATCCAAAATGAAAACGCCATCCAAACGACCGGTGCCGCAAGCGGTACGTATTATTATCAGAACACCGGCGCCAAGGGTGATGAATTTGCCAGCGGCTCTTCATTTTTGATACCCGCGTCCTTCCCTAAAGGTTATGGAGCTTTTTATCTGATGAAATATGAGCTTACTGAAGGCGAATGGGTGGCTTTCTTTAACACGCTTCCGGTGGCGGCCCGTCCTTACCGCGACATCACATCCGCCAACACGAGAACAGGCGGCAAGAATTCCGAAGGAGTCGTCAACCGCAATACGATCTCCTGGAATGCCGCGATCCCTTCGAGCCCGGCAACGACTTTAAGGCCTGCCAGGCCGGTCAGTTATATTTCCTGGCCGGATTTGGCGGCGTACGCCGAATGGGCCGCGTTGCGCCCCATCACGGAATTGGAATATGAAAAGGCGGCGCGCGGTAAGGACGATCCGCCCACACCGGGAGAATTTGTGTGGGGCACAACTTCATACACGGCGCCCGGCGCCGGGGACATTGTTCCCAATGGCGATGAAAACGGCGCGGAGACCTTGAAAGATACGGCCAATATCAACAGCAACTCCGTGGCATGGACCTCCGGCGACGGTCGCAGCGGGGGCATTGCCGCCGGACAGATGGGGCCGTTGCGTGTGGGTATTTTTGCGGCGAGTGTCGGGACTTCCACCAATCCCAGGGCAAGCGCCGGCGCAGGTTATTACGGCAACATGGAGCTTTCCGGCAACCTGGCCGAGCCGGTGGTGACCGTGGGGCGGCCGGAAGGGCTTAATTTCCAGGGCACGGACGGCACCGGAGTGCTGACGACATATGGCTTTGCCACCAACGCGGACTGGCCGGGCATGGATTCCAATACCGCCAACGGGGTGGACGGCACCGTCGGCATCGGTTACCGCGGCGGGGATTTCCAGTCGCCCAACTCATCCGTGTACGCGACATCTTCGAGATTTTATGCAGCTAAAGACCCTGATTCACAAGGGTGTATGGAACGTTACGATCCCAGTTGCGGTGTGTTTTACGGGGGTCGTTTAGGGAGAAACGCGACGTAAGACTTGATCTGGATTCCCGCGCCTGGCCCCAGACTCGGAGCAAAAGCATGCGGGAATGACAGATGGTAAAAAAGAATTGCATGCCTGACAAAGACACGGTTTTAAAATTGAAGCTAAGACCCGGCCTATGGAAAATTTTTGCCTTTTGGGCGATTTTCTTTGGGAGCGCCTTTCTCTCTTCGGCCTGGGCCCAATACAGCGGCGGCAACGAAACCACCGACCCCGCGGAATCCTCCATCGGCAGCGATATCTACAACGGCGGGGCACAGAACAATTCTCCCTATGCCACTTCCGGCTCGACCGGCACCTTGTCTTACGGCACGCCGGCCAAGCTGGTCTTTACTGTAAGCCCGTCGGATACCAATCACTCGCAGCCGTTCTCTCGCCAGCCGGTGGTGGCTGTTGAAGATGCCTACGGCAATATCGTTGCCAATGACAATACGGACCAGGTGACGGTGACGATTTTAAGCAATCCCGGCAATGGCGGTTTGATGGGTACCGCTACAGTAAATGTTGTCAATGGATTGGCGCAATTTTCCAATTTGGGCATTACAGCTGCCGGCCAATTATATACCCTTCAAGCGACATCACCCACATCTTCTAATTTGACACCGGGCGTCTCAGCTACCTTTAATATCAATCCCGGTACCGGCCCTCAAGCTTCGGCTGTATGGGATAACGGAGCCAATAGCGGTAAAGGCGGGTATTACATCTACGTGTGGGTGGCCCATGATAATCAAGCCGAACCTTTTGCTTCATCCGATAATACAAATGCAGGCGATGAGTGTTCTGTTGCTATTTATAATCCGGATGGGACTCAGAACGGCTCGACCCTTGGTTCAACTGCCTTTACTGCCAACTATACCAATAATTGGTGCGTTTCAACTTCTGTCTGGACTCCAGCTGCTTTTAACAGCGCTACATTTGCCAATGGATTTAGCGCCGTAGTAACTGTTACCGGCCAGACACCTTGCGGGGCAGCCTCCTGTACAGCTGACGTCCCATTGGCCCTCAACGGAAACGCCGGTATTATTACTCAAGATTCCTACGGCAATGTCATCAACTGGGAAGACATCGGCGTCATCAAGGCCAATACCGATAAGATCAACTGGGCGGATATAGCAGCCATTAAAGCCAAGACCGATACCGTCAACTGGCAGGACGTCGGCGTTCTCCAAACGCGCGTCAGCAGCATTTACGATTTCACTCAGTTGTCGAATTCCTACGGCATCAACTGGAACAGTTTCGCGGTGCAAACCAACGCCGGGGTCAATTGGAGCGATATCGCCAAAATGTCCGCCGATGGCATCAACTGGCAGGACTTGAACGTGCTTTCCAACGTGGGTATCAACTGGAGCGATTTCGGAGTGCTCACCAAAAAAGGCGTCAACTGGGCCGATGTGCAAAGGCTTTTCAACACGGGCGTCAACTGGAATGACCTGGCCGTATTGGCCAAGGCAGGGATCAACTGGAACGATCTGGCCGTTTCCAGCAAGGTGGGGGTCAATTGGTATGATTTTGAGGTCTTGACCCATGCCGGTGTGGTCTGGTCCCAGGGGATCAACTGGTATGACCTGGCGGCTTTGAGCCAGGTGGGGGTCAACTGGAGCGACTTGACGGTCCTGTCTGAAAATAATATCAATTGGAATGATTTTCGCACTTTGAGCTATGCAGGCATCAACTGGAATGATTTCGGCGTGCTGAGCAAGGCAGGCCTCAATTGGGCTGACCTGGGAGTATTAGGGAAGACGGGCATCAACTGGAGCGATTTCAACGTCTTGAGCAAGACCGGCATCAACTGGAACGATTTTGGCGTCTTGGGCAAGGCAGGGATCAATTGGGCTGACATGGGTGTCTTAAGTAAGACGGGAATTAACTGGAACGGATTGAATGTCTTAAGCCGTTCAGGGATCAATTGGGCGAATTTGGGCGGTTCCCTTAACACGCTTTCCGAAGCAGGGATCAACTGGAGCGATTTGGCAGTGATGACCAAAACCGGTATTAATTGGAATGACTTCGCAGTGATGGGCACGAACGGCATCAATTGGGCCGGTCTCGGTGTTTTATCCAAAGCAGGGGTCAATTGGGCCGGCATTAACGCGCTGAGTGCGGCCAATGTCAATTGGCAGGCCCTGGTCGTGGTAGGCGCCTCAGGGGTCAACTGGAGTGATTTCGGGGTTTTGTCCAAGGCGGGGATCAACTGGAATGACCTGTATACAGTGTCGACGAGAGGGATCAACTGGAATGATCTGAACATCCTGACGCGGACAGGCATCAATTGGTCGGATCTGGGAAGCTATTTCAACACGCTTTCCGAAGCAGGGATCAACTGGAGTGATTTTGCGGTGATGACCAGGGCAGGCGTGAACTGGCAATATTGGGCCAACATTTCCACCACGGGCATGAACTGGCAGAATCTCCAGACCTTAAGCGCGGCAGGCATCAACTGGAACGATTTCGGGGTGATGTCGACAAGGGGAATCAACTGGAATGACTTCGGCGTGTTGAGCAAGACAGGGATCAACTGGTCTGACCTGGGCAGCTACATCAATACCTTGTCCGAAGCGGGGATCAATTGGAGCGACCTGGCCGTGATGACAAAGATAGGCATCAACTGGCTTGATTTAAGGGTCATGACGACCAACGGCGTCAACTGGTTGGATTTCGAACTTTTGTCCCACCAGGGGATCAATTGGGAGGCTTTTTCCAACCTGTCCCAGGTCAATTGGACGGCCATAAACGAACTCCAGACAAGCCAGGTCAATTGGACGGGTTTGTACATCATGGCCAATGCCGGCGTTAACTGGACTGATTTTGCGGTGCTGACCAACAAGGGCGTCAACTGGAATGATGTGAATCGAATAAGCACGGTGGGCATCAACTGGAATGATTTCACCGTATTAAGCAAAAACGGGATCAACTGGAATGATTTCGGGGTGATGACCAAGGCGGGCGTTAATTGGAGCGATCTTAATGTTTTAAGTTCCACGGGGATCAACTGGGCTGATCTTGGCGTGTTGGGCAAAACCGGGATCAACTGGGCTGATCTTGGCGTGTTGGGCAAGGCCGGGATCAACTGGGCTGACTTTGCGGTGTGGAGCAAAACGGGAATCAACTGGAATGATTGGCAGGTCTTGAGCCGCACCGGCGTCAACTGGAGCAGTTTTGGCGTCATGAGCAAGGCGGGCATCAATTGGAATGATATGGAGGTTTGGAGCCACACAGGCATCAACTGGTCTGACCTTCAACAGATGACGACCACATCGATCAACTGGTCGGATATCGGCGGCTTCTTTAATACCTTGTCTGAGGCGGGGATCAACTGGAGCGATTTGGCCATACTGACAAGAAATGGTTTGAACTGGGAAGACCTGGCTGTAATGACCAAGACAGGGGTCAACTGGAGCGATTTCGGGGTGTTGAGCAATGCTGGGGTCAATTGGAATGATCTTAATGTTTTAAGCCGTACAGGGATCAACTGGAATGATTTTAATGTGTTGAGCAAGACAGGCATCAACTGGAATGATTTCGGGGTGCTGACCAAGGCGGGCATCAACTGGAATGATCTTCGCGTTTTAACTTATACAGGAATCAATTGGAGCGGCCTTAATACTATCAGTTTATCAGGCGTCAACTGGAGTGATTTCGGGGTGTTGACCAAGGCCGGGGTCAATTGGAATGATTTTAATGTCTTAAGCCGTACGGGGGTGAATTGGAATGATTTTGATGTTTTAAGCCGTACAGGCATCAACTGGAATGATTTCGGCGTGTTGACCAAGGCCGGGGTCAACTGGAATGATTTTCATGTTTTAAGTTATACAGGAATCAATTGGAATGATTTTGATGTTTTAAGCCGCACCGGGATCAATTGGAGCAGCCTGGGCGTCATGAGCAATGCCGGCATTAACTGGAATGATATCAACGTATGGTCCAGGACCGGCATCAACTGGAGCGATTTCCAGGTGTTCACAACGGTGGGGATCAACTGGATGGACATCGGCAGCTTCTTTAATACCTTGTCTGAAGCAGGGATCAACTGGAGCGATTTGGCGGTGATGACCAAGACAGGCATGAATTGGAGCGATTTGGCCGTATTCTCCAAGATCGGTGTCAATTGGAGCGATTTCGGGGTGTTGAGTAACGCAGGGGTCAATTGGAATGACCTTGGCGTGTTAAGCACGACGGGGATCAATTGGAATGACTTGAATGTTGTAAGCCGTACAGGGATCAACTGGGCTGATTTCGGCGTGTTGGGCAAGGCGGGGGTCAATTGGAATGACCTGGGCGTATTGACCAAGACGGGGATCAATTGGAATGATTTGAATGTTGTAAGCCGCACAGGGATCAACTGGAATGATTTCGGCGTGCTGGGCAAGGCGGGGATCAATTGGAGTGACCTTGGCGTATTAACCACGACAGGGATCAATTGGAACGATCTTAACGTTTTAGGCAAGACGGGGATCAATTGGAGCGACTTTGGGGTCTTAAGCAAGACGGGGATCAACTGGAGCGATTTGGGAGTAATGAGCACCAGAGGGATCAACTGGAATGATTTGAACGCCTTGAGCCGCACGGGCATCAACTGGAGCGATTTTCAATCATTGACGACCGTCGGGGTCAACTGGATGGACATCGGCAGTTTCGTCAACACCTTGTCCGAAGCGGGGATCAACTGGAGCGATCTGGCGGTGATGACCAGGACAGGGGTCAATTGGCAGGACATGGCGGTTTTCACCACAACGGGGATCAATTGGAGCGATTGGGGGGTATTGAGCAGGACAGGGGTCAACTGGAACGATTTCGGCGTGTTGAGCAAGACCGGCATCAACTGGAACGATTTCGGCGTGTTGAGCAAGACCGGCATCAACTGGAGCGATTTCGGGGTGTTAGGCAAAGCGGGGATCAACTGGAATGACTTTGAGGTGTTGAGCAGGACGGGTGTCAATTGGGACGATCTTGAGGTAATGAGTACGGCAAGCGTCAATTGGGAGGACATGACTGTTTTAACCACCCGGGGGATCAACTGGGCCAATTTGACCGCGGTCATAGGGTCCACTCTCGGGGGATCGTCGAATATTAATTGGTCGGACCTTGCTGTCCTTTCCGAGGCGGGTATTAATTGGAATGACCTCGGGGTCATGAGCACGGTCGGGGTCAACTGGAATGATTTTGGCGTGTTGAGCAAGACAGGGATCAACTGGAGCGATTTTGGAGTGTGGAGTAAGGCTGGGATCAACTGGAATAATTTCGGGGTCTTAAGCAAGGCCGGGATCAACTGGGATGATCTGAGCGTGATGACCAAGACCGGGATCAATTGGGCATCCATGGGAAGCCTGACAAATTCCAACGTTAACTGGGAGGCCCTGCAAATATTCACTCAGGCCGGTGTCAACTGGGATTATCTGGCCATATTAAGCTCTTCGGGGATCAATTGGCAGGACTTTGCGGTGTTTACCAATTCTTCCATCAACTGGTCTAACATATCGGTATTAAGCACGACGGGAGTCAATTGGAATGATTTGAATGTTGTAAGCCGAACAGGGATCAATTGGAATGATTTTGCCGTGTTGAGCACGACGGGAATCAATTGGGCTGATCTCGGCGTGCTGGGCAAGACAGGGATCAACTGGAACGATCTC
Source organism: Candidatus Omnitrophota bacterium (assembly GCA_028865345.1). Lineage (GTDB taxonomy): Bacteria > Omnitrophota > Gorgyraeia > Zapsychrales > Fredricksoniimonadaceae > JABDGZ01. Next base: position 3,905 of record JAGWKL010000017.1, on the reverse strand, counting down.
AACGTTTTGAGCAAGACGGGTGTCAATTGGGCTGATTTCGGCGTGCTGGGAAAGACAGGGATCAACTGGGCTGATTTCGGTGTGTTAAGCAAGACGGGTGTCAATTGGAACGATTTCGGCGTGTTGAGCAAGACGGGCATTAATTGGAATGATTTTGAGGTGATGAGCAGGATAGGGATCAACTGGAGTGATCTGAGCGTCATGACCAGGATAGGGGTCAATTGGTCGTCCTTCCAGATCTTGACGAATTCAGGCGTTAATTGGGATTCCCTGCAATTATTCACTCAGGCCGGCATCAACTGGAACTATTTGGCCGTATTAAGCTCTGCGGGGATCAATTGGAATGACTTTGGGGTGTTTACCAATTCCTCAATCAATTGGTCTGACCTGGGCGTATTAAGCAAGACGGGAATTAATTGGAATGATATGCAGGTTTTAAGCAAAACAGGGATCAATTGGGCTGATTTTGGGGTCATGAGCAAGACAGGCGTCAACTGGAATGACTTTGAGGTTTTAAGCAAAACAGGGATCAATTGGAATGATTTCGGGGTCTTAAGCAAGACAGGAGTCAACTGGAGCGATTTGGGGGTTTTGAGCAACACCGGGATCAATTGGAGTGACCTCAACGCCTTGAGCCGCACAGGCATCAACTGGAGCGATTTTCAAACCTTGACGACCGTCGGGGTCAACTGGATGGACATCGGCAGTTTCGTCAATACCTTGTCCGAAGCGGGGATCAACTGGAGCGATCTGGCGGTGATGACCAAGACGGGCTTGAATTGGAGCGATTTGAGCGTATTGACCAAGACCGGTGTGAATTGGAACAATTTCAGCGTGATGAGCAATGCGGGTGTGAATTGGAATGATTTGGGGGTATTAAGCAAGACAGGGATCAACTGGAATAACTTCCAGGTGTTGTCTGCGACGGGCGTCAACTGGAGCGATTTCGGGGTGTTAAGTAAGACGGGGATCAACTGGAGCGATTTTGGCGTATTGAGTAATACAGGCATTAACTGGGGTGATTTGGATGTCTTGTCCAGGACAGGGGTCAATTGGAGTGATTTCGGCGTCTTGGGCAAAGCGGGGATCAATTGGAATGACCTGGGAGTCTTAAGCAAGACAGGGATCAACTGGAATAATTTCCAGGTGTTGTCTGCGACGGGCGTCAACTGGAGTGATTTGGGTGTGTTGAGCAAGGCGGGCGTCAACTGGGGTGACTTTGCGACGTGGAGCAAGGCAGGGATCAACTGGAATGATTTCAGGATATTGTCGACCACCGGGATCAACTGGATGGATCTGGGCAGCTACATCAATACGCTCTCCGAGGCGGGGATCAACTGGAGCGATTTTGCGGTGATGACGAAGACGGGGATCAACTGGCAGGACATGGCGGTATTTACCACGACCGGAATCAATTGGAATGATTTCGGAGTGTTGAGTAAAACCGGGATCAACTGGAGTGATTTTGGAGTGTTGAGTAAAACCGGGATCAATTGGAGTGATTTTGGAGTGTTGAGTAAAACCGGGATCAACTGGAGTGATTTTGGAGTGTTGAGTAAAACCGGGATCAACTGGAGTGATTTTGGAGTGTTGAGCAATACAGGAATCAACTGGAATGACCTGGATGTGTTAAGCACCACAGGCATCAACTGGGAGGACTTCGGAATATTAAGTAAGACGGGTATTAATTGGTACGATTTGAATGTGCTCAGCCGCGCGGGCCTGAACTGGAATGATATTTATTTGGTCAGCCATACAGGCATTAATTGGAATGACTTCGGTGTGATGAGCAAGACAGGGATCAACTGGAACGATTTGGGCGTGATGAGCAAGACAGGGATCAACTGGAACGATTTGGGGGTTTTGACCAAGACGGGGCTGAATTGGAATGATTTGTATGTTTTGGGCCACACAGGGATCAATTGGAGTGATTTGGGAGTTTTGACCAAGGCAGGGCTGAATTGGAATGATTTGTATGTTTTGGGCCACACAGGGATCAACTGGAGTGATTTGGGAGTGTTGAGCAACACAGGGATCAACTGGGCTGACATCAATGTGCTTGGCCGCACGGGGATCAACTGGAATGACTTTGGAGTCTTGAGCAAGACAGGGATCAACTGGAATGATTTGGGGGTTTTGACCAAGGCGGGGCTGAATTGGAATGATTTGTATGTTTTGGGCCACACAGGGATCAACTGGAGTGATTTAGGAGTTTTGAGTAATACGGGGATCAACTGGAATGATTTGGGGGTTTTGACCAAGACGGGGTTGAATTGGAATGATTTGTATGTTTTGGGCCACACAGGGATCAATTGGAGCGATTTGGGAGTGTTGAGCAGCACAGGGATCAACTGGGCTGACATCAATGTGCTTGGCCGCACGGGGATCAATTGGAATGACTTCGGAGTAATGAGCAAGACAGGGATCAACTGGAATGATTTGGGGGTTTTGACCAAGGCTGGTCTAAATTGGAATGATTTGTATGTTTTGGGTCATGCAGGAATTAATTGGAGTGATTTCGGAGTGTTGAGCAAGACCGGGCTCAACTGGAATGACTTCGGAGTGTTGAGCAAGACAGGGATCAACTGGAATGATTTCGGGGTCTTAAGCAAGGCAGGGTTGAACTGGAATGATATCAATGTGATCAGCCGCACGGGGATCAACTGGAATGATTTTGGAGTGTTGAGCAAGACAGGGATCAACTGGAGTGACTTCGGAGTGATGAGCAATGCCGGTGTCAATTGGGATGACATGGCGGTGTGGAGCAAGACGGGCATCAACTGGAATGATTTTAGGATTTTGTCGACCACGGGGATCAACTGGATGGATTTGGGCAGCTACATCAATACACTGTCCGAGGCGGGGATCAACTGGAGCGATTTTGCGGTGATGACGAGGACGGGGATCAATTGGGAAGACATGGCGGTATTTACCAAGACCGGGGTCAACTGGAGTGACTTTGGAGTATTGAGCAATACAGGGATCAACTGGGCTGATATCAATGTGCTTGGCCGCACGGGGATCAACTGGAATGACATCAATGTGGTCAGCCGCACGGGGATCAACTGGAACGATTTTGGTGTGTTGAGCAAGACAGGGATCAACTGGAGCGATCTTGGAGTATTGAGCAACACCGGGATCAATTGGAATGATATGGACGTGTTGAGCCGCACGGGCGTCAACTGGAGTGATTTCCGGGTGTTGTCTACGACAGGCGTCAACTGGATGGATCTGGGCAGTTACATCAACACGCTGTCTGAGGCGGGTATCAACTGGAGCGACTTTGCGGTGATGACGAAGACGGGGATCAACTGGCAGGACATGGCGGTATTTACATCGACGGGCATCAACTGGAGCGATTGGGGCGTGTTGGGCAAGGCGGGCATCAACTGGAATGATTTCGGAGTGTGGAGCAAGGCTGGGATCAACTGGGCTGATTTTGGAGTGTTGGGCAAGACCGGGATCAACTGGAGCGATTTTGGAGTATTGAGCAATACAGGAATCAACTGGAATGACTTGCAAGTGTTGAGCAAGACAGGGATCAATTGGAGTGATTTAGGAGTAATGACCAAGACCGGGATCAACTGGGTTTCATTAGGAAGCCTGACAAATTCCAATATCAACTGGCAGGCCCTGCAAGTATTCACCCAGGCCGGCGTCAATTGGTCCTACCTGGCCGTATTAAGCGGCTCGGGAATCAATTGGCAGGACTTTGGAGTATTCACCAATTCTTCCATTAATTGGTATGACTTATCCGTGTTGAGCAATACAGGGATCAACTGGGCTGATATCAATGTGCTTGGCCGCACAGGGATCAACTGGGCTGACTTTGGAGTGTTGAGCAAGACGGGGCTCAACTGGAATGACTTGCAAGTGTTGAGCAAGACGGGGATCAACTGGAGTGA
>JAGWKL010000042.1 GCA_028865345.1 Candidatus Omnitrophota bacterium | reverse complement strand
AAATATTGCATTGCTACGGGAAATAATTCTTTTATTTTTGACGATTTAATATAAGTACTAAAATTACTTTCAGGTATTTCTCTTTCGAGCCTTTGGACAATTTCGGGATGCTCTGCCATTTGTTTCGTTAACGCCACATCTGCTTCACGCTTCCTTTGAGTCTCTCGCTGAGTCTTACGGATGTTGTCGCTACGAATCTTCGCTCTTAAAGCAATTAAACCAGCTACACCGGCCCCAACAATCCCAACTGTCAAAGCTATCATCGCCCCATCAGCATGGATCATAGCTGGATTGCCGTTTGTATCAATATGCTCAGGTTCCAGTTTGGTGATCCCTCCCGAGAAATATTTTCTTGGCACAACCTGTCCGTCCGAGGTTGGGGTTTCCTTGATGTAGTTAAACACGCCCTTCTTGTAAGCTTGGATATAGCGCTGGTAAATCTGTTCCTTGACCGCCGGGTCAGCGAGATTAACACCTGCTGTTTTGTTCTTGTTGGTATAGAGGGCATCCAATAGGCCGTTGGCCATGGTTTGTTTGTACCACTTGGCCAGGATCATGGCATCATAGATTTGTCTTAGCGGCGCGAAGTTTTTACCGGTGTTTACCTCCTTTGTTATTTCAGGAAGGACGATCTGTCTAACGATTTGAGAACTGATGGAATCCGTGCCGTTCTTGACAACGGTATGCTTCTTCATGGCCAGATAATCTTCATCCAGCATGACCTTAAGGGTTGATTTGGTCACATAGGCCGCAGAACCGTGTTCATAGACCTGCGCTTCATCCGGCAGGATCCATACCTTATTAAATGTGTTTATTGGAACATTGGTTGTCCCAAACTCTTTTTGGGCTTTGGCATACACCCTGCTCCAGAATTCCCTGCCTATCTTCCCTTGGGGATAGATAAGGGAAGCGGTCAGTTGCTTAAGAATGTAGTCTTGGGCTAAAAGATCGCGGCCAAGGATGGTTTGGCCTAAAGATCGGGTGGTGATGCGGTCCTTCTCATAAGGCGAAAGATTGACCCACAATTCCCCTTCAGGAATAGTTAAACCCGCCAGGAAGTACTTAACCAGGCGGTTGGATTCTTCCTTTATAGAAGCTGTATCTTGCAGGCCTTTGCCGGTGTCTACTATAAACTTGAACTGCAAAGGCTTGTTGGGGTCAATGACAAGGCCTTTTAACTCCAAGGGAGCAAAGGGCGCAGATGGAGTTATCATCGTCCCGGGCACAGGAAGCTGGTTGACGCTGAAGGTCTGGGCCTGGGCGTATGGGAGATTGCTGAAAATAAAGGTAATACATACCACTGAAGCAATGAAACGTTTGAACATTGAGAAATCGCTTTCTTTAGGGATTGACTAAAATATAACATATATTAAGCCCGGAAAGCAAATTTCAACATTTGCTAAAAGCATTCTGATATAATAACCAAAGTTTTAAGCGTTAAAGGCCAATAAATGCACTTCATCAACCTTATCCTCATCATCCTCGTCATGGTCATGCTCAATGCGGTGTTTTCCGCCTTCGAAATGGCCCTGGCCTCCATCTCGCGCACCAGGCTCACCTACCTGGTGCAAACCAAGGCAAAAGGCGCCTTCGAGGCCTTGTTCATGAAAGACCGCATGGAAGCAAGTTTTGCCGTCGTACAATTAGGGGTCACGCTGGCCGGTTCCATCGCAGCGGCCATCGGCGGGGCCGGGGTCACGGAGGCGCTGAACCCTTTTTATCAAAAATACTTAGGGGTCCCCCAAGGACTTGCGGAGCCTTTAAGCCTGGCCACCCTGATCATCCCTTTAAGCGCGGTGACCATCATCTGCGCTGAGCTCATCCCCAAAATCTTCGCGATCAAAAACAGCGAATGGGTGGTTTTGAGGCTGTCAAAAGTAATGATCTATTTTTATTACGCGGCCAATCCCATTATTTCGGCCATGGAATATATCGTCAAATCCGCCATCACCTTTATCGACAAACAAAAGCGCATCAAGCGCCCCGGCGCCGACGCCCAAGGCACCCTGCATGAGCTCAACGCCGCCCTTTCCATGGCCAGGACCTCCCGGCTCATCAATGCCCAGCAGGAAAAAATAGCCATGTCCGCGGCCCAGCTTTCCCTGAGGCCCATCCGAGAGGCCATGATCCCCGTCGCTGATATCTGCATGATCCCACAGGACAGCAGCCTCAGCCAAGCCCTGGTCTTGGCCCACCTGGACATGCACACGCGCTTTCCTGTCTGCGAAAAGACCAATGATCCCCAAACCATCATCGGCTATATCAACTTCAAAGACATCATGGCGGCCTTGAAGATCAACCCGGACGACCCCACGATCAAAGGGACCATCCGCCCCATCATCAGATTTGCGGACATAACCCCCATTTCAAGGGTGCTGGAGAGGATGATCCAGGAAAAACTGCACATCGGGCTCGTGGAAGACCCGCAGAAGAAAATCACCGGGATGATCACCCAGGAAGACATCATCGAGGAATTGGTGGGAGAGATCGAGGACGAATTCGACCGCCTTCCCACCCATGTCCATCCCTACGGCAATCAATGGCTGGTGGGCGGGGCCGTGCCCATGGCGAGCCTCGCCAAGACCATGGGGATCAACTGGCCGCAAAATCATGAAGGTGATTTAAAGCTGGCGGACTGGTGCCAGCGGCAGGCGAGCAAGCCTTTCAACGGCGGCGAGGTCATCACCGCGGGCGGACTGACGGTCACGGTCAGAAAATTAAGAAGGAAGAAAATCAGCGAAGCCTTTGTCGCTAAAAACCCTTAAGGGCCCGGGCATGGGCAAGGTTAACGGCGGCCCTGGGGTCATGAGGATTTATTTTAAGGGCCCGGGTAAAATCGGAGATGGCCTGATCTAAGTTCCCTTCCAGAGCGTAGGTAATCCCGCGATTGTTGTAGGCGTCGGCATAACCGGGATCTATTTTGATGGCCCGGGTAAAATCATAAACAGCCTCGGCAAAAAACTTTTCCCGGGCAAAGGCAAGCCCCCGGTTGTAGTAAGTCTGCGCATCGCGGGGGTCTATTTCAATGGCTTTATTGTAATCGGCAACGGCGCTTGTCAAGTCGCCTTGCTTGGCAAAACTTAATCCGCGGTTGTAATAGGCCTTGACGTCGTCGGGATTGAGCCGGATGGCCCAAGTCAGATCCGATATGGCCTGGGGCAGGTTGCCCTGGTGGAAATAAAATATACCGCGGTTGTTAAGGGCATCGGCATCAGGTTCTATGGCGACAGCTTTATTGTAATCGGCAATGGCTTTGGAGAAATCACCTTGCCTGGCATAACTTAGGCCGCGGCCCACATAAGCATCCGTAAGTGTCGGATCTATCCTGAGGGCCTGGTTATAATCCGCAATGGCTTGAGCCGGCTGACCTTGCTTAAGATACGCAAAGCCAAGATTGTTATAGGCCCTGGCCCTGTGCGGGGATTTGGCCACGGCGTCGCCCCACAAGGTCAGTTCATCCTTCCAAACCTTGTTCCTCTGATAAGTCAAAACCGCATTGAAGGCCACGATCACCGCCAGGACGGCCGCCATGGCCTTCATATTATTTTTTCCCAAAAGATAATACGCCCCGCCGACCAGGAAAATACTATACCCCACCAACGGCAGATATAAGCGGTGTTCAAAGATGATATTTTTAAGCGGCAGGACGCTCGATTCCAGTGACAGGGACAGAAAAAACCAAAGGACGGCAAAGGAAAGCAACCGGTACTTTGTAAACAACCGCCCGGCCCAATAAAGCACCCCTGCCAGAAATAAAAAGCTTATGAGTACCGGCCCTTCAAAAAAACTTTTGGATATGGAATAGTCATAGTCGATGTTCTGCCTAAGCGGCAGGACAAGAAGCCTGATATAGGTGACGATGACCCTGAACTGGGTCAGCAGGTATTCCCACGGAGATGTCCCGCCGGGACTTTCGGTGAATTTACGGATCGCCTGCAATTGCGGGGAACGGGCCAGCAACAGGGTCAGGGGAATGATCAAGATGGTCGTCAAAAAAACAAGGCTTTTTGTATTTAAACTCTTCCCGGGCCCCCAAAAGCAGAATTCGTAAAGCAAGACCATCAACGGCAGGGTCACGGCATTTTCCTTGGTAAACATGGCGATCACCGCCGAGAGCAGGGAGAGAATATAAAAGAACTTCCCTGCCCCGCCCCCTGCCGGCAAAGACCTTGACTTGACATAAAAACACAAAGAGGCCAGGTAAAACAGGGCCGCCATGGATGTGGCCCTTTGCCAGACATAGGTCACGGCTTCGGTTTGAAGAGGGTGCGTCACAAACACCAGTGCGCAAAACATGGCCACCAGACGGGCATGCCTGGATATGGGGTCGTCTTTCATCGCCGGTGTGGCAAGGGTCAAAAGCACAAGCCACCAGACCAGCCCAGCGCAAATCAGATGGACGCTTAAGTTAAAAACATGATAACCAAATACATGAAGTCCGTTGAAATGGTAGTTGGCAGCCAGGGAAAGAAAGACAAAAAAACGGGTGGGATAGAATTGCCAATGCCCCAACAGGGCTGAAAGGCTCCTTATAAAAGGATTATTGACGATATAAACCTGGTCGTCGAAGTGGAATGAAGAATGGAACGTATTGGCATAAACAAGGGCGCCTAAGCATACAATGGCTGTTATCGAGCATCCCCCGGCGGATCGTGGCCTCAAAGCGACGCCCCCCTGCCCTTTCCCATCTCAAAGACCTTGAGGGCCTCATAAACAGGGCCTTGCGGCGTCAGCGTACTTTTATATAAAATAATCTTATCGAATTGCTGGGTGATCTTATCTTCAAAGGTCATCTGCCCCATGAGCCGCATCAAATCTTTAAGACGGGCGGATGACCTGACCCGGCCGAGGGTGATGTGGGGCTGGAAAGGCCGTTGTTCTTCGGGAATGCCGCAGGAAACAAGCCCTTTTTCTAAAATACCGGCCATGCCCTGGACCGCTTTGCGGGGATCATCCAAAGCGCCCCATATGATCTTAGGATAATCCCCGTTGGGAAAGGTACCGATGGCGGTCAAATGAGCCGTCAAGGGAGTAAAATCACAAGACATCGCCTCAATCACCGATGAGATTTTCTCAAGGGCGTTTTCCTGCACGTCCCCAAGGAATTTGAGCGTCAAATGGATGTTCTGTGCCTTGACCCACCTCACGTCGGCAGAGGCCCTCTGCAGGTCGCGGATGACATGCTCAAATTTCTCTTTAAGCCCGCCGCTGACGGGAAAAGCGATAAAACTGCGAACACTCATCAATGAATATCACCCGGTGATCTTGTCAAACTCCTCAACCGGCATGGCCGGACAGGTGGTAAACCCGATGCCGGTCAGTTTGGTCGTGGCAATGGACGCCTTCAGGGCCTCGGCATTGCCCGGGAACTCGACGATAAAGGCGACATCAAAGGCCCCCAGCAAGGCATACATCGCATGGACCTTGCCCCCTGCTTTTTGAATGGCCTCCGCCACTTTCGGCGTACGCTGGGCCGCAATCCCCTTGACCCCTTCAACAGAATACTTGCCTAACATCAAGAACTTTGCCATTGCGCACCTCCTTGGATAGAAGGTTTTATTTTAGCGCAAAGCAAAAGTATGCGCAACTTATTCGGTTTGGCCTAAGGCCATAAAAAAATTTTCTAATTTTATTTTCATCTTTTTTTAATCAGTGCCGTGGTAAGTTTATTGCGGTAGCCATGAAGATATCCCTTTTGGCTAATGAACAACATTTTCTCGATCATAGAGAAAATATTTTCAGTCAGGGCATCCCACCACAAAAGCGGGCGCCAAACTGATAGTTAGGCCAAAAGGGATTTTTTATGGGGCAAGGGAAGAATGGGCCCACTAGGACTCGAACCTAGGACCAAGGGATTATGAGTCCCCTGCTCTAACCGACTGAGCTATGGGCCCGGAATGTGCAAATTTATGACTCTCAAAAGCTTGCCATAGCACCATTATTTTGTTCAACGCCCGTCGAAGGCGCCTATGCTAAATTTGTGCTATTTTGTGGGTTATTATACACAAACGGGTTGAATTGTGTATCGATTTTCTTAATAGCATTTATCAGCATATCGCCTCTTAGATGTTGGCTGATCTTTTTGTTTTTAAAACAGCCCGCATTTCTTAATAATTTCCGGTAAGAGAGTTGCTCCAAATTACTTCCTTAGACGTATCCCTTTTCCCGTCCTTCATTACGTGAATAAAACCCAATTTAAACGTCCCGAGTTTAGATAGCCCTCTCCTTCCGAAAACCTGAAAATCAAAGGTCTTGCTTTCAGAGGGTTTCAGCTTCACTTTTCCAAATTGGTTGCCAACCGCATAACAACTTCCACCATACCCTGGCCCTTCATTCACAATGATCAACGGGTTATCGGTTATAAAAGTCGCACTGGGGGAACAATATGCGGCATTAAATTCTTGAATTGAGTTGCTGATATTGGTCACTTTAACAGACACCTTCCCCCATACAGGCATACTTGCTGATTGTGTCAACAAAGCCTCAACTTTCAACGGTTGTGCGGCCTGCGCTTGTGCATAAGAAAATTGAATCAGCAAAAATAAAAATATGGCAACGATTCGCATATCTTTTAACATTTTCTCTCCTTTAGGTGATATTTCTCAAAATTTTGCTTTCTCGATGTCTCTATGTCAATGATCCCATGCCAACGTAACCTGTCCCTAATAAAGCCAATTTTTTTTGAGAAGTCAGATGATCATGCCCGGCTCTTGCCTTTGAGTATCCCCATGAGTTTTGGACTGACGGGGTTTCCCAGGGCCCGGGCCGTATAGGAGTCCTTCAAAGACCGGCGAAAGTCTTTGAGGTGGTAATAGGTGATGGCCCTGTTGTGGTAAATGTCCGCATCACCGGGGTCGAGTTCGGCGGCCTTGTCGAAATCGGCGATCGCCCGGGTGAACAGACCCTGCCTGCTGTAAATCGTGCCGCGGTTGTAATAGGCATCCACTTTGTAGGGGTTGAGCTCGACGGTCTTTTTATAATCGGAAACCGCCCTGCCCCAGGAGCCCAGCTTACCGTAAACAGTGCCGCGGTTGTAATAGGCATCGGCAAAGAGAGGGTCTACGGCGATGGCTTTTGTATAATCGGCAATGGCTTGGGCGAAATACCCTTTGTCCTCCCAAGCCTGGCCAAGACCGACGTAAGGCCTGGCTTTATGGGGTGATTTCGAGACCGTGTCTTCCCACAAGGAAAGGCCGTCACGCCAGACATTGTTCCTGATATACGTCAAGGCTGAATAACAGGCAACGACCGCTGACAGGCAAATCACCATGGCCCTGAAATTATTCCTGCCCCACAGATAATAGACGCTGACTGGCAAAAACATGCCAAAGCCGGCCAGGGGCAGATAAAGCCTGTGCTCAAAAATGACATCCT
>JAGWKL010000041.1 GCA_028865345.1 Candidatus Omnitrophota bacterium | reverse complement strand
AAGGTGCCGGTGATAGCGCACGCGCTAAAAACATGTGAAGAGATTTATAAGACCCAATTCGATGCGGTGGTGGACCTGGATGCAACGGCGCCTGTTCGTACCGTGCAGGATTTGGACAATTGTTTGGCGCTGTTTGCCAAACACCGGCCGCACACCCTTTTCTCCGTGGTCCCGTCCCACAAAAATCCCTATTTTAATATGGTGGAATTGGACCCCTCAGGCAGGGTGCGCCTGTGCAAGCGGCTCAAGGTCAAACTGAAACGGCGCCAGGACGCTCCCCTTGTTTATGATGTTAATGCCTCCATCTATATTTATGACCGCGATTATTTGCTGGGGGCCAATCCCTCTGTCTTGAACAAACGCTGCATGGTTTATGTCATGAACGAGGAGTCGGGTTTTGACATTGACAGGGAAATAGATTTCAAGTTTTTAGAATTCCTATCCAAGGAGAAGATCATCCATTTATGAAAAACCATGACGGCATGTTTTCACTGAATGGCAAGAACGTATTTGTAGTGGGCGGACTGGGACTCTTGGGTTTGGCGGTGTCTCAAACGGCGGCTGCCAACGGGGCCAAGGTGGTGGTCTTGGATGTGGACAGCGATAAATCCAAGGCGGTTTTAAGATGGGCCGGGCAACACAAATACCGTCTGTATTATGAATATTTTGACGCGGCTGACCTGAATGCCTGTGAGCTTTCTTTGAAGCGGCTGGTCAAAAAATACGGTCCCATGCATGCCCTGGTCAATGCCAGCTATCCGCGCAGCCGGGATTGGGCCAGGCCGTTGGAGAAAATGACTGTTGCCTACCTCCGGGAGAACGTGGATAAGCACCTTAATTCATATTTATGGCTTGGCCGCTGCGCCGCCTTACTGATGCAAAAGGCCAAGGTCAAAGGTTCCATCATTAATTTCGGGTCGATCTATGGAGTGGTGGCCAATGACTTGAGCGTTTATGAAGGCACGCCGATGTCCGGGGAATTGACGTATTGCGCCATTAAGGGCGGCGTGGTGAACTTGACCCGCTACCTGGCTTCCTATTTAGGCAAGGACGGCATCAGGGCCAACTGCATCTGTCCCGGCGGTATCTTTGACCGTCAAAACCCCCGTTTTGTGAAAAATTATGAGCGAAAAACGCCTCTTAAGAGAATGGGTATTCCCCAGGATGTCGCCAATGCGGCGGTATTCCTGGCCGGTGACGCATCGTCTTATATTACCGGCGAGGCGTTGATGGTGGATGGAGGATGGACAGCCGTATGAAAAAAGGCAAGGTTATTCCTTTAAGCGAGCCGTGCCTGTGCGGCCATGAATGGCGCAATGTCAAAGAATGCCTGGACACCGGCTGGGTCTCCTCAGTGGGCAGTTACGTCGAACGTTTTGAGTCGGATGTCGCCCGTTACACCGGGCGTAAATACGCTGTTGCCTGCGCCAGCGGCACAGCGGCGCTGCATACCGCCTTGATGGCGGCTGGGGTGGGCGAGGGCGATGAAGTCATCATGCCGTCATTGACCTTTGCCGCGCCCGCCTTTGCCGTGCGCTACACCGGCGCATGGCCGGTGTTTGTCGATGTGGAACCGCGCCATTGGCAGATCGATGTGCAAAAGACGGCAGATTTTCTTTCCCGTCAATGCAAGGTTTCCCGCAAAGGAGTGTTTAACCGCCGGACCAAGCGAAATATAAAAGCCATAATTCCGGTGCACCTGCTGGGCCATCCGGTGGATATGGCGCCCTTGATGGAATTAGCCGGACGCTTAGGACTTGTGGTCATCGAAGATGCTGCGGAAAGTATCGGTTCTCAATACCGGGGCCGGAACACCGGTTTTGCGGCTGATATCGCCTGTTTTAGTTTCAACGGCAACAAAATCATCACCTGTGGGGGCGGCGGAATGCTGGCAACCAACGATCCCAAGATAGCCGCGCGTTCACGTCACCTGACCACCCAGGCCAGGGCCGATGCCGTGGAATATATCCATGATGCTATCGGTTACAATTACCGGCTTACCAATGTGCAGGCCGCCATCGGCGTGGCCCAGATGGAAAAACTCGATGAATTTGTCGAGAAAAAACGCGCCATAGCCAAACGTTATGATGAGGGGCTGCGCGGGCTTGAAGGCCTTGTCCTGCCGCAGGAGGCTTCTTGGGCCAGGTCAACGTTCTGGCTGTACACGGTGTTGGTCAACGCAAAGAAATATGGGATGGACAGCCGCGTGTTGATGAAAAAACTTTCCGGGGCCGGGATCCAGTCCAGGCCGTTGTGGCGGCCCCTGCATTTGCAGAAAATTTTTAAAGGCTGCACCTCCTTCCAGATCACTGAGGCTGTCCGTCTCTACAAGGAAGCCTTAAGCCTGCCATCATCGAAGACGTTGGGTCGTGCCGGGCAGAGCAGGGTCATCGGTATTATCAAGAATAACGGGAGAATATAATGGCTTCAGAGGCCCCTGCCCGGGAAAGTCCTTCCGGACTCATTTATCTTGAACGCCTGACATTGGCATGGCTGCAAGCCGATCTTCCCAAGCTGGTCCAGTTAAAACCGGCGGAGAAAATACAGGTCTTTTTCTTTGATCATGATCCTGCGGCATTAGCTTTAGCGCAGGTATTGTCCGGCATTTGCCCTGTGACCTTTCAGGAGCTCAGGTTCCAATGCGCCGAGGTGAGGGACAAAGACGGCGTTTCCGTCCGATTAAAGGTGGTGTACGAAGAGTTGGCGGTGATGGGGGGGATGATCTGCAGGGACATCCCCGATTCCTTGAAGAAGGACAAGAGGCTTGCCCTGTTCTTGATGAAGGCGCCGGTCTGTTCGCTGGATCTTTATAGTGAGGGCAGGTACCTTCTTATCAGGCAGGCGGTCCAGTTGATTAATTTCGTCCGTTGGCATGCCGGCACGATCAACGGAGCTCCCAAAGTCACCGAACTTTTTTTATTCTCAAGGCCGTTTTCCCAACAGCTTTGTGAGTATGCCGCCTCGAAGCACATCAGACTGTCGCTGATGAAGCCATACCATTCCTGGAAAGCCCCCTGGCAAAAAATAGGTAAGAAATTCTCCAAATTAAATGTAAAAGTCTTCAAGGCGCTTCTGAGGCATATTTTATCGACAGTGTTCGGGCCCAAAGTCCGGACTCAGGAGTCTTCTCAGTTCGCCGATACCAGGCTGCTCTTGGAGTCGAGGCTGGAATTCGGCCTCAACCCCCAGCGCATTTCAGACCTGTTTTTTTTCGATGCAGAAGGCATTAGGGGCAATGATGTCCGGCTGGTATTTAACGGCAGTTACAACCCCGTCGATGAGGATAAGCTTAGGGTGATGCAGCAGGAGGGGATCGAGGCCATAGCTTTGACGGCCCAGTCGAGCCTGGTATCTCCTTCTAAAGTCCCTGTTTTTCACAGGGGCAGTGCCGGTACGCGTATGGACGAACGCTGGGATTTCAGCCGTCTGCCAAAAGATTATGCGGCATTCACCGCACAATATGCACACTGCCGCAGCTACTGGGAAGATTTCTTCAAACGCTGCCAAATTAAACTATGGGCCAGTTTTTATAAAAATGAACCTGAGCATATCGCCATGGCGGAGGCATTGAGCATGGCCGGCGGCGTGTCAGCCATCTATCAAAGATCCTATGAATCCAATCCGACACCCATATTGGCGGTGGGCAGCGACATTATTTTCAGTTTTTCTAAAGCCGAGTACGGGATCGAAATGCAAAACGGTTCGGATTTCCGTTATCATGTGGCCACCGGCTATTTGGGGGACTTCCGGTTCGGGCATTTAAGAGAAGGCGCAAAGCAATTACGTCAAAGCTTGGCGCAAGCCGGCGCCAGGCATGTCCTCGCGTTCTTTGATGAGAACACCATCGACGATGGGCGGTGGTTCTTCAACCATCGTTTTCTGCAGGAAAATTATGAATTTTGGCTGGAAAAATTACTGACAACCCCGACACTCGGACTTATTTTTAAACCGAAAGTGCCCAAGACATTGCGCGCAAGGCTGGGGGCGGCGGCCGGACTTTTAGACAAGGCCCGGCAAACCGGACGTTGTTATGTCTTCGATCAAGGCGACATCCAAAGTCCCTTCCCGCCCGCCGCTGCTTCAATGGCCAGCGACCTAGCCGTCCATGAGATGCTGGGGACGGCCACAGCAGGCCTGGAATCCGCCTTAAGCGGGACCAGGACGATTTTAATGGATTTTGAGGGCTGGCCCTCAAGCCCGTTGTATCAACTGGGTGAGGATGTAATTTTTAAAGACTGGGACAGCGCCTGGCGGGCTTGCCAGGATTATTTTAAAGATCCTTCACCGGCTTCCCCTCTGGGTGACTGGTCAGCGATGATCGACCGCCTCGACCCGTTCCATGACGGCCTGGCGGCCCGCCGGATGAGCGGGTATCTTAAAGAGCTTTTGGAAGGGCTGCGCAGGAATGAGCGCCCCTCGGATGTCATGGCCAGGGCTGCGGAAAGCTATGCCCGCCGCTGGGGCAAGGACAAAGTCCAGCGCGGTCCCCGGCAATAACCTTATGGCAAAGATTTTTGCGATCAATGATATCAATGCCTTTGCAAAGACCCGAGTCTTGCGAAGAGGGATACGGGGCCGCCTTGATAAGTCGGCCTGCCTGGTCCTGCGGTCTGCGGATGGATTAGAGGATCTGGCAGACGCCCAGACCATTGAGACCATTGCTGCTCCCGTTTCCGAAGATGAGCGTGCGGCCTTCATACGCGATTATACGGGATTTATTGCTTCCCTTAACAGCCTCCATGGGGAGAAATTTCTTTGGTGGGCGACGGACATCTCGTCTAAGAACAGGTATGTCTCTCCTTTGCCGGAACTTGTACAGGAGTTGATGGACATTGAAAGGGGCCTTCGCCTCTGCCAGGACAGGCCGCTGCTGATTATAGGCCCCTCCATTGGTATTTATGAGGCGCTGCAAAAAGCCCTGCTTAAATACGGCAGGAATCTCATCTGGCCGCAAGCGGCGGGGGAGGCGCTTCTGCGGCGTACGGCCGGCTTGGGGAGATGTTTTTTAAGGCTCCTTTCTCATGCCCTGCGTTTTTACTTCAGGGCTCTTTGGGCCCGCATTGTCCTGCGGTCCTATGCGCGCCGGCGGTTATCGCCCCAGAAAGAGTTTTATGTCATCAAAACTTTTTCTTACCCTTCTTCCTGGGACGACAAAGGGGACTATAGCGACCCATTTTTTGGCCGTTTACCAAGGATTTTATCCAAGGACAATGATGTCCTGATATTGAGCTACCACTGGCAAGGATACCCGCAATTCATAAAAAGAGCGCTGCGGGAACAGGCGCTGGTCCTGATACCCGTCGAATTCTTCCTAAATGGATGGGACATTCTTCGGGCGTTCTGGAGAATTTTGACCTTCCGCCTGGAGTTTGGCACCCCGATGCATTTTCGGGGGGTGGATGTTTCGGATATCCTTCGTTTTGAACTGGCCAGGACCATGAACGGCATACAGCTGTTTCAGTTTTTGCATTATGATGCGATGCGCGGCCTATTCAGCAAGCTGCGGGTAAAAAAGTTCCTTTTTACCTTCGAAAACAATCCCTGGGAGAGAATGTCCATCCTGGCTTGCCGCCGGTTCAGCCCGTTGACAAGGGTCGACGGCTATCAGCATTCGGTGGTCCCGCAGGCCGCCTTGAATATGTTTGTTCACCCTTCGGAGAAGAATATCGTCCCTTTGCCTGACCGGGTTTTGACGGCCGGGGAAATTTCCAAAGAAATTATCCGGCACTACGGTGATTACGGGCAGGTGCCGGTCTTGAGCGCCTGCGCCTTGCGGTATGAATATTTACGGGAGATCCAGCCGGCCGGCCGCCGGAAATTCCAAGGACACATTTTGCTTGTGCTCGATGGGGTCGAGCAGACGGCCCGGATGTTTAAATTTGCCGTTGAACAGCTGGGGGCTCAAAGCCGTTACCGTTTAAGGGTCAGGTGCCATCCGGCCCTGCCCTGGGAGTTGTTGTCGAAGAAATTCCATTTTGATGCCGTCCAGTACCCGCATCTTGAAATCTCCCATGGTGATTTAAAGCAGGATTTGGCTTGGTCGGATATTGTCATCTATTGGCAGAGCGCAGTTGTTTTGGAAGCCCTCAGCATGGGCAAACCGGTCATTAATTTTGAACCCAGGGACATATTGAGCTATGATCCTTTGTTTCAATCCCATGCCTTGAAGTGGACGGTGACCGAAAACGGCCGCCTGGCGGACGTCATGGGTGATATCGAACAGATGGATGATATTTTGTACCAAAGACGGCTTGCACAAGCGCTGGACTATATCCGCAGGTATTTTCATCCTGTCACTGATGAGAACCTGCGGGTCTTTAAATTTGACTAATTTGTTTTGGCCTTTTAAAATAAAGTCTTAATTTTAAAATAATTATAGGAACTCTAATGAAAAAATTATTAAGAAAGACCATTCCCCAAAATCAGCGCCGGCAATTACGAGGCATGGTGGACGCGATGGGGCAATGGGCTGATAGGATGGCTGGCCATGCGGTTAACATTCTGCCTCCGGGCATAAAGGTCTTTTTAAAAAGCCACCTGAAGGTTGTCAAAAGGATGGACTATTCCAAAGGAAGGATCTTGCTGGACGTGGCTTCGTCCATGGAATACCGGGTAAGGACCAATTCTTGCCGGAAGGAACCTGAAACAGTAGAGTGGATAGAAACTTTTTTTAAGGACAAGGATGTCTTTTTCGATATCGGCGCCAACGTCGGTGCCTATTCATTGCTGGCCGCTGCATACTTTAAAGGCAAGGTTTCAGTTTATGCTTTTGAACCGTCTTTCTTGAATTTTCCGCGGTTGTGCAATAATATCCATATCAACGGCTTCCAGGAAACCATCACGCCTTTTAACATCGCCTTCTCGGACAAGACCGCCGTGGATTATTTTAATTATAGGAACCTTATCATAGGCGGGGCCACCCATACCCTCGGGGAGGCCAAAGATGAGCATAATCATTCCTTTGTGCCGGCCTACAGGCAGGCCACCCTGGCCTATGCTATGGACGAGTTCATCAAGCAGTTGAACCTCCCGGTTCCGCAGCACATCAAGCTCGATGTGGATGGCAATGAATGGGTGATTTTGCAAGGTGCCAGGAAAACCTTGCAGAACCCGCTCATGAAAAGCCTGCTGATCGAATTGGGCGAAGAAGATACTAAGATCCCCAAATTTTTGGAGGAGAATGGTTTTTCCCTTCATGCCAAGTATCCTCAAGGAGTGCCGGAGGCGAAATTATCCAATTGTATTTTTAGAAAAAACCATTAACAGGGGATGTTGATTGAGTCATGCAAATATAAATTATTCCAGCAGCGGCATTGCCCGGTGGCTGGATGGTTTCAGGGACAAGTGGGATGATTTTTATCCCTCGGAACGCTGGGCGTTTGAT
>JAGWKL010000016.1 GCA_028865345.1 Candidatus Omnitrophota bacterium | reverse complement strand
GGCAGCAAGTTTGACATTGTCAGCAGCAAGCGGAAGCATCACCGCAGGAGCGACCGACCAGTTGATGATCACAGCCTACGATACATACGGCAACGTAGCCACGGGATATACGGGAGACAAGACCTTTACCTTTGCAGGAGCCAACAGCATAGGCAGTTATCATCCGACGGTAACGGACAAGACAAACAGCGCAGTTAACTTCGGAACCTCCGAGACGTTGACCTTTACCAACGGGGTGAGCACGGCAGGCGGGTTGATGACCTTGTATAAGGTCCAGAGCGCTTCGATCACCGCCACCGACGGTATCTTCACCAGCAATGCCGCCAATGTCAGTGTCACGCCTTCATCAGCCGTAAGCTTGGGGTTGTCGGCCAACAGCGGCTCCATGCTGGCCGGAAACACCAATCAGCTGACGATCACAGCCTATGACACCTACGGCAACGTGGCGACTTCTTATTCCGGTGACAAGAGCGTGAGCTTTAGCGGGGCAACTAACATTGGCGCCTATTACCCGACGGTAACAGACAAGAGTGGCGCCCTCAAAACTTTCGGGACATCAACGACCATCACCTTTACCAATGGTGTCAGTTCCGCAGGCGGGTTGATGACGCTTTATAAAGCGGGGGCCACATCCATTTCAGCGACCATAGGCAGCATGACTACGAATGGCGTCAGCGTAACGGTGTCTCCGGCGGCGGCAGCCAGCCTGACCCTGTCAGCAGCAAGTAATAGCATCACCGCAGGCGCAACCGACCAGTTGACGATCACAGCCTACGATACATACGGCAACACGGCGACCTCATACGCAGGCGCCAAGGCCTTCACCTTCAGCGGCGCGTCCGGCTCACCCGACGGCACCAGCCCCACGGTAACGGACAATGCCAGTTCTGCGATCCATTTCGGCACGGTCGAAAATCTGACCTTTACCAACGGGGTGAGCACCGCCGGCGGGCTCATGACATTATATGATGCACAGACAGCAGCGGTTTCGGCTACCAACGGGACCTTCACCAGCAACACTGTCTCAGTGACGGTCAGTGCCTCGGCGGCAGCGAGCCTAACCCTTACCGCGGCCGGCTCAACAATGCCGGCAGGCAGCACAGACCAATTGACGGTCACCGCCTATGACACTTATGGCAACGTGGCGAGCTCCTATACCGGCAACAAGACATACACATTTTCAGGGGCCGGTACGGTGGGCAGCTATCATCCGACGGTCACGGATAAGAACGGGACAGCGGTAAACTTCGGAACTTCCGAGACCCTGACCTTTACCAATGGTGTCAGTACGGCAGGGGGGCTCATGACTTTGTACAAGGCTGGGAATGCGTTGATCATTGCCAATGACGGGACCCTGTCCAGCAATGCCGTGAGTATGACTGTCAATCCGCTTTCGGCTGTCAGCCTCACCTTGTCCGCCATTTCGGGCTCAATCGCTGCCGGCACAACCGATCAGCTGACCATCACAGCCTATGACACTTATGGCAACGTGGCCACTTCTTATACCGGAGATAAGACCTTCACCTTCAGCGGCGCGTCCGTCTCCGCATACGGCAATCATCCGACGGTGACGGACAAAAACGGCACGGCAATCAATTTCGGGGCCTCTGAGACCCTGACCTTTACCAATGGTGTCAGCACGGCAGGCGGATTGATGACTTTGTATAAAGCTGAGACAGCTTCTGTCAGCGCGACGAGCAGCGCCCTGACTTCCAATTCCGTTCCTGTGACGGTCAGCTCTGCGGCGGCAGTAAGTTTGACATTGTCAGCGGCAAGCGGCAGCATCACCGCAGGCGCGACCGACCAGTTGACGATCACAGCTTACGATACCTACGGCAACGTAGCCACGGGATATACAGGGGACAAGACCTTTACCTTCTCGGGGGCTAATACCATCGGCTCCTACCATCCTACAGTGACGAACAAGACAGGCGGGGCGGTCGACTTCGGCACCTCCGAGACCATGACCTTCACCAACGGAGTCAGTTCGGCAGGCGGGTTGATGACCTTGTATAAAGCACAGAATGCTTCCATCACAGCCAATGACGGGACCTTTACCACCAATACTTTAAATGTGGCAGTTACGCCGGGTGCGGCCGTCAGCCTGGAATTGACCGCAGCGAGCAACACGATGTCCGCCGGCAGCACGAACCAGCTGACCGTTACAGCTTATGACACCTACGGCAACGTGGCGACCGGTTATACCGGCGACAAGACCTTCACCTTCAGCGGCGCCAGCAACTTCAACAGCTATATTCCCGACGTGACAGACAAGACCGGCGCTGCGGTGGATTTGGGGATGCCTACAACAATCACCTTTACCAACGGGGTGAGCACGGCCGGCGGCCTGATGACCCTTTACAAAGTAGAGAATGCCTCCATGGTTGCCGGCGACGGGACCCTGACGAGCAACACGGTGGGGATAACGGTCACTCCCGCCGTGGCTGTCAGGCTGGTCCTGACACCGGCGACCACCACCCTGACCGCGGGCGACACCGATCAACTGACGATCACCGCGTATGACGTATTCGGCAACGTGGCGACCACATATAGCGGTAACAGGGCCTTCACCTTCAGCGGAGCGGGCGCCATAGGCGTTTATTCTCCGACGGTGACGGACTTATCCGGCACGGCGGCCGGTTTCGGTACCAGCGAGTTGCTGACCTTCACCAACGGGGTGAGTACCGCCGGCGGTCTGATGCGCCTCTACAAGGCCCAGACCTTCGGCCTTTCAGCCACCGACGGGCATTTGACGAGCGCTACGGTGACGATCACGGTGAACGCCGGCG
The DNA here is from genome assembly GCA_028865345.1 of Candidatus Omnitrophota bacterium. Classification (GTDB taxonomy): domain Bacteria; phylum Omnitrophota; class Gorgyraeia; order Zapsychrales; family Fredricksoniimonadaceae; genus JABDGZ01. The sequence goes on along the minus strand of JAGWKL010000016.1, from coordinate 31,305 downwards.
CCGCAAGCAGCCTGGTTTTGACGGCGCCGTCGGCACTGCTGACGGTGGGCATGACCGACCAGCTGGGCCTGACGGCCTTTGACCCGTACGGCAACGTGGCGGTCTCCTATACCGGAGACAAGACCTTCACCTTTGATGCGGCGGGACTGGGGAGCGCCAACCTTCCTACGGTGACGGACGCTTCAGGCCGCCCCGTGGTTTTAGGGACAGGCGAGGTGCTCGGGTTTACCGACGGCGTCCTGACGGCGGGCGGGCTGATGAACATGACGAAGATCGAGCAAATTTCGATTTCGGCCACCGATTCCCAACTGACGAGCAATCCCGTCACGGTCAGATTTTATATCACCCTGGGGCCGTTGTTCTCGAATGTGACGTCGGCACCCGCCATGCCCATAGGCCAGGCGTCCTTCGGGCCCGTCAAATCCAGCCAGGGCAGGCCGGGCGACATCAGCGGGGATGTTCAGGCGTTCATTAATATGTATGACCAGGGAAAATATGCCCAGGCGCTGACGTTGGCCGAGGAGATCCTGGCCCAATCCTCCGGGGAGCCTCTGGCCTCGACCGGCCCTGAGCTGTGGTCGGACAAAATGGCGGATGTCTTCATCCGGTATGGGGAAGTGAGGAACGCCATTCTCTGGCAGGAAAGGGCCCTGACGTATTTAAAACCGCAAGACCTGCCTGAAGGGATCTTCAAACTTTGGCAAATGATGGAAAGATATGAACAGCTCGTCGGCCCCCAAATGTATCTTCAAGACATGCAGGTCTCCGGCGGAGAGTCTGGCGGGGAGCTTAAGAGATTGCGGCAGAGGCTTAAAAAGGCCTTGCTTTTCCATGGGACAATGCGCCAGGTGGTCCAGGCTGAAATCAAGGCCGTATTCTATTTTCAGCACCTGGACTTTGTCCGCGCCAAGGAGCAATGCCGGCGGGCGATCGCCATGCTTGATCAGATGGACCGGACATCAAACCCTGCCTGGATCAAGGAGGAACAGAAAGCTGACTGGCAGCTTTTGGCCCAAATCGTCTACATGGAAGGGGCCTTGGCACAACGTATTTTAGCGCACAGCTACCTGCAGCAATTTTTATTTAATCCTTTGCCGCCTTTGACCGCCGGCGGCTTGACAGGTTTTACTTCGATTAATCCTTGACAATCTTTTTGTTCGATATTTAGAATAAATAAATAAAAGAATCCTGTTTGCCATCCAAAAGGAGTCATGAACATGAGAAAAAGAGGGTTATTATTAGGCTTATTGCTGTTTGTCTGTATGGCCGTACCGCGTTGTTTCGCCCAAAATCAGCCGGAGCAGGTAAAGACCATTTTTTCTTTTAAAAACGAATTGGGGATCACCGATGACCAGGAACTTAAACTCAAAGCACTGCTTTATGACGAGCAGAATTTTATAGACGGACAAAACAACACGTTAAAGGAGTTGGGGGCCCAATTGAACCAGTTGATCGAGAAGAATGCCGATATGGCGGCCATTAAAAGCAAATTGGAAGAAATGTCCAGGATCCAGGTGGACATATCTTACCGGAACATTGAGGACAGCAGGAAGGTCGCGGAGATATTGACGCCGCAACAGCTTGCCCAATGGAGGAGCATCCAAAAGAAGTATTCTGCCCAGGCCCAACCAAAATGATAAAAAGGTGCGCCCTAGCCTTTCTTTTGTTTTTCCTGCCGGTTTTCCATCCCTCTTACGCGCAAAGCGGGCCTTCCACCGGCGAAGCCCCGGCCGACGCTGCGATGGAAGGCATCAACATCCAGGACACGGCGAGGCTCCTTAAGGCCGAGGAGATCATTTTAAAAGCATTGAAGAAACAGCATGCCCGCCAAGAGCGCCGGCAGCACCGCCGCCTCACGGAGCAGATGTACGATGAGGCGTTGAATTTATACCGGCAGCAGAGGATGGGCCAGGCGCTGGCGGCCTTTAACAAGGTCGAGGAGACAATGCCTGACTATAGATCCACCGTTGCTTTCCAGAAAGACACAAACCGCAAGGCCGCCCGTGAATTGGACAATGAGATGCTTCGGATCAGGGCCATGCGCAGCCCCGCGATCGAGAAGGGGCTGGAAACCAGGGCCCTTATGTTATATCAGCAGGCGGCTTTTCTGGCAGGTGAAAAAGACTCCGCGGTTGTCCGGGGGAAATTGATCAGGCTAAAAAATAATTTCCGGCAGTTGTCACAACAGGTGTACATCCGGCGGCAATTGGACAGGATCGCCCAGGAAGCGGAAAATTTTGATCAGGAAATTTTCCGGTTGACCCAGGCCAAAGATTACGCGGCCGCCAGAAAGAAATATATCGAGTTCCAGCAGACCATGATCCATGAGCTGGCGGGCCTCAAGAAAACCGTCCAGCTTAGAAATTCCCTTTACGCACTTCCCCACGGTTATTGATCCGTCTTCCGGCTCAGGAAACTTTACTTTATAGCGGTCAGGGCGGCGTTGAAGAACGGCCCCTGGAAGATGCCGATGGCGATGATCCCGGCCATGGCGAAGATGAGTAAAAGCCGCAGCCCTTGCGCCACAACGACCGGCGCGGCATCCGCCGCCGGAGGATCGACATAGACGCGCCTGGCGACCATCAGGTAGTAATAGAACGACACCACGATGTTCGCGGCTGCGATAAGGGCCAACCACACGTAGCCGCTTTTAATAACGGCCATGAGGAGAATGAATTTACCGAAGAACCCTGCCAAAGGCGGAATGCCTGCCAGAGACACCAGAGCCAGCAGAAGGCCCAACGCTAAAATACCCGAGCGCCGGGACAGTCCCGCATAATCCGCGATGGCGTCGCTGCCGGCGGCCATCGAAAATACGACGATGACCATAAACGCGGCCAGGTTCGTAAAAAGATACCCCAAAAGATAGTAATTGATCCCCGCAGCACCCAAGGCCGTGCCTGCGGCGAGGCCCATCAAAAGATAACCCGCATGGGCGACGCTTGAGTAACCCAGCAGTCTTTTGATGTTGGTCTGGAACATCGCTATCAAATTGCCGTAGGTCATGGTGATCGCCGACAGGATGGCCAACACAAGGCTCCACTGGGGGTGCCAGGCGTTGAAAACAAAGAAAAAAAGGCGCATCAGGACAACAAACCCCGCAGCTTTGGAACCGACGGACAAAAGGGCCGTGACCGGCGTCGGCGCACCCTGGTAAACATCAGCGACCCACAGATTGAACGGGACAGCCGCGGCCTTGAAAGAGACCGCCGCAAAAATAAGGACCAGGGCAAAAAGAGTCATGGAAGACATGGCATGGGTCCGGCAGAAGTATTCGATCACGCCAAAATGCGTGGAATGGGCCGCCCCGTACAGAAAACTGATGCCGTAGAGAAAAAACCCCGCTGCCAGGGAACCCAGGATCAAATATTTCATCCCGGCTTCAATGGAGAGCTTGTCGGTTTTGAGATACGCGGTCATGACGTAGAGGGAAATGGTAAGAACTTCTATTGAAATAAAAAGCATCAGAAAATCCGCGCTTGAGGCGATCAGGCACATGCCGATCAGCGCCAGCCATAACAGCAAATAAAATTCATTGCGCCGCTCGCCGAGGGATTTAAAGAACTCCCTGGTCATGGCGAAAATAAAGACCATGACAACGAGAAAAAAGGCCTTGAAGAACCAGGCCAGGGGGTCCATGACGAACATGCCGCTGAAGGTGACGCCGCGCAAGGCCCCCTGGGTGAGCCAGAAGGCGATCAGGCCCAAGAGGGCGATGAAACTTAAAAGTCCCAGCCAGTCCTTTTGAGTGTTCTTGGGCAGCACGATGTCCAACACCGTCAGCCCCACCAGAATGATGGACATCAGGACTTCAAGAGAAACCAAATTCCAATTGATCACAGGGAACATAGCTAACGCATGCTTTCTACGATCACCCGGGTGCTTGTTTGGATGTGCGACAAAATGACCGTCGGCAAGCACCCGGTCAATATTAATAAGGCCAATAATAAGGCATAAGGCAGTTTATCCACCGTAGTCCGCGCGTCCGTCAGGGAGGCAAACTGTGGCCTGGGCGGACCCTGGAACCCCAGGCGGATGGCTTTCATCAAATAGATGGCCGTGATGACCAGCCCGAAGACGGCCCACACCGTATACCAGCGGTATTGGTCCCACGCGCCTAAGAGCACCAGGATCTCAGCGACGAAATTGGCGAACCCCGGAACCCCGGCGCTTGCCAGGGCAGCCATTATAAAACAGGTGCCCACAAATGGCATGTATTTGGTTATGCCGCCCCATTCATCAAGATCGCGCGTTTTAGTTTGGGTCTCCACGAAGCCGGTCAAAGCAAAGGCGAGGGCGGCCATGATGCCGTGGGCGAACATCAAATACACCACACCATTGATGCCCATGGTATTAAAGCAGGCCAGGCCAAGCAGGATGTAGCCCATGTGGCTGCAGCTGGAATATCCCAAAAGATATTTCAGGTCGCGCTGGGTCAGCGCGACCAGTCCGCAATGGATGATGTTGGCAACAGCCAGCGCTGCAATAAAAGGCATCCAGACATGGGCCGCTTGCGGCATGAGCTGAATTGCAAAACGGATGATGGCATAGGCCCCCAGTTTTTTGAGCACGCCGGCATGCAGCATGCTGACGGCGGTGGGCGCTTCCCCATAACCCACCGGCGCCCAGGTGTAAAAAGGCCACAGGGTAAGGGTGATGCCAAAGCCGACGACGATAAGCGGGAAAATCCAGTTTTGTACGCCGATGGGTATAGGATGTCTGGCCAATTGCGCCTGCAGGGCGACCAAATCGAATGTCTGGACCCCGCTGGCCAGATAAAGGGCCAGCAATCCGACCAGGGCAACAGCTGCTCCGGCGGCCAGATACAGGGTCAGTTTCATGGCGGCATATTCCCGTTTTTCGGACCCCCAGATGGCGATCATCAAAAAGACCGGGACAGCAGCCACTTCATGGAAGAAATAGAAAAAGAAGATGTCCAGCGACAGAAAAGCGCCGTAGGTGCCGAGGATTGTTATCAAAAGCAGAATGTAATATTCTTTGATCCTCTCCTTGATGGATGAGGAGATCAACACCGCCGTAAATGAAACGGCGCCCAACAGGACGATGAGCAGGGAGTTGATGCCGTCGATGCCCAGATGATAAGAAATCCCCAGCGGCAGGACCCAGGGGACACTCTGGACAAATTGAAAGCCGCCGGCCGCGTGGTCGTAAGCTGCATACGCCCAGACGGAAAGGACAAAGGGAACAAGTGTGGCAACGGCGGATATCCGCCGGATGAGGCAGGTTCTCTCCGGAGGCACGAGGGCCACCAGGATAAGCCCCAGCAAGGGTGATAAAAAGATCCACGAAAGATCAGGTGTCATAAAGTTTTAGTCAGTACCAAAAATAAACACACGGCGCCCATGACAAAAACGAGGGCATAGAACTGGACGATGCCGTTCTGGAAATAACGCAATGTCCTGCCGCCGGCGCGGGCCGCGGCCGTGACCCCGCCCAGAAATAAGCGGACAATGAATTCTCGTTCAAACCGGTATAAAAACAGCGCAATGTTCTGCTGGACATGGTCCACATACCATCCGTAGACGATGTCGAAGTAAAATTTGTTTTTCATGGCGGTATAAAAGTTTTTAAGCAGGGCAATCAATGGATCGACTGCAGGACGCCTGCCATAGAACATATACGCGAAGCCCAGCCCCAAGAATGCGACGACGGAGGAGACCGCCGCCATGCCCATGTTCAGTTTTTCAGGGGTTTCCTGGGGAGAGAGAAAATGTGGAATGCCGATGAATCCGCCGATGACCGAAAGCACGGCCAGAAAAATCAAAGGAACGGTCATAACTGCCGGAGATTCGTGGATGCCGTGGCCCCCATGAGATTCGGACGGTTTGCCCCAGAATGCCACGCAAAACAACCGCCCCATGTAAAAAGCAGTTAAACCGCAGGCCACGGCCGCGATCAAATAAATCGTAAAACTGGATTTAAAAGCCAGGTATAGGATCGCATCCTTGCTCCAAAACCCGCTCAAAGGAGGAATGCCGCTTAAGGCCAGCATACCGATAAAAAACGTCCAACCTGTTATGGGCATTTTTTTCCAAAGGCCGCGCATGTTCCAAATATTTTGTTCTTCATGAAGGGCGTGGATCACGCTGCCTGCGCCCAGGAACAACAGCGCTTTGAAAAAGGCATGGGTGGTCAGGTGATACATTCCCTGGACCGGGCCGCCTAATCCTAAGGCCATGACCATCAGCCCAAGTTGGCTTAAGGTGGAATATGCCAGGATCCTTTTGATGTCATTTTCGGCAACGGCCAGGATAGCGGCCATTAAAGAGGTGATGGCCCCCACATAGGCAATGGTTGTAAGGGCTGTCGGGGAATGCGCAAAAACAAAAAAAACACGGGCCAGGAAATAAACACCGGCCGCCACCATGGTGGCCGCATGGATAAGGGCGCTGACCGGTGTGGGGCCTTCCATGGCATCGATGAGCCAGACGTGCAAAGGGATTTGGGCGGATTTACCCACCACACCGCAAAACAACAACAGGGCGATGACCGTCAGTAAATGGGGATTTAAAAGAGGGACCACAGCGGCGAGGTCAGTAAATTGAAAGCTGCGGACACCGCCCGCGATACCGGAGACGCTCCACAATAAGAGGATGCCGCAGAGAAAGCCGAAGTCGGACAACCGGTTGACCAGGAAAGCCTTGACCCCGGCATCGGCGGCCGAGGGCTTGGTGTACCAGAAACCGATCAGCAGATAGGAACTCAACCCTACCAGCTCCCAAAAGATGAAAAGCTGGATAAAATTGTTGGACAACACAATGCCGATCATGGAGAAGGCAAAGAGGCTCAATTCCGCGAAAAATCTTGGGGCGCTGGGGTCTTCATCCATGTATCCCCTGGAATAGATGAAAATGGCGCTGCCCACCCCGGTGACGATGAGGAGCATGACGATGGCCAGAGGGTTCATGAGGAAGCCGAAATTGATGGTCAGGGCGTCGAAATGGATCCAGGCCAATGATTGCTGCAATTGCGCAGGGTGCTGGGTATGGAATATTTGGCCAAAGACCAGACAGCTGCAAATAAAAGAAGTTAGGATGCCGGCAATGGCAACCAGGCTGCTGGCGGTCTTGTTTTTCAAAAACAAAAGCGTGATCAAAACGCAAGCCGCCAGCGGCGCAAAAAAGGCTGTCCAGACTAAATGGGGGTCTACCATTTCATTTCCTTTAACGCATCGGCCTGGATCGTCGACAATTGGCGGTACATCAGGACGATGATGGCAAGCCCTATGGCCACCTCCGCAGCAGCGACCAGTATGACAAAAAATACGATCAGCTGCCCCGCGTAATCGCCGTTAAACTTGGAAAAAGCCACAAAAGAGAGGTTGGACGCCGCCAGCAGCAGCTCCAGGGACAAAAGGACCTTAATCACGTGGCGGCTGGTGGTGACACCAACCAGCCCTATCGCAAATACGATGCCGCTTAACATCAAATAGGATCCTAATGGGACCATTTTTATCTTTCCTTGCCTGTGCTTAGGGCGCCCTGGGCCAGGGATACGATCCCGAAGACCGCCACCAGTAAAAGGAGTGATGTCAGCTCAAAGGGCAGCAGGTAATTTGTAAAGAGAATTTTTCCCACTGCCTCGATCGTCCCGCGGATCGAGGAAGGCCCCATGGCGCGGGCCGCCAGGAAACTTTTCATGGCCAAAAGAAAGGTGCCCGCGAACATCAAGCCGCCCAAGGCGCCGAACCATTGAAGCTGTTTTTGGGCCGGTTGCATCAATGGCAGGGCGTTCAGGTTCAGGCACATGACCACAAAAAGGAAGAATACCAGGACCGCGCCCGCATAGACCAGTAAAAGGACCATGCCCACGAAATATGCCTCCAGCAGCACAAAGAGGCAAGATAGGGCAAAAATAGCGACGACAAGGGACAAAACATTATAAAGGGGATGGCGCGCCAGCACCACGGAAAGGCAGGCGGCGATCAGGATGGCTGCAAAGAAATAAAAGAAAAAAAGAGACATAATTTACCTTTGATGCCACGTTTCGTATCTTCAATCATAGAAATAAACTTATTATTGTCAAGAGGATACTCGAAAAACCCCTTTCTCGCGACAAGTTTTGGTGGAAAAGGAGGGCATAATTCCTTACGCCAAGGTATTGGGTTGCCCAATATCTTGTTTGGCAGTACTGCGTTCCCAATCGGATGTGGAAGGCTTAGGATGAACCTTTGCGTAAGGAATTATGCCCTCCTTTTCCACCGCATGGAAGAATAAATACTTGAGACAGACGGGAGGTTGTGATATCGTAGTGCCATTCCATTATGGCTGAACGAACTAAAAATAAGAAGGTAAGCGTGACTGCGGCACAGGAGCTGCAGATCCTGCGCAACATCGTGGACATTGCCTCTTCAGAGCTTGACTTAAGCCTGACCCTGCAGCTGATCGTCAAGATCGTCACCGAGATGACGGACGCGGATTCTGTTTTTATCTATCTTCTGGACGAGAACAAGAGCAACCTCGTGCTCATGGCCTCCAAGACCGCCCACAAAAAGGAGCTGGGCAACATTGTTCTCAAAACCGGGGAGGGCATCACCGGCTGGGTGGCCCGGGAGAACAAGACCGTGGCCATCAAGGCGCGCGCCTACAAGGACCCCCGGTTCAAAAGTTTTGACGTGCTTCCGGAAGACCGGTATGAGGCGTTTTTGTCCGTTCCCATCATTTATAAGGGAAGGGCCGTGGGGGTCGTTAATGTCCAGCATAAGAGCCAGCAGGATTATTCGGTGGAAACCGTCAACCTGATTGACATGATCGCCAAGCAGGCCGGCGGTATCATCGAACATGCCAGGCTTTTCGAAGAGACCAAGAAAAAGGCCATGCAGTTTGATTCTTTGATCAAGGTCAGCCATTCGATCACGAGTGAAAGTTACCTGGATGAGATCCTTAACCTGATCGTGGTGGTCACGGCTGAAATGCTCAACTCCAAGATATGTTCCATCATGCTGCTGGACGAAAAAGGCGAGGAGCTTTCGATGGCGGCCACGCAGTCCTTGAGCGCGGAATATAAGCTCAAGCCCAATATTAAGGTAGCCAACAGCCTGACCGGTTCCGTACTCCAAACTAAAAAGCCTGCGGTTGTTTATGATGTGCGCAAGGACGAAAAATATGTGTACCGTGACCTGGCCGTTAAAGAGGGATTGACTTCCATGGTGGCGGTGCCCATGATCGTCAAAACCAAGGCCATCGGCGTCGTCAATGTCTATACCAAGGAGCCGCACCATTTTACAGAGGAAGAGATCGGGGTCTTGCAGATGGTATCCAACCAGGCGGCCGTGGCAGTGGAGAACACCAAACTGATGCAGGAAGCCCTGAAGGCCAGGGAGGCCCTCGAAACACGTAAAGTCATAGAACGGGCCAAGGGGATCCTGATGAAAATGAACAGCCTTTCCGAAGAGGCGGCGTATCGCCTGATCCATAAAAAAAGCATGGACACCTGCAAATCCATGAAGGAAATATCTGAGTCTATAATACTTATGGCTGAGCTACAAAAGTAACGACGACCAAGAGAGCGCTACTGAAGCCTTTTGAAAGAGATCGCGGAATCAATCATGCTTATGGCGGAGTTGCAGAAGTAACCGACGACCAAGAAAGCGCCCGCTGAAGCCCATTGTCGGAACTTCAGAAGTGAAAACCTGTTAGAGAAATTTTTTTATTGACAAAATTGCGCCTTCAGGTATAGGATGGTTTCCCATATTTGCTAGATCAAAGATTTTTTATTTCCTGGAGGCGTCTATGATACAAGCGAACACGGTCAAGAGAACCACAGTCAAAACCAACGCGGCCAAAAACAGGGTCGAGGCTCCGACGCGCCCGACGGCTTCCGGCAACGGGGACCTGCAGCAGAGGATCGCGGAAAAAGCGTATGAGCTTTATCTCAAACGCAACGGCGGTCCCGGCAGTGCCGAAGAGGATTGGGCCAAGGCGGAGAAGATTGTCAAGGGCTTGTAAAATTTTTCTTGACATTTTTTGTTTAGCAGGTATACTTCCCTTGTAGTTTGAAATGATCAATAGATCCGGAGCGCTGGCGTTTCGGATAGAAGAACGGGCAGTGAATTGTCCTCTTGGGAGAAGTAACAAGCTTAAGGGGATTTTTTATTTTATAGTCCCGGTATAAACGGGACAAGGGCGTTGAAGTCCGGTTTTTATAAGCGATGATAAGCTTAGAAAAACCGGACTTTTTTTTGCCTGGAAACATTCCCCATGAACCTCGTAGGTTCATGGGGGCCTTTAAGAACAGATTCTTCTTAAAAGGAGGGATGCTTATGAAAGCGACCCATACCACCAGTAAAAAATTGCGGCACGCGGAACTCATTGCAGGTATGTTTGCCTTTTTGCAGGCTTTTTTAGCTATGGGGCTGTTTTTCGCTCTAAAGAACCACCTTGTTTAACCAGTCATAACACAGGAGGAAAACGTAATGGGAACAACACCAGCAAATCCCCTTAACAGCGGGGACATCGCATGGGTCCTGACCTCAGCCGCCTTGGTCCTGGCGATGACGGCTCCGGGCCTGGCCTTCTTCTATGGAGGCATGGTAAGGCGTAAAAACGTCAACAGCATGTTGATGCAATGTTTCATGTGTCTGGCCATTGTCAGCGTACTATGGGTGGTTGTCGGCTATAGCCTGGCCTTTGGGCCCGGCGCTCCCGGCATATTAAAAGGATTTGTCGGAGGCTTCAGCTGGTTCATGCTGCACAACGTTTCGATGAGCACACCGGACCCGTATGCGCCGACCATTCCCAACCAGGCGTATATGGTCTTCCAATTGATGTTCGCGGTCATCACGCCTGCCCTGGCCATCGGCTCTTTTGCCGAAAGGGTCAAATTTTCGGGCTGGGTCTGGTGGACCGTATTATGGCTGCTTTTTGTGTATTGTCCGGTGGCCCACATGGTCTGGTCGCATGACGGGATCGAAGGTCAGTGGGGCGTTTTGGACTTCGCGGGCGGTACTGTCGTGCACATGAACGCCGGTATTGCGGGCCTTGCCAGCTGCCTTTATTTAGGAAAACGCCTAGGCATCAATAAGCCCGGCATGCATAACGTGCCGTTTGTCATGCTCGGCGCTTCCTTGCTGTGGTTCGGTTGGTTCGGTTTTAACGCCGGTTCAGCAGTTTCTGCCGGTGCTCTCGCAACCAGCGCCTTTGTGGTTACCAATACGGCAACAGCTGCCGCAGCCATCAGCTGGGCGGCCATGGAGTGGATATTTGCAGGCGCTCCCACGCTGGTCGGTGCTTGCTCAGGCGCTGTGGCCGGTCTGGTTGCCATTACTCCGGCTTCAGGCTTTGTGGATGTCGGCGGTTCCTTATGGATCGGTTTTCTGGTCAGCGTGTTCTGCTATTGCATGGTGGCCTTCGTCAAACCGAAATTCGGTTATGATGATACCCTGGACGCCTTCGGCGTGCACTATATCGGCGGGCTTTGGGGCGCTTTGGCCACGGGATTGTTCGCCGTTAAAGCGGTCAATTCCGCCGGTTCAGGCGTGTTTGACGGAAATGCGGGGCAGTTTTTGACACAAGCCAAAGGCTGCTTGCTGACGACCGTATACACCTTCATCATGACGCTGGTGATCTGTTTTATCGTCGATAAGGTTTTGGGCGGTTTCCGCGCTTCAGCCGAAGATGAAGCCGTCGGCATCGACTTGAGCCAGCATCATGAGCGTGCGTATACGATCTTAGAATAAAAATCCTGACATAAGGAGGTTTCTTACCATGAAATTAGTCATAGCCATAGTTCAGCCCCATAAGCTCGAAGATGTCAAGCAGGAGCTCTATGCGGCGAATGTGAATCTGATCACCGTGTCTGAGGTCCTTGGCCACGGCCGCCAGGTAGGTGTGGACGAGTACTACCGCGGGGTCAAGGAAACAGGCAACCTGCTGCGCAAGGTACGGTTGGAAATCGCGGTCAACGAGGATTTCGTTGAGCCGACGATCAAGGCCATCATCAAAGGGGCCCGTACCGGCAAGATAGGGGATGGTAAGATCTTTGTCGTGGATCTGCCAAGATGTATCCGCATCCGTACCGGTGAGGAAGGATCGAAAGCCATCGGTTAGTTCCTCTCGTGTCTATGGGGCACCCCGCCAAAGGCGGGGTGCCCCATCTTTAAGATTTTGGCAGGGGTTAAAAATCTTGACAACATTTATGTTAAAGAGTAATATTCACCATATTTCACACCACATTTTCAGCAATGATCAATACCAGGAGGATTTATGAGTCAAACCCGTGAAGAAGTCATTCAGGCGGCCCAAGAGGAATGCTGCTGCAACGGTTCTTTCAGCGAGCATTTGCCTGAACATTTCGGTGAAAACGTATTCAGCCTCAAGGTGATGAAAGAAATGCTTTCTCCCAAGGCCTATGCTTCTATCGAAAGGACCATTAAAGAAGGCGGCAAACTGGATGCGACCATCGCCGATGAAGTGGCCGAAGCCATGAAAAAGTGGGCTGTGGCACGTGGGGCCACCCATTATACGCATTGGTTCCAGCCCATGACCGGCGTCACGGCGGAAAAGCATGATTCGTTCATCGACTGGAACGACGAAGGCGGGGTTATCTTAAGTTTTTCAGGTAAAAATCTTATCCAGGGCGAGCCTGACGCTTCTTCATTCCCTTCCGGCGGACTGCGTGCGACTTTCGAGGCGCGCGGTTATACCGGCTGGGACCCGACTTCCCCGGCCTTTATCAAGGAAGGCCCTGAAGCGACCACCCTGTGCATCCCGACATTTTATATCGGTTATCACGGCGAGGCGCTGGACAAAAAGACGCCTTTGCTGCGTTCCATGGTGGCTTTGAGCAAGCAGGTCTGCCGACTGGCCAATCTCTTCGGCATCGACACCAAGGGCAAGCGCGCCTATTGCACTCTGGGCCCCGAGCAGGAATATTTCCTCATCGACAAGGCCCATTATCTGGCCCGTCCCGACCTGGTGCAGACCGGCCGCACATTATTCGGCAAAAAACCGGCCAAGCACCAGCAGCAGGAAGACCATTATTTCGGCGCCATCAAGCCGCGCATCATGGGCTTTATGGAAGAATTGGACCGTACGCTGTGGGGCTTAGGGATGCCGTCCAAGACCCGTCATAACGAAGTGGCCCCGGCCCAATATGAGATCGCGCCGATCTATGAAGACCTTAACACCGGTGTGGACCACAATATGATGGCCATGGAGCTTATGCGTACCATTGCCGACAAGCACGGGCTGGCCTGCCTTTTGCATGAGAAACCTTTTGCCGGCATCAACGGTTCCGGCAAGCATAATAACTGGTCCATCGTCGGGCCGGACGGCAAGAACTGGCTGTATCCGGGCAAGAACCCGCATGAAAATGCCAAGTTCTTGACGGTCTTGTGCGCGGTCATCAAGGCCGTGGACTCTTATGCCGATCTTTTGCGCGTGGGTGTCGCCTCCGCAGGCAATGACCACCGTCTGGGCGCCAACGAAGCGCCGCCGGCGATCGTGTCCATCTTTTTGGGCGATCAGCTGACCGATATCATCGAGCAGATCGAACGCGGCGGGGCCAAGACCTCCAAGCAGGGCAGCAGCATCCACGTGGGCGTTGATTCCCTGCCGACCCTGGCCAAGGACACCACCGACCGCAACAGGACCTCTCCGTTCGCCTTCACCGGCGCCAAGTTCGAATTCCGCGCCGTCGGTTCCGGCATGAACCCTTCAGCCGCCAACATGGTCCTTAACACCATCGTGGCAGAGAGCATTTCCGACATCTGCGACCAACTGGAAGCGGACAAGAAGGCCGGCAAAGATTTCAACCAATCTTTGCAAAAAGTGCTTCAAGACATCATCAAGAAACACAAAAGGGTCGTTTATAACGGCGACAATTATGTTCCCCAATGGCAGACCGAGGCCAAGAAGCGCGGGTTGCCCAATTTGAAAAACACCCCGGAAGCCCTGGAAGCCATCAAGGCCAAGAAAAACATCCAGGTCCTGATCAAGCACGGGGTCCTGACACAAGAGGAAATAGCTTCCCGCTTTGAGATCAACAAGCATGCCTATGTGACGGTCCAGGTGCTGGAAGGCGATTGCGCCCTGCAGATGGCCAAAACACAGTTTATTCCCGCGGCCATCGAGTACCAGAAGCAACTCGCGGACACCATCAAGACCGTCGGTTCCGCCGGCAAGACCACGGCGCAGAAGAAGCTGCTTAAAGCAGTTTCCGCCCTGATCGAGGAAGCCCTGGGTAATTGCGATAGCCTGGAAGCGGCGTTGGTCAAGCATGACGGTTTGAAAATTTTTGCCGCCATGGCCAAGCTGCGCGGGCCTATCGACGAGCTGGAAGGTTTGGTCCCGGCCGATCTGTGGCCTGTGCCCAGCTATGCGGAAATGCTGTTGTTGAATTATTAAGTTTAGGGTTAAGCAAGACCTAAAGCCCCCGCCAAATCTTCTGGCGGGGGCTTTTTTTTATAGTATAATTTCTTAATGATTTTAATTATCAAGCACATCGATATCGAAGGCCCGGGGACGCTGGGGGATTTTCTCAAGGCCCAAGGTGAGCATTTCATTACCGTGGAGCTGGGAGCAGGCGAGAAGCTGCCGTACGACCCGCAGGGATACAAGGCCGTGGTCGTCCTGGGCGGCCCTATGAATGTCGACGAGGAAGACAAATACCCCTTTCTTAAGCCGGAGAATGAATTTATCCAGAAAGTTTTGAAGACCCAAGTCCCTTATTTGGGCATATGTCTGGGCTCCCAGCTTTTGGCCAAGGCGGCCGGCGCCCGGGTGGTCAAATCGCCCGTCAAGGAGATAGGCTGGTACCGGATACAGCTGACCCCGGAAGGAGAAAAGGATCCGTTATTTAAGGGATTTCGCATCCAAGATCCGATTTATCATTGGCACGGGGACATGTTCCAGGTCCCTGCCGGCGGCCGATTGCTGGCCACAGCCGACGGCTGTCCGCACCAGGCTTTGGCCGTTGGTACTAATGCCTACGGATTGCAATTTCATGTTGAGGTCACGGAGGCGAGCATCAGGCAATGGAGCGAGGAGTACTGCCATACGGACCTGTTAGGCCGCCGGACCGTAGCCAAGTGCATGCTGGAGGATTATTGGAAATACAAAAAAGCCTTCGATGCCCAGGCCCAGATGTTGTACCAGAATTTTTTGAACATTGCCAACGCATAACCTCAAGCGTTCGATGCAGGCAACGGAGGGTCTTTTGTTAAAGCTTTCTCTCGCACAAATTAATCCTACCGTCGGAGATTTAGGCGGCAACAGCGCCAAGATCCTGGAGTACGCCGCCCTGGCCGCAAAGACCGGCGCTGGGCTTGTCGTGTTTCCCGAGCTGGCCGTTTGCGGTTATCCGCCGGAGGACCTGCTTTTGAAAAAACATTTCGTGGCGGATAATATCAAGGCGCTGGATGTCCTGGCCAGGAAGATACGGGGCATCACCCTGATCACAGGTTTCGTGGACAGCGATTCGGCGGGCAAGATCTATAATGCGGCGGCTGTTATCCGAGAAGGAAAGGTGCAGGACGTTTATCATAAGCATGAATTGCCCAATTACGGGGTCTTCGATGAGAAGCGCTATTTTTCCGCCGGCCAAAATTCGGGGATCATCACCGTTGAGGGCGTTGTGATCGGCCTTAATATCTGCGAAGACATCTGGGTGGACGGGGCGGTGTACCGGGCCCAGGCCGGGGCCGGGGCCCAAATCCTTATTAATATTTCCTCGTCCCCCTACCATTCCGGCAAGCTTAAAGAACGTGAGGAGCTTTTGAGCCGCCGCGTCAAGGAAACCAGGCTGCCGTTGGTCTATGTCAATTGCGCCGGGGGCCAGGACGAGCTCATCTTCGACGGCGGCAGCATGGTGTTGGCCGCTGACGGTCAATTGCTCGCCAGGGCGCCCCAATTTGAGGAAAATCTCCTGGGCGTTGATCTGTCGTCATCGAAAAACCCCGTGGCCCCTGTTTTGGACAGCAGCGAGGAAATTTATAAGGCCTTAGTCACGGGCACGCGGGACTATGCTTTAAAGAACGGTTTTAAAAAAGCGGCCTTAGGCTTAAGCGGCGGTGTCGATTCCGCCCTGGTCGCTTGCATCGCCTGCGATGCTTTTGGGCCGGAAAATGTAACGGCGATCGCCATGCCCAGCCCTTTCAGCAGCCGGGCCACCCGCCAGGATGCCAGGGCCCTGGCTAAAAATTTAAAGATGGAATTGAGAGAGATCCCCATCAAAAAGGTCTTCTCGTCTTATTTGAAGACCATGCACAGGCAATTCGAGGATCTTGCCCCCAACATCGCCGAGGAAAATATCCAGGCGCGCATCCGCGGCAATATTTTGATGGCCCTGTCCAACAAGTTCGGCTGGCTTATCCTGACGACGGGCAATAAAAGCGAGATGGCCGTGGGCTATTGCACGCTTTACGGCGACATGTCCGGGGGCTATGCGGTCATCAAGGATGTTTTTAAGACCAAGGTCTATGAACTGGCGCGTTTCCGTAACAGCATATCCCGCCATCCCGTCATCCCTAAAAGCATCCTGCTTCGGGCCCCGTCCGCCGAGTTGAGGCTCAACCAGACGGATGAAGAGACTCTGGGTTCGTATGAGGAGCTTGATAAAATCTTGATGGCCTATGTCGAAGGCCATGCCTCGCCCGGCGATATCATCGCCTCCGGCATGGATGAAAAACATGTCCGGCAGACCGTCCGGTTGGTCGATATGAATGAGTACAAAAGACGCCAGGCCCCGCCGGGAGTGAAAATCACGCCCTGCGCCTTCGGCAAGGACTGGCGGTTGCCCATCACCAACAGGTACAAGGAGTGATTTGAAAGTATCTATTGTCATTCCCGCCTATAATGAAGAGGCGACCATACGGCAGATCGTGGAAAAGGTGCGCGCGGTTTCCCTGCCTTCCGGCCTTACGAAAGAGATCGTCATCGTCAACGACGGATCCAAAGACCGGACCGCCGAGGTTCTAAGGCGTTTTGAAGGGCAGCCTGATTGTGCCGTGCTCCATCAGCACAATCAAGGCAAGACCGCGGCCCTTTTGACCGGATTTAAGAATGCCACCGGCGACATTCTGCTTGTCCAGGACGCGGATTTGGAGTATGACCCCGATCAATATCCCAAACTTTTGCAGCCGATCCTGGATGGCGCAACCCAGGTGGTCTACGGTTCCCGTTTTTTGGGCCGCATCGAGGCGATGGAGCCCGTCAACCGCTGGGCCAACAACATTTCCAACTGGACATTTGGCCTCTTGTATGGCGTCAATATCACGGACATCAACACCTGTTACAAGGTTTTCACCCGGCGGGCCTTGGAAGGAATGGCCATCACCTCCAGGAATTTTGCTTTCGAGACCGAGTTTACGGTGAAGCTGTTGCGCCGGGGGTTTAAGATCATGGAGGTGGCCATTGACTACACGGCGCGTTCGCGCGGGGCAGGCAAGAAGATCAAGTGGACAACGGCCCTGGAAATGTTCTGGCCGATCGTAAAATACCGTTTTGTCCGATGAAAATTTCGATCATTATCCCGGCCAAGGACGAGGAAAAACGGCTGCCGGTTTTTTTAAAGACGGTCATCGATCATTGCCGCCGTGCGTCGCATACCTATGAGATCATCGTGGTCGACGACGGAAGCAGGGACAAAACAGCCCGGGTCGCCTCATCGTTTCAGAAAGAATTTCCGGGCTTGAAGGTGATGAGCCTTGAACGCAATCACGGCAAAGGGTATGCCGTCAAACAGGGGTTCCTGGAGTGCCAAGGGGATATTGTGTTGTTTATGGATGCCGACGGATCGACCCCGCCCCGGGAGATCGAACGGCACCTGGGGTATTTTGACGAAGGTTATGATATTGTCATCGGTTCCCGGGTGCTGCGCGACGGGCAATCGCAGGTCAATACAAAAGCCTACCGCAAGTGGATAGGGGCTGTCTTCAATTTCCTGGTTTCGAGCATGCTCATCAAGGGGATCAAAGACACCCAATGCGGCTTTAAGATGTTTCGCGGCGGCCTGGTCCGGGAGCTGTTTGGCAAACTTCGCCTGGAAGGGTATGGCTTTGACCTGGAACTGCTGTATTTGGCCCAACAAATGAATTTGCGCATCAAGGAAGTGCCTGTCAATTGGACCCATGTAGAGGGCAGCAAGGTCAATCTTTTCAAGGACTCCCTGCAGATGTTCTTGAACATCATTCAAATCAGGAATTGGCATGGCTGATCACTAATTTAATTTGCATTTTTCGACGAATAATAATAAAATAACCCTTCCAGTTTAAGCATATTTAATCCCGTTTGGAGACAGGTACAATTGAGTTTTCCGCCGAAACAAGGCTTGTATGACCCGCGATTCGAACATGATTCCTGCGGTGTCGGTTTTATCGCCCATATCAAGGGACTCAAGTCCCATGACATGGTCCGCCATGGCATCGAAATCCTGGAAAACCTCACCCATCGCGGGGCCTGCGGCTGCGACCCCGAGACCGGTGACGGAGCGGGCATTCTGATGCAGATGCCGGACGCCTTTTTCCGCAAGGAACTGGCCGGGCTCCATCTGGAGCTCCCGCCTGCCGGTGATTACGGCGCGGGGCTGGTGTTTTTGCCAACATCCCCCGAGGACCGCAACACCATCGAGGAATGGACCGAGCACATCATCCATGAGGAAGGCCAAAAACTGATCGGCTGGCGCGAGGTCCCGCATGAGCCCAACAAGGTCGGCCGGGTGGCCCGGTCGGTGATGCCTGCCTTCAAGCAGCTTTTTATCGCGCGCGGCGCCGGCACGGCCCAAGAGGATTTTGACCGCAAGCTGTACGTGGTCCGCAAACGCTTGTGGAACAAGGTTTATAATTCCACCTTGCCGCAGCGCAATTATTATTATTTCTGTTCACTCAACAGCCATACCCTGGTCTATAAGGGACAGTTGATGAGCGAACAGTTGGACCGCTTTTTCCCCGACTTAAGCGACCCGGCGATGGTGTCGGCCATTGCCCTGGTGCATTCGCGTTATTCCACCAACACTTTCCCGACCTGGGCCCTGGCGCACCCGTACCGCTACATCGCCCATAACGGCGAGATCAACACCCTGCGGGGCAATATCAACTGGATCCAGACGAGGGAAAAACAGTTTGTCTCCAAGGCCTTCGGCGACGACATCAAGAAAGTGCTGCCTATCGTCGTGCCGCACGGCTCGGACACCGCGACCTTTGACAATGTGCTGGAGATGCTGGTCCTCTGCGGCCGTTCGCTGCCTCACGCGATGATGATGATGATCCCCGAAGCCTGGAGCAACCACCAGGAAATGGACCGGGCCAAGCGCGCTTTTTATGAATATCATTCCTGCCTGATGGAGCCCTGGGACGGCCCTGCCGCCATCGCGTTTTCCGATGGACGGTACGTGGGCGCCCTGCTCGACCGTAACGGCCTGCGTCCTTCCCGCTACCTGGTGACAAGCGATGATATCGTGATCATGGCCTCGGAGGCGGGGGTGCTGCCGGTGGCCGATGAAAAGATCGTCTCCAAAGGCCGTCTGCAGCCCGGAAAAATGTTTTTGGTGGATGTCCGGGAAGGCCGCATCATCGACGATAGCGAAGTCAAGGAAACGTACGCCAAAGGCCGTCCGTACGAGAAGTGGCTGAGGGAGAACATCGTCGATATCCGCAACCTTCCCGCGCCCCAGAAAACCCATGGCCTGGATAAAGAGACCCTGCTCGAACGCCAGCGCGCCTTCGGCTACACCCTGGAAGACCTTAAGATCATTTTGCAGCCCATGGCCCGCGGCGAGGAAGCCATCGGCTCCATGGGCACGGACACGCCGTTGGCGGTGTTGTCGCAGAGGCCCAAGCTCCTTTTTGAATATTTTAAACAACTGTTCGCCCAGGTGACCAATCCTCCCATCGATGCCATCCGCGAGGAGATCATCATGGCGGAGGACATGATGCTGGGGCCGGAGAGCAATTTGCTGGAAGAGGGCCCTCAGCATTGCCATCGCCTGTGGATCCAGCATCCGGTTGTGACCAACGAAGAACTGGAAAAGATCCGCCACATCAGGCATTCTACGCTCAAGGCGTTGACCTTGCCGACGGTGTTCGATAAAAAGGACGGTTGTGCGGGCATGGAAAAGGCCTTTAAGGCCCTTTGCGCGCACGCCGACCGCGCCATTAAAGAGGGGACAAGCATTCTTGTCCTTTCGGATAGGGACATTTCGTCCAAGCGCGTGCCTATCCCGTCGCTGTTGGCCTGCGCGGGGCTGCACCATCATTTGATCCGGCAGGGCACCCGCACCAGGGTGAGCCTTGTGGTGGAGACAGGCGAGGCCAGGGAATTGCACCATTTCGCGGTCCTCATCGGTTACGGGGCCAACGCGGTCAATCCTTACCTGGCCCTGGAGACCATCGAGGCCATGACCAGGGATGATAAATTCGAGCTGTCGATCTCTTTTACGGAGGCGCAGAAGAATTTTCTGAAGGCCTGCCACAAGGGGTTATATAAGATCATTTCTAAAATGGGCATTTCCACGATCCAGTCGTATTGCGGGGCGCAGATCTTTGAGGCGGTGGGCCTGGGAGGGGATCTGGTCGACAAATATTTTACCGCCACCCCCTCGCGTATCGGCGGCATCAATGCCGATATTGTGGCGCAGGAGGCTTTGATGCGCCACGACGACGGGTATCCCAAATGGCCCTCAGCCGACGGTATGCTGGAAGAGGGCGGTGAGTATGCCTGGCGCAAGGAGGCGGAATTCCATCAATTAAATCCGACGACAATCGCCCTTTTGCAGCATGCCGCGCGTTCCGGTAATTTCCAGGTGTTCAAGCAATATTCCAAGGCGGTCAATGAACACAGCCGGCAGGCTGCCAATATCCGAGGGCTTCTTAAATTCAAAACGGGCAAACCTGTTCCTATCGAGGAAGTTGAACCCGCCTCGGAGATCGTCAAGCGTTTTGCCACCGGGGCCATGAGTTACGGCTCCATTTCCAGGGAGGCGCATGAGACCCTGGCCATTGCCATGAACCGTTTGGGCGGGTTTTCCAATACCGGCGAGGGCGGCGAGGACGCGGTGCGTTTTAAGAAGGACCCCAACGGCGACTGGCGGCGCAGCCGCATCAAGCAGGTGGCCCAGGGCCGTTTCGGGGTGACCATCGAATATTTGGTCAATGCGGACCAGCTGCAGATCAAGATGGCCCAGGGCGCCAAGCCCGGCGAGGGCGGACAGCTTCCGGGACACAAGGTATCCAGGGAGATCGCCTACACCCGGCACACCACCCCGGGCGTTCAGCTCATCTCGCCGCCGCCGCACCATGATATTTATTCCATCGAGGACTTGGCCCAACTGATCCATGACCTCAAGAACGCCAACCCGCGGGCCATGGTTTCCGTCAAGCTGGTTTCAGAGATCGGCGTGGGGACCGTTGCGGCCGGCGTCTCCAAAGGAAAGTCGGACCATGTGCTCATCTCCGGATACGAAGGCGGCACGGGCGCCTCTCCGCAGACGTCCATCAAGCATGCGGGACTGCCGATGGAGTTAGGGATCGCCGAGACCCAGCAGGTGCTGGTCATGAATGACCTGCGCGGCCGCATCCGCGTGCAGGTTGACGGGCAGCTGAAGACCGGCCGCGACGTGGTCATCGCCGCTTTGCTTGGCGCCGACGAATTCGGATTTTCCACGACGGCCCTGATCACCGTGGGCTGCATATTGCTGCGCAAATGCCATCTCAACACCTGTTCGGTGGGCGTGGCGACCCAGGACCCCGAACTGCGCAAGAAATTCGACGGGAAGCCGGAATATGTGGTCAACTTTTTTACTTTTATCGCCGAGGAAGTGCGCCAGATCATGGCGGAGTTGGGATTCAGGAAATTCGAAGACATGGTCGGCCGGGTGGACTGCTTAGACACCAAGGACACCATCGACCATTGGAAGGCCCGTGGCGTTGACCTGACCAATGTCCTGCACAGGCCCGACGTGCCCAAAGGGGTGGCCGTCCGCCATTGCGCCACACAGGACCATGGCCTTGAGAAAGCTTTGGACAACACGCTTATCGCCCAGGCCCGGGGGGCCATCGACAACCAAACACCGGTGACGATCGAGGTCCCCATCCGTAACATCAACCGCACGGTCGGCACCATGCTCTCAAGCGAGGTGGCGCGCAAATACGGTTTCGCGGGGCTTCCCGATGACACCATCCAAATTAAATTTAAGGGTTCGGCAGGCCAGAGTTTCGGCGCTTTCCTGGCCCATGGCATAAGCCTCACCCTGGAAGGCGAGGCCAATGATTATGCCGGCAAGGGGCTTTCCGGCGGGCGCATGGTCATTTATCCTCCGCGCAAGGCCATCTACGTTCCCGAAGAGAACATCATCGTCGGCAATGTCGTGCTGTATGGGGCCATTAAAGGGGAGGCGTTTTTTAGGGGACTGGCGGGCGAGCGTTTTGCAGTGCGTAATTCCGGCGCCCTGGCCGTGGTGGAAGGTGTGGGGGACCATGGCTGCGAGTACATGACCGGCGGCAAGGTCGTTGTCATAGGCCCCACAGGCCGCAATTTCGCGGCAGGGATGTCCGGCGGCATTGCCTATGTCTGGGACCGCGACGGGGTTTTTGGCAAGAATTGCAATCCGGGCATGGTGGACCTTTTCCCCGTCCATGAAGAGAAAGATATTTCTATCGTCAGGGATTTGATCGAAAAACATCTTAAATTTACGCGCTCGACGGTGGCCCAGGGCATTCTGGACAACTGGCAGAAGTGTCTGGCGCAATTTATCAAGGTTTATCCGAGGGATTACCGCAGGGTCCTGGAAGAAGCCGAAGCCATCAAGACCGAGGACAGTACGCCTAGGGCGCAGGCAGGGGCAGGTAAGTAAACATGGGCGATATCAAAGGGTTCATGAAGTATGACCGGCAGGAATACAAGAGGGACGAGATTTCCCGCCGGACCAAGAATTTCAAGGAATTCACGCACCTTCCCCCCGCCAAGGAATTGAGGAACCAGGGGGCCCGCTGCATGGATTGCGGCGTGCCGTTTTGCCAGTCCGGCTGCCCGATAGGTAACATCATTCCCGATTGGAATGATTTGGTTTACCGCGACCGCTGGCAGGAGGCCGTCGAGCGGCTGCATAAAACCAATAATTTTCCGGAATTCACCGGCCGTGTCTGTCCCGCCCCGTGCGAGAACGCCTGCGTTTTGGGCATCAACGCCCCGCCGGTGACCATCAAGAATATTGAACTTGCCATCGTAGAACACGCTTATGAAAAAGGCTGGCTTGAGCCCCATAAGCCCGCGCACCGCACCGGCATGAAGGTCGCGGTCATCGGTTCCGGGCCTGCAGGCCTGGCTTGCGCCGACGAGCTTAACAAAAAGGGGCACAAGGTCACGGTCTATGAGAAAAATGAGGTCTTAGGCGGGCTTTTGACCCTGGGAATCCCGGATTTTAAATTGGAAAAATGGGTGGTGGCCCGGCGCCTGGACATCATGAGCGCCGAAGGGGTGGTTTTTAAAACCAACGCCCATGTGGGCGTCAATGTTTCCGTCGCCGAGCTGCGCGAGAAATACGATGCCATTGTTTTGTGCGGCGGCGCCGAGGCCGGGCGCGAGCTTCCCGTGCCGGGCCGTGAATTAAAAGGCGTTTATCAGGCCATGTATTATTTGCCGCAGCAGAACCTGCGCGACAACAAATATGCGACGGAGAATTTCAAGGCGAGGTACGCGGAACATATTTTGTCCGTCAAGCCGCCTTCCATGGAAGACCTGGCGGCGCAGGGAAAACGCGTTATCGTCCTGGGAGGAGGGGACACCGGTTCGGATTGCGTGGGTACGGCCATACGTCAAGGAGCTTTGAGCGTGCACCAATTGGAACTGCTGCCTCAGCCCCCGTCGAAGAGGGCCCCGGACAATCCCTGGCCTAATTGGGCGTTCATTTTACGCACGTCGAGCTCCCACGAAGAAGGCTGCGTGCGCGATTACAGCATCCTGACCAAACGTTTGAGCGGTGAGAACGGGCAGCTGAAGAAATTGCATGCCGTGCGCCTGAACTGGAGCAGAGATGCCGTCTCCGGGCAGATGAAGATGAGCGAGATCGCCGGTTCGGAGTTTGAAATGGATTGTGATTTATTGTTGTTGGCATTAGGATTCACAGGCCCTGTCAAGAAAGGGATGATCGAAGAATTGGGTGTGGCTTTGGACAGCCGCGGCAACGTGGCGGCTGATGCCGGCAAAATGACGTCGGTGCCGGGAGTGTTCACCGCCGGTGATATGACACGCGGCCAGTCGTTGGTCGTATGGGCGATCCATGAAGGCCGCGCCGCCGCCGGGAGCGTGCACCGGTATTTGGCATCAAAAGCCTTGCAAAAAACATAGATAGGAGAAAAGAACCATGAAAAAAGCCTTGTTCATTTTAATCGCCTTATTTGCCCTGGCAGGTTGCCAAAAACCGCAACAAGGGCAGCCGACCATGGACCAGAGAAAAGACATCGGCCATAAATTGATCTTGAAAAGCCTGGGTGATCTGCAGCATCAGGACCTGAAGTCCGCGGTCATCGATCTGGAGACGTCCATCAGGGTCAACCCTTCCGAACCGGAAGCGTATTTGCTTTTGGGCCAGATCCTCCTGAATGTCCATCAGTACGGCCAGGCCGTTGATTTCCTGGACATGGCGGCCAAGACCTTTCCCGACAACGGAACGATTTTCTACATGTTGAGCATCGCCAACCACATGGACGGCAAGAAATTGCCGGCCGTGCTGGCGGCCCGCCGCAGTGTAGAAATTTTCCAGTCCCAGCAGGACAAGGACAACACGCTTAAATCAGCGGCGCTGCTGAGGGACCTCATCAATACGCCGGAAGAACAATCGCCGTCCCCAAAGACGCCGGGCCCTTCGTCCAAGTCTTAGCGGGATACAATTTCAAGAAAATTTTCAAGAAAAGCCCTTTCCTTCGCTTTGTTTCCGTCGCTGTTTTGTTCGGAAAGCGCTTTCCTGTTTTTGCCGAAAGATACCCTTTCTTAAGAAAATCATATTGTATACTTTAAATAAGTGGATATGTAAGTAGGCCCCTTATTAAATAGAGACGACTGTTATGGCAAGAATGACCAATAGAATGCCGATTATTTGGTTGGTATTGATAACGTTCTTGTTCAATACCGTGGTCACGGAGCCTGTATTCGCCGATGTGCCTTTCCTGCCTCCCCCCGGCAGGATGGTCCCATTGACGCCGTCGTTTTCTCCCTCCGTCATTCTCGGCCTTAAGGTCTTCAAGAACAACCCGTTCAAATTCGAATTCGTCATGTCCCAGGGGGACCGCGCCGAGTCCGAAGACCCGTTGGCAAGGAGGGCCTTCCTGAAAGCGGAAGGCGACCGGCTGGTTAAATATTTTCTGGCCTCGTTGACCATTCCCGAAAAAGACATGTGGGTCAATCTCTCCCCTTACGAGCACGGCCGCGTCATCCAGCCGGAATTCGGGCTCACGGAAATGGGCAAGGAGATGCTGGCCCAGGACTATTTGCTCAAGCAGGTCACAGCCTCCGTCATGTATCCGGAGGGAAACATCGGCCGGGAATTCTGGAGCAAGATTTACGAGGAAGCCTACAAACGCCTCGGCACCACCAATATCCCGGTCAGCACGTTTAATAAAGTCTGGATACTTCCCGATCAAGCGGTGGTTTATGAGGACCCCGTAGATAACACCGCGGTGATCATTAAAGCCAAATTGAAGGTGATGCTGGAAGAGGATTACCTGGCCCTTCACAAAACATCCGTCCCCCACGAGAACAGGGGGGCCGCCGGCGCGGCCAGGCAACTGTCCAATGCCCTGATCCGCCGGATCATCCTGCCGCTGATCGATAAAGAAGTCAATACGGGCAAAAATTTTGCGGCCTTACGACAGGTCTACAATTCCCTGATCCTGGCGTTCTGGTATAAGAACAAGTTGAAAGAAAGCCTGATCGGCAAAGGGTATGTCAACCGCAAGAAGATCCATGGCGTAGAAGTGACGGACAAGAACATCGATGAGGAGATCTATAGGCAATACATTAAGTCGTATAAAAAAGGTGTCTACAACTATATCAAAGAAGACGTTAATCCCTGGACCGGGGAGACGGTGCCCAGAAAGTACTTCTCCGGAGGCATCGTGTGGGACCATCTCGACCGCGCCATGAGCGTAGGTTCAGGGCGTAATTTAGCACAGGCCGCCCTGAACGTATTGAATTCGACCAGGGCTTTTGAACTGACCGTCGGGCTCGAAGAGATCAGAAACGGCGGGTCGGATCTCGACCTTGCTCAAATCACGAGCCCCAAGCCGATGATGTCAGCTTCTGAGGCCCTGAGGCTGGGGACAAGCATATCCGAGACAAAGGACTTTCTTGGGCCGCAACAATTCAGTGACGCCGCCATGCTGGGGACCACCTTCAGGAAATTTGCCCTTGCGGCCGTGACCCTTGCCTTTCTGGCCGGTGCCAATGTGGCTTATGCCAAGGGCGCCCAGAATTTGGCGCCGCCGGGGCCCCAACAGACGATTCAGCAGGTCGTTGCCGGTCCAACGGCCATCAATGATTTTCAGAAACTCAACCGTACGGTCCAAGATCTGCAATCAACGTTTGACGATGATACGCAAGGCAACCGTATTTTTGGAGCGCTGGCCAATCCCGTTGTCCCGCGATTTACGGCAGAAGCCAACGCCCTGCACGACTTGCTGAAAGATCCGGGTTTTATCAAAAGCCTTCCCGAAGGACAACGTGCGGACATAGTCCATACGTTAAACCAACTGGAACAATCAACGCGGACTATCGTCAAAACATGGGGCGCCGCCTCAACGATACATTCCCAAAGCCTTCAAAATTTGAATCAATCTTTAGGAGATATACACCGCCTTCTGGAGAGCCTTAATCAGCAAACCCAATCCAATGCCGGGGCCGTTTTTACGGCAGGGGTGCCGCCATCAGTTCCGGCGACGGCCGGGGCGCCCCCGCCGCCACCGCTTTTACCGACGGTTGGAGTGCCGTCACCGGCACCGTCGGCGGTAGGGGTAGCGCCACAAGTTCCTGCGGCGGGTATAAATCAAAATTTAAACCCTCATTCTTCGCCCCCTTCTTCTGTCTCCCAGCCGGCGGTTGTCTCGTCCCAGACAGCTCCTGTGCAAGGATATGCCTTTACAAATGAAATGAACCGGGAATCCCAGGTGCAGGCCAGCAATACGGCTGAAGAAAATAATCTGAATTCCCAGATCGCACAATCCAAACTGAAAGCGGCCCAGGCAGAGGAGGCCGCCAGAGTAAAACAGGCGGAAGAGAGACAGCTGGTGGCCACCTATCATTTATCCGTGCCCCAATTGCCGCCGGTCCCCTTGCCTTACCAAACACCCGGAATAGCCCCGCCGATAAACGGTTTTAGTCCGGACAACGTGGGCGTTGCATGGATCGATTATCAGATCAATCAAATCAATCATGAGGCCCGCATGCCGGCCAAGGGGAATCTGGCCAATGGCACGCCCTTCACCCTTGAGATGAATAACGCGCCACAGGTCAGCGAAGTAGTGCCGCTGGGCAAGGGAAATTATTTCAGTATCGTTCCTGACCTGCCGTTTCGTGAAGAACTCAACCTGACGCAAATATCCCAAGGGCTCACTCAAATCGGCACCCAAAGCACGTTAAGCCAGGTGGCCGGGCCTTTGTACGGGGCGCAGATCCTGGCGGACTTAAGAAATTACGTGGTGATGCACCCCACGCGGGGCCAGGACGTTCTTTATGATGCCCGCATGGGGCCGCTTGGAGGGATCGTCCAATCGTTGACCGTGCATGTCACGCCGGTCATTTCTTTCGACCAGCAGGGCCACAGGGTGGAAGAAAAACTTTATAATGTCGGCATCGTCCAGACCGTCGGTGCTGTTTTGGGCAAGCTGGATTATATCCTGGGCAACAGGGGCATCATCGGCCACAGCAGCGATCATTTTGTATTTGAGAATTTAGGTTATCAACTCAAGGTCAATGATTACCACCGCGCCTTTACCTACGACGCTTCATTTAATAGAGACCCCAACGCAATCTATATCGATGTGTACAAGATCGACGATCCGCACACCAGGTACAGGCAGAACAATCACCACGGCTGGGAGAAGGTGGATTCTTCGGTGCCGTTCGATTCGCGCCTGGACATGTACCGGGCCACGGTGCGCGGGTTTATCTTGCACGTCGATCCCTCCAAAGGGACCATCCAGGGCCAGGGCGATGTTTATACCGCCGAGACCTTTGTCACCGACGATTTCGCCCGCAGGCTGACCGAGCAGGAGACAGGCAAAGCCGTGACGGGCAAACCTTACCTTGAGCCCAACGCGGTATTTATGGAGAGGATGCCTTCCCTGCAAGACCTGCAGCTCGAGAAGCAGCTGTTAAAGGGATTCGACGCTCAGGGCCATATGATATGGGGAGTCTTAAGGAACCCCTTGTCCGGGCATATCGTCCGGTTCATCACCGATCCCCGGCAGTTGAATGAGACCAGCGCCTTGACCGACAATCTCGGCCAGCGGCTGAGGTTCGTTCCGGGAAAAGCTTTTCAAGCACCTTCGGGCCTGCAAGAGGCCGGCGGCATCATACGCGACTACACCTCCGATGAATTCAGCAGGGTTTTCGATGAATGGCGGCAAGTGCTTCACACCCCGACCGTAGCAGAGAAATACGGCCACTACGATCTTTCCAAAAGACCGCAATTGACGCAGATCCCGCCGGAACTAAGATCGTTGTTTTCAGGCGGCGGCTTGATCCTGGAATCTTCACCGGCCCTAAAAGGCATTTATCAGGAGGCCCAGGACCATTACGGGGTCATTTATTTTACGGACGGCAGGCCTCCGGCGGTGCTTGACAGCCTGGACCATGTTCGCACCATCGGCTTTCTCGACGCCAGAAACGGAGTGACCCGGCTGCCCGACGGATTGTACATGTTCACAGGTCTTAATAAACAGCTCGACCCCAAGACCCAGGTCCTTCTTGATGATCAGCAGCAGGTGATAGGTGTCGTGGACCCTTCCAATAAGATGCGCCAGGAAAGGATCCAACAACTCCAGGAAGAGAACAGGCTTATTGATTTGAGACTGCATGGGTTTGCCCAATATGGAGTGGCCATCGATGCCCAGGGCCATCAAAGGGCCCTTGACCAGCCGGCGGAAGATTTTTATCCGGCCAAGGATTTCGGGGATGAGGTGGTAGGCAGGGTCTTTGGAATCAAATTGCCGGGCGAACAGGCGCCGTCCGTGATTACGGGAAATACGATGGTCAGGGTCAAGACGGTCACAGGCGCGGACGGCAAAGAGCACAAGGTGGTTGTGGAAATTCTGGAAGCCGGCAAGAGGACCATTGATGACTACCAGGTGATTACATCGGCGTTAAGGAACGGAGGCATCCAAGCCGAAGACCGGCGTTCGATCGACCCAGTCACAGGCAGCCCAAGATTTGATATTTTTATCAAGGGCAATGTCCTGACGCCCCAGGAACAACAATACAATTCAACTCATTTACAAAAAATCCGTACTGAAAGCGAATTGGCGGAATTGGTCATCAAGAGCCAGGCGGTCATGGTGCCGGTTGAGGGCACGGACAAACAACGCTTTGTCATCCTGCCCAAGGCGCCGGAGCCCCAGTTGGAATTACCGGCCTCCGGCGCTCCCAGCGCCCCAAGCGCCGCGCCTGTCCGGCATAGGAATACTCAAACCCTGCTTGCTCCGGACGGAAATACATTTCACGGGACCACCATCGACGCGGAGATGTTCAGGTCCGGCGATATCGCGAAACTGAACAGTCTGGGCGCCACGGCCGTGCGCACGTATCTGCCCATCCCTGTAGATCTGGCCAGACAAATAGTGGAACGGTCGTCCGTCAGGACGATCATTGTAGGGATCCCGTTCAATGCGCATGCGTATGATCACCAAAATTTATCAAGCTTCTGGGGGCAGACACCTCCAACGCCGGTGGAAGGCGTTTCTCTGGAAAGCCATAATTATCTGCCCTATTTGAGGCAATTGTCCGACGCGCTGGGCGGCAGGGCCAAGATCGTCGTCGATCTGGGAAACGAATTAAACCTGCATCCTGACTGGATAGGGGGTGTAAGTTTAGAGAATCTTTTTAAAGAAATAAACAGGGATGCTCTCGGCATTAAGGAGGCACTGGGAGAAAATGTCGCCATATCCTTCACCCTGGGCGACAATCCCCGGGATTTCCAGACGGCTTTGACCAATGCTCCTGCCGTTGAGTTTTGGGGGATCAACTGTTACCGCAACATAGCCTCCCTGCAGGAAGATTGGCTCAGGGCTACACGGGAGGCAGGCGTCTCAAGGCCGTTTTATATCGCTGAAACCGGTAAAAATTCAAATGCAGGGGAAGGTTCGCAGGCCAATGCGGACCTGACAGATTGGAGAACAGCTCATCGTCTGGGGATCAGCGCTCTGTTGATGACCCTGCAAGACAATCCCGCCAAAATAGCCAGGGACCCTCAAGAGACGTACGGTTTATATGATGAAGGCGGCATGCCTAAATTTGTGGTGGACAAGGTGGCGCAGGCCTGGGCCCCTGAAACACCAACGACAGTAGCCAAGTCCGGAGAAACCCTGGCCTGGGTCAACGAACATTACGCCCTTGTGCGTCTGAAATCCGCCCATCCGGCGGCCACCTATGCCCAGGAAGTGCTCAAGCCCCTGCAAACCGAACGGGTGCGCATCAGCGATATAGATCAATTGACCCCGCAATTGGAACAGAAAGCCGTTGAAATATTAAAGATCGATGCCCAAGGCCGTACGATAGGCCGCTTTGTCAAAATGTTCGACGGCGGCTATCAGCTTATGGACGTTCATTCCATGGGCGAATATTTGAGAACTCATTTTCTCGTCGTTTCTCATGATATGCGGTATTCGGGGTATGTTTCCTGGCAGGACCTGAAGGACCCCCGGATCCATGAGATCATCCGGGAGCATGCCTCAGAGGTCACCATGATGGACATCCATCAGCACGTGACGGCCCGGGTTTATCTCAACAGGGACATGAACGGCAGCCGCGTGGAGGTCATGCAGCCGAATAACACCTCCCTGATCTTTGAGCTGCCCTCCTATTTTCCGGGCAACCTGTCCGATCCTGTGGCCAAGACCATGTCGGTCCTGCCCAAGGACTCCCCGGACGGATTGCTGCACGTGTGGACCACGGATTTGCGCCAGGTCAACCAGGGAGTGGTGGTTGAAGATGTCTACCGGACAGTGCCCAATGCCAAGCCCAAAATGGTTTATAGCAACCGGTTTTTACAAAATGACAGGATCTATTTTAAGGACGGACACGAGTATTACTCGACCGCAATCGACGGCATAGGCGGACAGACGGTGGTCATCGACGGAAAGAC
>JAGWKL010000005.1 GCA_028865345.1 Candidatus Omnitrophota bacterium | reverse complement strand
GAACCCGAAGAAACGGACAAAAGCCTGGATTGGGCATAAAAGCACAAAGCCGCCAGGTAAAACAACGCCGCCATGGACGCGGCCCGCTGCCAAATATAGGTGACCGCCTCGGTCTGGACAGGGTGCGCCACGAATATCAACCCTGCCCATAAAGCAATAGCTTCAGCGTGTCGGGAAATTTTTTCCTCTTTCATGGCAGGGGTTAAGAAAGTCAGGAAGGTCAGCCGCCAGACCAGAACCGCCGACGTCAAATGGACCGCCAGATTGAACAGGTGATACGCCAGGACATGCAGGCCGCTGAAATAGTAGTTTAAAGCAAGGGAAAAGAACGTTACAAACCGGCAGGGACAAAAGCTCCAGATGGCCTGCAGATCATGGATGTTTTTGATGGAGTGGTTGTTGACGATGTAGCCAAAATCATCAAAGTGAAAGGAAGAAAAGAAAGTATTAGAATAAACGACAATGCCTAAAAAAACGATGACAACTATTGCATACGGCCTTTTTTGATAATTTAAAAACATCTTTTAATGAAAATGGGCGCCCTGTCCCAGTTTGAACAAGGGCAAAAAGATCGATATGACGATCGTTCCTATGACACCCGCCATGAAAACCAGCAAAAAAGGCTCGATAATGGTCCCGAAGCGCTTCATAAAATTTTCCACGTTGGTTTGGTAATATTGGGCCACATGTTTGAGCATCTTGCCGAGCTCCCCGGTCTCTTCGCCCACCCGTATCATCTGCACGGCCATGACCGGAAAAAACCCTGCTGCTGTCAGGGCATCAGCCATCCCCTTGCCTTCGCGCACCGCCCCGCGCACCTGGGCCACAACCAGGCCGCAGGTGATATTGTCCACCACCTTTTCCGTGATTTCCAATGAATACAGGATCGGCACCCCGCTTTCCGTTAAAATAGACATCTGGGCCGCAAAACGTTCAACAATGATCAATCTGGTGATCTCGCCGAAGACCGGCAGCTTATAGATCAGTTGTTCGAGTTGCCGGCGTCCGGCATAGGTTGAAACATACGACTTGGCCGCAATAAAAGCAGCAACGGCCAAACCTAAAAATAATAGAATGTAATGTTTGATGAAATCAAAAGTGCTTAAGAGGCACCTGGTCATCAACGGCAGCTGCGTATGCATGGAGGCGAAGACCGCCTCAAATTTAGGCCCCACGACCAGCGCAAAGAATATCACCGCTCCCACACACACGAAGCAAAGGATGGCGGGGTAGATCATGGCCGATACGACCGCGGAGCGGAAAGCCTGGTCTTTTTCCACATGCTCGGCCAGCCTGTTAAGTATCATAGGCATGGTACCGGAGGCTTCCCCCACCTGGGCCAGGCTGACCCAAAATTGGTTGAAAATTTTGGGGTATTTGGCCAAAGCCGCGCTGAACGAAGACCCTTGCTCGATCTGGTCATGGACCACCTTCACAGCCAGATATAGCTGGCGGCTCTGAATTTGGGGAAGGACAACATCAAGGCTGCGCAGCATGGTGATCCCCGCTTCCAACAAGGTCGCCAATTGCCGCGAAAAAGCCAAAAGATCCTCTATTTTACACTTCTCATGGGCAAATCTTAAAGACGCCTCTTCTTTCTTGACTGCTTTGGGAAGGACGTCCTTTTCCTTGCTCAAACGGACGCTGATGACAAAATAGCCCTCGCCTTGCAGTTTATTTACCAAGACCTCTTCACTGGCGGCATCCAACACATCCGTCTTTTTATTGCCGTCCTTGTCTATCACTTCATACATGTAACTTGGCATAAAATTTAAGCGGTCGTCACGCCGAGGATCTCATCAACGCTGCTCACACCGCCCTCCACCTGTTTCATCCCTGACTCAAAAAGCGTGTCCATGCCGTTCTTCCTGGCCGCGTCCTTGATCTCATTATAGGTTGCCTCACGCCCGATCATAGCGCGGATCTCCTCGTTGACCGCCATCACTTCGGCAATGACCACACGGCCTTTGTAGCCTGTATGGCTGCACTCATCGCAGCCTTTGGCGCGGTAGATCAAATCGCTTTTGATCTTATAGCCCCCCACTGTCATGCCGTTGGCTTCATACGGCTCTTTGCAGCTGGGACAAAGCTTTCTGGCCAGGCGCTGGGCAACGATCATCACCAAGGACGGCGTCAGCAAATAATGCGGCACCCCGATGTCCATCAAACGCACCACCGCTGAAGGGGCGTCATTAGTATGCAAGGTTGACAAGACCAAATGGCCGGTCAAAGCCGACCGTATGCAGATCTGGGCGGTCTCCAGGTCCCGGACCTCGCCGACCATGATCACATCCGGGTCCTGGCGCAAAAAAGCGCGCAGGGCCGCGGCAAAGGTAAGCCCGATGTCCGCGCGCACGCTCACCTGGTTGACCCCGTCTATTTTGAACTCCACAGGGTCTTCGACGCTCATGATGTTCAGGCTGGGGTCAAAGATTTCGTTCAGGCAGGCGTACAGGGTCGTTGATTTGCCGCTTCCCGTCGGGCCGGTAACGAAAAACAAACCGTATGAAGAATGCAGGGCCTTGCGGATGCCTTCCAAGGCCCGGGCCTCATATCCCAAAGTGGTAAGGTCAAGTTTCACCGCCCCCTTGTCCATAAGCCGCAAGACCACTTTTTCCCCCCACACCGTCGGTATCGTGGAAACGCGCAGGTCCACCACCCGGTCTTCCAGCTTGGCGGAAATGTTGCCGTCCTGCGGCAGGCGTTTTTCCGCGATGTCCAATTTGGCCAGGATCTTGATACGCGACACGATGGGTAAATGCAGGTGCGAGGCCGGCGGAGGTATCTGGTACAGGACCCCGTCGATACGGTAACGGATTTCCAGCCTGTCTTTAAATGGCTCTATATGGATATCGCTGGCCCTTTCATCAATGGCCTGGCGGATGACCAAATCAACCAGCTTGATGACAGGAGCTTCCCCGGCCTTGGCTATAAGAGAATCAATGCTTAGCTCCGAATCAGCGGAATGGCCCCTATCTTCAGCTTTAACAACCTTCTCCCCTTCTGCATAGCTTTGCTGAAGGGTCTGGTCCAGGATGGAACCGCCTTCCTTTCCCCTTGCCTCCTTGCCGGTCACGTAAAATTCATTGATGGCCCTGGAGATGTCCGTCTTGGTGCCGATAACGAGGTTCAGGTCACAGCCTGTCAGGATCTTTAAATTGTCCAGGATAAAATAGTCCAGGGGATCAAAAACAGCGCAGGTCAGGGAGTGCAGATTTTTATTCAAAGGAAGGACCAGATTTTTCCTGGCAAAATCATAATTCACGAGCTTATCCAGGTCCTGGTCCGTTTTCGGCTTAAGCAGGCCCGACGCGTAGGAGGCGAAAGGCAGGGACAAATGTGAACCGAGGACAACGGCAAAATCTTCTTCTTTGATGGCGCCCGTCTGCAGCAGGACTTCGCCCAGCCTTAAACCCTTTTGCTGTTTCTGAAGATTAAGGGCCTCCTGCAACTGGCTTTCCGTAATAAGCCCCTGCTTAATCAACAAATCACCGATTCTTACGCGTGCCATAAGTGTCTTTTTATTTCGTATCGAAATGGTTCAGACTGTTGCTGATTTCTTCGGCGCGGTCTGAAGCGCTTTGCAAATCCAAAGCCGATTGGGGCGATGAAAAAGAGGCGTTGTCGCCAAGTGGCATCCGGCCGTTGGCATCAATGATATGAGGAGTCAGAAAAATGAGCAACTCGCGTTCCGCTTTTTGTCTTTTAGTGGAACGAAACGCTGCCCCGATAATAGGCAAATCGCCCAGAATAGGAAGCTTAGTGACCGTTTTGTTATTTTGGTCGGTCATTAATCCGCCGATGACCATGCTTTGGCCGTCTTTAAGCCTCAAAATAGAATCCGAACCGCGGGTTTCGGGGTCGTAGATGGATCCCTGCGACGAACCGGCCGGAGGCTGCACCTCGGACAAAATAACATCAATGACTTTAGGCGAAACGGCCATCGTGATCTCGCGCGTCAATAAATTGGCCTGCGGAGTGACTTTCAAGATGACACCGGTCGTGTAACGTTCAGGGGTAAAGGTTGTCTGTGAAGAAGTGCTTGATGTCGAGGTGCTGGTTTGCTCGATGCTGATGGCTTGATCAGTGGATATTTCGATTTGGGCGGTCTGGTTGTTTAACGTCAATATCCGAGGGGAAGCCAGTGTCCTGGCGTCAGTGTTGTTCTCCAAAAATGACAAGGCGGCTGTCAAGCCGTTGGCATTCCAGCCTGTCGTTACTGAACCACTGGAGCTGGAACTGGAGCTGGAGCTGGAACTCGAACTGGAACTGGAACTCGAACTGGAACTGGAAGCGGGACTGTTGAGTGTCGGGCCAAACGGCCAATTGGTAATGTACGAACCACCCGTGAATGTCAACGGGGTTGCACCATAACTGATCCCCAACTGATCTGCCGTGCTTTTGGATACATCCAGCATTTCCACTTCAATAAGGATCTGCGGTACGGGCACATCCAACTTGGCGATGGTGCTTTCTATGGCGGGGAACTGGCTCACAATATCTGTTACAATCAAGCTGTTGGTGCGAGGGTCTTCTATCACCTTACCAACGGGCGAAAGCGCGTCCTTAACAGCCTCTTCCAGGCCTCCTGATGAAACGGCAGATGAGGATGTGCCGCCCGAGCCCGAACCGCCCGCGCCTGAACTGCTTGTGCCGCTTGAGCTGCTTGTGCTGCTTGTGCTGCTTGTGCCTTCTGATGTGATTGAAAGAGTGGAATTTAACTTTGAAGATGAAACGGTGGCATATTTAAGCTGAAAGACCTTGGTGATCACGGTCTTTGCCGTCATTGTTTTGTTCCGGACCACAAAAACGTTGGTGTCCTGCTCCATTTTATACGTCAAATTATTGGCATCTAATATGGTATGCAACGCCTGATCCAAGGGGATCTTATTAAGATAAACACTGATCGGCCTGTCGGCCACGTCCTGGTCCGCTATAAAGCTTAAGCCCGTCTGTTTAGAAATGATTTTCAACACCTGCATCAAGGAGGCTTTTTTTACATCAATAAAAATATCTTTCGACGAAGAGGCTTCAGGGTTTAAGAATTGGTTCTCCAGGTCTTCGGACCAACCTTGAGGCGTGCTGGGCAGAAAAAGGACAAGCCAAAAGCATATTATCAAAAAGGATTTAATCCTCATCTTTTTTATATTAACGTACATAGGTCAACTAATCAATCCCTAAAGAGAATTTTCTGTCCTTATACTCCAACGTAACGCCCCCCTTGGTAATAGCGACGACCTTGGCCCCTTCGATGACCTCTCCCAACCCCACGATTTTGTCCATGATGATCGCTTCATGCATCCCCCCCCCGACCATAACGCCCTGGACTTTAATATCGTCGGGCAGCACAACCGGCGCAGGCGGCTCTACCCGCTTGGGCACAGACGGAAGCAAAACCGGCTTGGGTAAAGGCGGAGGCGGCAGGGGCTTGGGCGCAGGCGGCACGGGCTGTTGTACGGCAACCGGTTTGGGCAAGCCATCTTCAAAAGGGTTTTTGGTCTCATCCAGCAACTGTACGAACCCCTGGTCATCATTCCCAGAAGTTTCATCGGCCTTTAAAGGGCAACTGCCGGCTAAAAGAAATATGACTAAAAAAAACAGTCTTATCATGAGTGAATATGTACAGCGTTTATATCAATATCAAAAGAAACCGTTCCATTCTGGTCTTCATGCCCTGACCAGTTGCTGACCCTAAGCGGAGGGGAAGATTGTTCTATGGCCCTCAAAAAAAGCATTGCGTCCCTGAAATTATCGGCGACCGCGGAAAAACTGGTATCCCGGACATCATAAATACCCGCGTCCTTGCTCTGGGCGGGACTGAACGTGGGGATGCTGATATGATAAAGGTCCGCGTCTTTTGAAATCTGGGTGGCCAGGGAAAATTCATCGTACTCATTCGGGGCGGACGATATGAACCCATTTAAATCCTTGGTCGCCGTATTGTAGGATTCAATGGCCTGAAATTTAGCCTGCTCCCGCTGTATCTGGCTATGCAGGGCCTGCGCCTTGGAACGGTAATCCATAAACATCATCACGGCCCAAAGCAGTGACCCTATCAGCAGTACGACACTGATGACCTTGCGGTGTTGAACCAGCATATTCTTGATCTGTTTAATGTCGAAATTTCTGAGATCAAGATTATTAAGGTCAAACTGCGAATTTATTTTATCAAGATTAAGCATAGTTTATAGGATTACGAAAAATGGATGCTGAACCCCGTGACCTCTTTATTATTGTAAGTTTGATGCGTCAGGGAAACCAGATTCACATGACTGATGTATTTAGCCAGCCATTTGTCTTTCTTGAACCCTAAAAACATCCGGTTCACAGTTTCTATCTGCCGGTCAGGGCCGCCGCTGACGACCATCCCCTGGATATCAATGACCACATGGGCATCGTTGGAATCGCCTTGATTGTTATCGATATTCAGTTGGGTCAGCAGCGTTCCTTGAGGCAAATAAGCAGCCAATCTGAGAATAATCCCCGACACATCGCTTTTCGTCCTGACGTTTTTATACTGATTCAATTTATCCATGGTCTGTTGCGCCTGGGCCTCAATGCTGTCCTGGGTTTGGTTCAAAAAATTGCCTTCGGTGGACGTCAACCGGGAGTATTGGTCACGGATGAGTTTTAAATGCAGTTGAAAAGACGCGTAAAGAACAACCAAAAGCCCTGCGCACAACAACGACGTTAATATGATCTCCTTGTAGGTTGTGAGGATCCTTAAGAAATCGCTGGATGCCGCCCCCTGCTTGATATTTTTGTCGTGGAAGAAATTAAAGCGGGACAGCGCTTCGACCGACGGCGTGACGCACGCCCCCATGGCATAAATGGCATCAATGTCATTGCTCTGCCCGAAGGCGTCAGTGTTGATGACGGGAGAAAAATTTGATGCCTTCAACTTTAAATCCGACTCCAAGGCCTCCAACAAACCTTTCGATACGAATTCAGTTAAAACCAGTATCTGCTGTATCCCTTCGGCGTTGAACTGCCTCGCATAAAATTCAAAGGAATTGCCCACTTCTTTGACGATCCTCGCATTTAAATCTTCTTCCAGGCCGCCGCCGGTTTCTTCTGTCTGGGCGGGCGTGCCGACAGGAAACTCACGGATAAACTGCGGGATACCGCCATTGATAAAACAGATACGCCCGAAATTCCGGTCCAAAGCCAGGAAAGCCAGATGGTCGGTCGCCCTGATTTCCTTCCTGAACAACAGGGCCTTGGTCAAGCTGACAATATAGGGCTCACCGTAGGCGACGGTCATATTGACCTGAACGGAAATACGCTCATAGCGGACCAGGACATCTTTACGGGCGGCAAAAAAAATGACCTGCAACTGCCTCTGCATGCCTTCATTTACAGGGATGGTGTGAAAAACATAGGACAGCTCCTGGATATCAAAGGGCAGGTATTTCTTGGCCTCGAATTTAACGGCGTTTGGAAGATCGTCCGGCTTCACATAAGGAATAATAAAAGAACGGAGGATGATCTCTTTCAGGGGCAGGGAGACATAAAAATAATCGTTGGCGATCCTATTGTCCTGCAGCATCTTTTTAAGGATCGCCACGGACTGGACCTCTCCGGTAAGGTCTGTCGTAAAGGGCGAGGCTTTATCGGATTTTAACCCCAGAGGTGAAGAAATGACGCGGGTGGGCGAGTTTTTTTCAAACTGAAGAAGGGTCAACTTGTCTTCGCCCAGAAAAAGACCGATTCTTTTTGATGAAGCCATGGTTTTTTCTTTTTATATAAAAAGTATTGTTTAAATTTTATTAGATAATAGCGGCAGGAATTTGTCAACCCATTTCGAAAAAATAATCCGGACCTTTCACGTTTTACGAACAATTATTGGAAGGTGTCGTAATTGGAGGTCACATTCACCGTCGTACCGTGAATGACGGTATTTACGGAATACGTCCTGCCTGTCGGCATAACAAAAGTATACGTCTTATTGCCCTGCCCTAAAGAATCGGAATACGCGTTCCAAAACACTCCCTTGGCCAACTCGTCCGAAGTGATTTGGTCGACCTGTTGCTGCGCATAATTCGTCTCATTGAGGCTCTGGGTCAGTATGCCAAGGCTGAAAACCATGATGATAATGGCCGTAATCAGCACAATAAAAAGGACCACGCCGGATTCATTATTAAGTTTTCTAAACTGGGAAAACATCTTTGAGAAGCCCCTTTGTTTTTAGTCCTGGTAACTGCCGCAGCACGGACAAGTCCCCGGCGTCTTCTTAGAATAATCGAAATACAAATACCCGCAAAAACGGCACTGCCGGAAAAAATCCCGGTCGGCCGCCGCGGGGCTCCTGCCTAAAGTATAAAACACCCAAAGCGATATCACAAACCCCAGACTTAAAGTCATGACGATCGCCATTATAACATTAAAATCCCAAATAATCATCGTAAAGGCGGCTTTGACGGATCTCTCAGGGAGGTCCACCGGTTAAAATAGGCTGACGTATGATGATCGACGGTCAGAAGGTACGATATTTTTTCTTTCGGCAAGGCTCCCTGGGCCCCGCCGCCGACATCCTCGGGCGGAAGTTCGCCTTCATAAACAAAAAGGACGGGATATCTGGGCAACGGCGTGAAAAAACCCACCCATAGCAAACTTAAACCCAAAAAATGAACCGACACCACACCTGCTAAAATTTTAAGGAACCGTGCTGACATTGACCCGCGCTCCTGAAAGCCCCCGGCAGAGGTTTAGGATATCCGCCACACGCCCCATAGACGCACGGCCGGCGGCCTTGATAGTCAGAACATGCCCGCGCGGCCCTTCTTGGGCCAGAAAATGGCGGAGTTCATTCAGGGTGACAACATGGCCGTCAACATAAATGACATTCTCGCTGGTGATCGTGATCACGGTCCCCCTGCTGCCTAAGTATTCCCTGAATGAGGGGAACTCCATCTCAAAGCCTGACGGCCTGGCCAGGACCGTCGCGGACATGATGAGAACAATCATCGTCAAGGTAAAATTAATAAAAGCGACGGCGAGGACAGGATGAAAAATATCTTTCCTGATCTCAAAACGTTCAAGGCTCATGGCTCATCCCCTCCAAAAGCCCGACGGTCTCGCTGATCGTTTGTTCAAAGGCGGCGATCACATCGTTGATCCGGGCCGCCGTAAACGCATAAACGGCAAAACTGAGGATCCCGACAGCCAACCCGGCACAGGTCACCAAAAGGGCCTGCCACACGCCGGAGGACATGTCTCCCAGCGCAAGAGGACTAAGAGCGTCAGAGCGCATCTGGGCGGCATGAAAAACCACGCATAACGCCGTTGTCGTTCCCAACAACCCCAGCAAAGGGGCCGCATTGACGGTAAAAGCCAAAAGTTCCAGATGCTCTTTTAAAGCGTGGATCTCAAATCCGGCGGTTTCCTCCATCTTGGTTTTGATGAGTTCGGGCGACGATCCAAATTTCATCAGCCCGGCTTTACAAACCAACCCCAGCCCCTTGGATTCATCTTCACAAAGTCCGAGCGCATCTTTCATACGGCCTTCGCGCACGGCCTTGAAAAAACGGGGTTTGAATTTTTGGATATGTTTCGAGGTGTTGTTCAAAAACAAAAATTTCTCGACACCTACCGTGACGGCCAGGATGGACAACAATAAGATCGGCCACATCATGGGCCCCCCTTTCAACAATATCCCCCAAGCACTGGTAAAAGCAACAGGCATCAGTCGTCCCTCATCTTTCCGGCATTATTTTTGATCCAGTCCAGCCTTTCCTGCGCGTAAGCGGCCTCCGGCGGATTTAACTGGATGATCTTTTGGTAAGTCACCCGCGCCCCCTCCCAATCGTGATCCCCTTCATAAATTTTGGCGATGCGCAGATAGGCTTTCACCACCCAGGAACGCCGGGCAGGGTAACTTTGCGGTATTTTTAGATATTCCGCGATCGCCTCGTCGGTGCGCCCCATCAATTCCAGCGTATCGGCAAGGTTGAACTGTATCCGGGCCCGGTCAATGACGCCCTGTTTGGCCGCGAGCGCCTGTTGATAGACCTGCATTTCCTTTTCATAGTCCTGGCCGTCGCGGTAAAGCCGGCCCAATTTCAAATAAGCCTCCCCGGCATAATCGGGCCAGGAGACAATGATGTTTTCATAGGCTGCCGCGGCGCGATCAGTGCCGAAGTCCTTGGCGATGATCCCGGCCATGGCCAGCCTGGTCTTGCCTGCCAACGATTTGTCGGCAGTGGAAATGTCCTTGTACTGTTCCAGGGCCTGGTCGGATGAACCCAACAACTCATACGCCTGGCCCAATTCGTAATGGACCTGGTCGATTTGATGAGAATCAGGAAAATTGTCGATGATCGCCTTGTAATATTCGACGGCCGTATGCCCGTCGGCATTCTTCAAATAATACTGGGCCAGCCATAAAAGCGCGTCGAACTGCGCATCGGTCTTCGGGTATTTGTAGACGACCAGCTTGAATCTTTTAACAGCCTCCCCGGTCTGCCCCAAATTAAACCGGCACTTGGCGATCCCGATATCCGCATTCTTTGCGATATCGATATTGTTGGGATAAAGCCTTAAGATCTTTTGAAAATAACGCAAGGCCTCCTGTGTCCTGTTCAAATTCAAGTAGGACAAGGCCAGGATGTAGTTGGCATCCGGGGTGAATTCACTGGGACGGCTTAAGGCCTTAAGATAGGCGTCCATCATCCGGGCGCTTTGGGACCAATCCCCTCTCTTAAAGCTGATAATGCCAAAGTAATAATCAATGTCGTCGAGGTATTTGCTTTTGGGAAACCGATCCTGCAAACTCTTAAAATCATCAAAAGAGGCAGAGACCTTGCCTGACTTTAAAAAAGCAATGGCCTGCCGGTAAAACACATAGTCCATGAAACCCTCATGAGGATACATCTTCTTGACCCGCTCGTACATTTGGGCGGCATCATCCCATTGTCCGCTTTCCTGATAAACATCCCCCATTTGGACCAACGCGTCGGCGCGCACCTGAGGGTCGCCCGTCTTGTCCAACACTTCCTGGAAACGGCTGATCGCTTCAGGCAATTGTCCCAGTTTCAATTCCGTCCAACCCAGACCGAACCTGGCTTTTTCAAAAATGTCCGGGTCTTTGCTGTCAACCAGCTGCAAATAATCCCGGCGCGCTTCATTATACTTCTTCATAAGGAAAAGAACGTCGGCCCGTCCCAAATATCCCTGCGTCCAATTGGACTCGCGGGGATAATTATTGATGAAGTCCGTGAAAAGCGACAAGGCCTCGCTGTAATCGCGGCGGCTGTAAGCCAGATTGGCCCGCCCCAAAACAACTTCACCGTCGGAAAGTCCCTTGGCCTTACTGAAGGCCTCAGCCTTGTTAAAGGCCTCCCGGGCCTCATGAAATTTATTGAGTTTCTTATAGATCCATCCCTCAGCGGTATAGGCGGCGAGCTTCAAATGATCATCGCAGGGGGAGTCCAATGTTTTTTGATAAAAACCCAGGGCGGGCTCAAAACTGCCCAGGTAGTAGAGGCTTTCGGCAATGTCAAAATCGACCTCGCAGCGATGCCCGGACTTGGGGTATTTAAGCAAAAAATCCTGAAAGCCCTTGACCGCGTCCCCGAGGCGTCCGGCATTATAATCGCATTGGGCTATTTTTAAAAGGGCATCCTGGCTCAATTGATGGTTGGGAAACCCGGCCACCAGGCTTAGAAAAGCCGTTTTGGCCCGCTCAAAGTCCTTCTGTTGAAAAAAGGACCAGCCGAGGGAATAATATGCCTGCGGCACATACGGGGATCGCGGAAAGTCCTTGATCACCGACCGGTAATCGCGCCGGGCATCGGTGAACCGGTCTTCTTTTAAATATGTCTCGCCACGCCAGAATAATATTTCATCCCTTTTGTCCTTTTGACGGCTCAGTTGCTGAAACTCCTCCAGCGCCGGCCCGTAGTTGCCCTGCAAGAAATCACATTCCCCCAACAATAATTTTGCCGTCGGCAAGTCGGGACTCATGGGATACTTATTGAGGAAATCCTTCAAATACCTGACAGCGACATTGCTGAAACCATCATTGAATGCCTGCTGGGCGGCGGACAAAAGGTCCGTTTCCGTGGTCTGGGCCGACGCCGCCGGAGGCAGGCACAGCAAAACAACCGAAAGAAAAACGCAGATAATGTATTGAATAAACATAAATGATTGGATGGTCCCGATCACGCGTGTGTACTAATTATAGCAATTACTTTGATTTGTTTAAGAAATGTTTTAAGTATTGACCGGTGTAGGAAGCCGGGTGGCGCGCCATGTCCTCAGGGCTGCCGGCAAAAATGACCTCGCCTCCCCTGTCGCCGCCCTCAGGCCCAAGATCAATGATGTAGTCCGCGACCTTGACCACGTCCAAATTATGCTCGATGACCAGCACCGTATTGCCCCGGTCCACCAAGCGCTGCAAGACCTGCAAGAGCTTGTCCACGTCAGCAAAATGCAGGCCCGTGGTGGGTTCGTCCAGGATATAAAAAGTCCGGGAGGTCGCCGGCTTGCATAATTCGCCGGCAAGCTTCACCCTCTGCGCTTCGCCGCCGGACAAGGTAGTGGCCGGCTGCCCCAAACGGATGTAGCCCAAACCCACATCATTGAGGGTCTGCAGGATGGCCTTGATGCGGGGGATGTCCCCGAAGATTTCCAGCGCTTCCATGACCGAAAGGCCAAGCACATCCGCGATATTTTTCCCCTTGAAGACCACCTCCAGTGTCTGGTCCGTGAAACGCTTGCCCTTGCAGACCTCGCACTCCACATAAACATCCGGTAAAAAGTGCATCTCGATCTTCTTGATGCCGTCCCCGCCGCAGGCTTCGCAACGGCCGCCCTTGACGTTAAAGCTAAACCGGCCCGGCTTGTAGCCGCGCATTTTGGATTCCGGCAGTTGCGCGAACAGATCACGGATGAAACCAAAAACACCTGTATATGTGGCGGGATTGGAACGCGGGGTGCGGCCGATGGGCGACTGGTCCACCACGATGACCTTATCGATATGCTGGACCCCTTCTATCTTTTTATACCTGCCCGGGGCCATCTTGCTGCCGTAAATCTTATGGTCCAGCGCATGATGAAGGACGTCGGTCACAAGGGTGGATTTTCCGGAACCGGAAACGCCTGTGACACAGACAAAGGTCCCCAACGGAATGCCGACATCAATGTTTTTTAAGTTATGCTGGCGGGCGCCGAGTATCTTTAAAAAATGCGTGTTGACGATGTCCCGCCGCGCCAGGGGCTGGCGGATCTGATAATCCCCTGTCAGATACCGGCCGGTCAATGATCCCCGCGCACGCATCAGGCCGTCGACGGAGCC
The DNA here is from genome assembly GCA_028865345.1 of Candidatus Omnitrophota bacterium. GTDB lineage: Bacteria > Omnitrophota > Gorgyraeia > Zapsychrales > Fredricksoniimonadaceae > JABDGZ01. The sequence continues at coordinate 91,883 of JAGWKL010000005.1, read as the reverse complement.
GGCATAAAGCACTTCGCCGCCATGCTCGCCGGCGCCGGGGCCCAGATCGATCACATAGTCCGCCCGGCGGATGGTCTCTTCATCATGCTCGACGACGATCAAGGTGTTGCCCAGATCGCGCAGGGCATGCAGGGTGACGAGAAGGCGATCGTTGTCCTTGGGATGCAATCCGATGCTGGGCTCATCCAAAACATAGATGACCCCGACCAAGCCCGACCCCACCTGGGTGGCCAGGCGGATGCGTTCCGCTTCCCCTCCGGAGAGGGTGGCGCTGTGCCTGTCCAGGCTCAAATATTCCAAGCCGACATTAATGCAAAAATCCAGGCGGCGGTTGATTTCTTTTAAGATCTCTGCGCTGATGGTTTGCTGGTCTTGCCTTAAAGGCATCCGGCTGAAAAACTGTTTGGCATCCTTGATGGAAAGCGCCGTCACCTGAGCGATATTTTTGTCCGCAACGGTCACGGCCAAAGATTCCTTTTTAAGGCGCAGGCCCCGGCATGCGGGGCACGGCGACTCCGACATGAACGACGCTATTTCTTCCTTGAGCCACTCGCTGTCCGTCTCATTGAACAGCCTTTCCAGATATTTAACCACCCCTTCGAATGTCCTGCCCCAAATCTCGTCGTCGGAACCGTAAAAAACAAGGTGCTTGAATTTTTTGTCCAGGGCGTCAAACGGCAGGCGCGGATCTACTCTGTAAAGACGGGCTATTTCGCGCAATACGGCACGGTAATACATCATATAGCCGCGCTGTCCCTTTTTCCAAGGGGCGATGGCGGCCGTCCATGGCTTGGCCGGATCCGGCACCAGGCTGGCCGGATCGATTTCCATCTTGGTGCCCAACCCCTTGCAGGCCTCACATGCCCCGTAAGGGGAATTGAAGGAAAAAATACGGGGGGTCATCTCGCTAAGCGATGTCCCGCAATCCGTGCACGCATACTTTTCGCTGAACATCTGATCGGCCCTCTGTCCGTTAAAATCAACGATCACCATACCCTCACCGGTCTTCAAAGCCGTTTCCACAGAATCGGACAATCTCTTGCGTATATCAGGACGTATGGTGAGCCGGTCAACCACCACCTCAATATGATGGATCTTATATTTGTCAAGTTTGACCGGATCGCCCGTCTCGTAAATTTTGCCGTCAACGCGCATGCGCGCAAAGCCCGATTGGGCCACCTGTTTTCCTATATGACGGTATTCCCCCTTGCGCCCCGCGACTAAGGGGGCCAGGACGTTGACCTTTGTCCCTTCGGCCAGGGCCAGAATGACATTCACGATCTGTTGAGCGCTTTGCTGTTCTATTTTTTTGCCGCAGGAGGGGCAATGGGGAGTGCCGATGCGGGCAAATAACAGGCGCAGGTAATCATAAATCTCGGTCTGGGTGGCCACCGTGGAACGCGGGTTGCGGCTGACGGTCTTTTGCTCGATGGAAATGGTCGGGGAAAGCCCTTCGATATGCTCCACCAGGGGCTTTTGCATCTGATCCAGAAACTGGCGGGCATACGCGGACAGGCTTTCGACATAGCGCCGCTGGCCTTCGGCGTAAATGGTGTCAAATGCCAGGGACGATTTTCCTGATCCGCTTAAGCCCGTAACGACCACGAATTGGTTGCGGGGAATGGTCAGGTCGATGTTCTTAAGGTTATGCTCGCGCGCACCGCGGATGATAATATCGTTCACAGTCGATTATTGTATATAAAAAAAAGGAAGCGTCTATCTTTAAAAAAACCGACGCTTCCTTTTCTTGATTTCCTGATGCAATGTGCTTATTTGCGTTTCGGAGCCTTCTTTTTGGCGCTCTTTTTCTTTTTGGTCCCGCCTCGGACCATCTTGGCGCAGGAAATATCCCCCTGCTTATCGATGAAATAAAGATACCCGACTTCCCTTTTAATACCGACCTTGGCCACTTTCTTGGCCGAGCCCCCCTTCTTGTCGCCCCTGGCCATCTTGGCGCAGGAAATGTCGCCCTGCTTGTCGACAAAATACAGAAATCCTTTTTGTTTCTTGACGCCTACTTTCGCGACTTTCTTGGCAGCCATGCTTTTCTCCTCCTTTGTTGATGGTTGATTTATAATTTCAGGTCCCTATCTTGACTCCCTGAAAATATTCTTTTAAGGCGCGCACGGCCGAAAGCACCGCCAAGAGGCTCGTCTTGGGATTGTCCGGGCAGACGACATTCTCGGTCCTGGTCACCAGGCGGCCGAATTCGCCGGACACTTCAATCTCGTGGGAGTTGACCTTGAATTCCGGTGAGGTGGCGATGCGGATGCGCAATTTATCTTTGGAATGGGAAGCCAACGCGATGGTGGCCGCCACATTGATATTCTGGGGAAAACATTTGACCGCCTCGCGCACATTGCCCTCGAAAAGGACGGTTTCCCTGGTGATCTGAGACAGATTGATCCGTTTCTGCTGGACAAAAGCATTGTCCGCGAACCCGTAGATCGGTTTGCGGGTCGTCAGGGTGATCCGGTCAATGCGCTGCTGACTGACGGCCTTGAGGGCATCAACGCCGGCTATGGCCCCCGAGGGAATGAGCACCCTGACCCCCTGCTTTTGGGCCAATTCAAAAATTGACCCTCCTTCGATGAATTTACCGACGCTCATGACCAAAACGTCTTTTTTGGCCAATAAGGCTTGGCGCACCAGCTGGCGGGTATCCGGGGCGTTGACCGCCTCGACAACCAGGTCGCAGGAGCCAAGAAGCTCGGCATAAGATTTCTTGACGACATTTTTGGGGGAGAGATGCTTTTGCAGATTTTCTGACTTGGCAGGATTGATATCAAAAAGGGCCGTGAGAAGAGCCCTGTCATCACATTGCGCTTTGATGCTTTTGGCGATGCGCGAGCCGATGGCCCCACAGCCTAAAATACCCACCCTAATTTTGGACTTCACGCGGTTTTTTAACGGGGATGATGACATTATCAATAAGCCGTGTTGACCCAAAAAAAACGCTCAACGCGATCAAAACCCTGCCTTTAAGTATTTTTAAAGGCCCGAGCGTATCCGCATCCACACATGCAACGTATTGGATTTTCCCTTCGGTGTGCCTGGCGATATTTTTCCGGATAAACCGGATGATTCCGGCTGCCGAGCGCTCGCCCTTTTGGATGCGCGCACGCGCCAGGTTAAGAGACCTGTACAACACCGGGGCCTGGGCACGCTCGCGGGCGGTAAGATAAACATTGCGCGAACTCATGGCCAAGCCGTCCTTTTCACGCACCGTCGGCATTACACGGACGGTCAAAGGGAAATCCAAATCCGCAGCCATTGTCTTGAGAACCGCCGCCTGTTGCGCGTCTTTCTGCCCCAAGTACATGACATCGGGTGTTGCCATGTTCAAAAGCTTGGCCACGACCGTCGCCACGCCCCTGAAATGTCCGGGCCTGTACTGCCCGCAAAGGGTCCTGGAAATCTTTTCTACGTCGATGTATGTCAAAAAGCTTTTAGGATAGACGACATTATCCGACGGAATAAATAGAATGTCAACATTTTCTTTTTCCGCCAGCGTCGAGTCCCGGCGCAGGTCCCTCGGGTAACGGCCCAGATCTTCATGGGGAGCGAACTGCTTGGGGTTGACGTAAATGCTGACCACACAGGCCCCGCATTCCCGTTTGGCTTTGGCCATCAGGGACAAATGGCCCGCATGGAAGTATCCCATCGTCGGGACAAAGCCGATTTTCCCCCCTTTGAGGCGGATGGCTTTGACGGCCCGGCGGAGCTGTTTTATGGTTTTAACGACGCGCATAGCCGGGGATCTATCTGTTGTAATGGCCGCATGACGAAGGCCCGCTCGAGCATCCGCGGATGAGGGACCAAGAGCATGGGAGTCGTCAATTTGACATCATCGTACAATAAAATATCGATGTCAATGACCCTGGGGCCGCGGAAGGTTTTCCAGGTACGGCCTAATTTATGTTCGATGGCCTTGGTGACATCTATCAATTCTTCGGGGGAATGCCGGGTACGCCCTTTCAAAACGGCATTAAGAAATTTTCCCTGCGCAGGGGCCTCAAAAGGGCCGGTTTCGAGTAACTCCGAAACCTTTAATAATTCCACGCCGCTTCTCTTCAGTTCCTCCAGCGCCCTGCGGATATACTGGCGCCGGTTGCCGAGATTCGAACCTAAGGCTAAATAAACGATGGACATAACGTTGCTCTTCCTTGGCCTCGCCAAGCCCCGCTGCGCGCTGAATGCGGCTATAAAATCTTTGCCAGGCGTCCGACGGCCTCGTGGATGCGCTCGACCGGCAGGGTCAGGGCCATGCGCACATAGCCTTCTCCCGCTTTGCCGAAACCGATCCCCGGCGTTACTACAATGTCCGCATCATCCAGGAAAGCTTTGGCGCAGCTCATGGAGTCGGCGAATTTCGAAGGGATTTTACCCCAAACGTAAAAGGCGGCCTTCGGCGCCTCAATCTTCCAGCCGATAGAGCGCAAGCCGTTGATCAGGGCGTCGCGGCGGGTCTGGTATTCGGCACGCATGTCGTCGATATTGCGCGGGTCCATATTCAGCGCTGCAATCCCCGCGTATTGAATGGCGTTAAAAACCCCGGAATCGCAATTGGACTTGACCCGGGCAAGCGCCGATACCAGCGTCGGATTGCCGCAGGCCCAGCCCAGGCGCCAGCCGGTCATATAATAGGTCTTGGAAAACGAATGAAACTCGACGGCAATATCTTTAGCGCCGTCTACCTCCAGGATGCTCGGAGGCTTAATGCCGTCGTAATAAACTTCCGAATACGCCAGGTCCGAAACAATGATGATCCCCTTGGACTTGCAGACAGCCACCAGGTCCTGATAAAACTTCTTGTCCGCCGTTGCGCTGGTCGGATTGTTGGGATAGCAGACGAACAGGGCCTTGACTTTCTTTAATTCTTCAATGTCTTGCATCCTGGGCAAAAAGCCGTTTGAGGCCTTGAGAGGCAGGTACTGGATTTTACCACCGGCAAAGGTCACGGCGGCCTGATAAGCCGGATAAGCCGGTTCAGTCAGGACCACCCTGTCCCCCGGATTGACGATTCCCAGCGGCAGATGGGCGATACCTTCCTTGGAACCGATCAAGGGATAAATTTCTGTCTGAGGGTCCAAATCCACGCCAAAACGTTTTTTAAACCAAAGGGCGATCTCCACGCGTAACTGCGGCACGCCGGCATCAAAAGGATAGTGATGGTTGCTTACGTCCTCCACGGCCTTCTTCATGGCATCGATGACCGCCTGGTGGGTACGCTGGTCAGGATCGCCGACCCCTAAATTGATGATACCGCGGCCCGCGGCCACGGCCTCACGACGGGCCTTGTCGATCTCGGCGAAAAGATACGGCGGGAGAGATTTCAGACGTTCGGAAAATTCGATCTTAAATTCTGTGTCGGTGGACATTAAAGCAGGCTCCTCTTTAAAGATTAATAAATTTGATTTCCAGGATTGTCCCCGGGTCTGCGGACAGGTACCGCTACCAGCCCCCGGACTCCGGGCCTTAATTTTTTATTGGAAAAAGCGGCCTTATTTCAAACCCAGAACATCCTGCATATTGAACAGGCCCTTTTTCTTTTTAGACAAAAATTTTGCCGCAACCAAAGCCCCCTGGGCAAAAATGTCCCTGGTCTTGGCGTGATGGCGGATGGAAATCAGGTCTACAGGGCTTTCGAAGGTGATGGTATGCTCGCCGATGACTTCCCCCTCACGTATGGAGGCGATCTCCTTGACTTTATTTTTAGAATGCTGCTCGGCGATTTGGGCCATGGTCTTGGCCGTTCCCGACGGGGCGTCCTTTTTATGCACGTGATGGGTCTCGCTCAAAACCATCGTATAATTTTTCCCGGTGATTTGCGCGGTCTGGCGGATAAGGCCAAAGACAAGGTTCACCCCCACCGACATATTGGAAGAAAAAACGATGGCGATCTTGGAAGACGCTTTTTTGATCTGGGCCATCTGCGGTTGGGTCAAGCCGGTTGTGCCTATGACCATATTGATACGGTTCTGCTGGCAGAACTTAACATGGCCCATGGTCGCCTCCGGCGAGGTAAACTCAATGAGCACATGGGCGCCTTTGAGGACCCGGGCATCTGTACTGACGACCATATTACAGATCTTTTCAGGAGTGTCCAACCTTTCGGGATTCTCCAGCAAAGCCCATATCTTAAAATCTTTGTCGTTCAGCGCCAGGGCTGTAATGCTCTGGCCCATGCGGCCGCAGCAACCGGAAACAGCGAGTTTGATCATTGGAAGGTCCTTTTTAATTCGGGTTACGGAAAGCGGCGCCGAACGGCAATCCGTAGGTCTTTAACGCCTGTTTCAATTTGGCCAGATTCGTCCCTTCCATGGCGCACATCGGCAGGCGCATGGTGTCCGAACACAACCCCATCAGGGCAGCCGCTGTTTTGACCGGGACGGGATTCGTTTCTATAAACAGCGCCTCTATCAAGGGCAATAATTTGGCATTGACGGCCGCCGCCCTGTCCCTGTTGCCGGCATTAAAAGCATTGACCAGCTCCACCACATCCCCGGGCACAATATTGGAAGCCACCGAAATAATGCCCACCCCGCCCATTTTTAAAATCGGCAGGGTCATGGCATCGTCCCCGGAAATCAACAAGAAATCCTTGGGGCAGACTTCACGGATCTTTTTCATCTGCTCCGGATTACCGGAAGCTTCCTTGACGCCGATAATGTTTTTGATCCCCGCCAGTTCGGCCATTAGATCCGGTTCAATGTTGCGGCCGGTGCGGCCGGCAATGTTGTAAAGGATAATGGGGATATCCGCGCTTTCAGTGATCGCCTTATAATGCAAATAAATGCCTTTGGCCGTAGGTTTATTATAATAAGGTGTGACGACCAGGGCCGCGTCCGCTCCGATGGTGGCAGCGTGCCTGGTCATGTTGACCGCTTCACGGGTGCAATTGGAACCGGTGCCCGCTATGACCGGCACCCTTTTGGCTGCCGTTTGGACGCAGATCTCCATGGCCCTTAAATGTTCCTCTTCGGTCATGGTAGGGGTCTCTCCGGTGGTGCCGCAAGGCACGAGGCCGTGAATGCCCCGCGCAATCTGCCATTCGATCAATTTTTTATAGGCGGTCTCATCAATACCATCGGGCGTAAATGGAGTGATCAACGCTGTAAAAGCGCCGTGGAACCTTTTTCTATCCATTATAAAAATACTCTCCTTTGGCGATCAGTTTCGCCGAACCTTTAAGCCATACGTTATCTATTTTATACCCCTCGTCCAGATCAAAGGTGATTTCCAGGATTTCCTTGCTTGCCGTCACTACCCTCATGGAGGCGCCTTTGAATTTCTTGACCTTGGGATGGGCGTGAAGATAAGCGACAAGCGCGGAGGCGACGGCGCCGGTACCGCAGGCCAGGGTTTCCGCCTCGACCCCACGTTCGTAGGTGCGCACCGCCACCATCCCCTCCCGCGCACGTTCGACAAAATTAACATTGGCGCCCCGCGGCGCAAAGCGCGGGTGGTTGCGGATCAAGGCCCCTATGCTGCCGGCGTTCACTTCCTGCAGACCGTCGACAAAAAGCACCGTGTGCGGCACGCCGGTATCGATGTAGTGCACCTGCAATTTCTGTTTGGCCACGGTGATGTTCAAATCCGGCATGTAATCTTTGGGGTTGGACAGGCGCACCCGGGCCGTTTCGCCCTGAACTTCAGCCAGAATCTCGCCGGCCAGGGTTTCCATGCCGAATAGGGCCTTGACCGGATTTTTATGGCCGGCAATATAGACGGCCATGCAGCGCGCCCCGTTGCCGCACATCTCCGCTTCCGAGCCGTCGGCATTGATGATGCGCATCCGGTAATCGGATCGCGCGGATTTATCCAATATCAGGACCCCGTCGGCGCCGATGCCGTTCTGTCGTGCGCACACAGACTTGGCAAAAGCGGCGTAATCAAAATTCTTGTGCGCATCAATAATGATAAAATCATTGCCCGCGCCGACCATTTTGACGAATGGGACGTTTACCATGAAATGATCTTCTCCCCGCGCACCAAATCTTTAAAAGTTTCGCGCTCCTTGACGATCTTGAACTTGCTTGACCTTACCATGACCTCCGCCACCCGCGGACGCACATTATAATTGCTGGACATGACATACCCGTAGGCCCCCGCGCTCATCACGGCCAGGAGGTCATTTTTCTTGACCCTGGGCAATAGACGGTCATGGGCAAAAAAATCGCCGCTTTCGCAAATCGGGCCCACCACATCGCATTTTTGTGGAACTCCCCGCGTTTGCGCCACGGGCACGATCTCATGATAGGCATCATAAAGCATCGGCCTGATCAAGTCATTCATGCCCCCATCGACAATCACGAATTTCTTGAGACCGTTGTCCTTAACATACAAAACCTTGGTGACAAAGATGCCTGCGTTGCCGACGATAAAACGGCCGGGCTCCATGATGATTTTTAACCCCGTTTTCTCTAAAATAGGGACCACCTTGTCCGCGTACTGCTGAGCGGTCTGGGGGTTCTCATCTTTATAAATAATACCCAACCCTCCGCCGATGTCCAAATATTCGATGGTGATCCCTTCAGCACGCAGACCATCGATAAAATCGGCCACTTTTTTGATGGCGCCCACAAAAGGCCTGGGTCCAATGATCTGCGACCCGATATGGATATGCACACCGTTGATCTTCACATGACTATATTGAGCCTGTGTCCTGAAGATCCGGCGGGCGGTACCGAGATCGATGCCGAATTTCTTTTTTAACGAACCGGTGTTGGTGTACTCGTGCGTCGGCGCCGGGACATCAGGGTTGATCCTCAAGGCCGCCTGCACCCGCCTCTTCATTTTGGCAGCAATGAGGTTGATCTGTGCCAATTCAGGCTCGGACTCCACATTAAACAATAAAATGCCTGTCTCAATGGCAAAGGCAATCTCTTCTTCGGTCTTGCCGACAGAGGCAAACACGATCTTTTGAGGGTCTGCCCCGGCCAGGAGCGCCTTGCCCAATTCGCCGATGGAAACAATATCGATGCCGGCGCCCAACTCCACCAGACTTTTGACCACGCTCAAGTTACCGTTGGATTTCATGGCAAAGCAGATGAGCGGATCAAGCGGGGCAAAGGCCCTCTGGATCTTTAAAAAATGGTCGGTCAGCGTCTTATAGCTGTAAAGATAAAACGGGGTCCCCACGCGTTGGGCGATGGCCGAGACCTTCGCGTTCTCGCAGCAAAGTTCGCCGTTTTTAAAATGAAAATCATGCATGCAGCTTCTTGCCCCATGTTTTAAGTTGTCGGCCGACAAACCCGGGATTTGTCGAGCCCGAAGAAGATTTAATTTTAACAGACATCCGGGGATTGAAAAGTTTTTTCACGTCCCCTTCCAGCAGCGGTGAATACCGGATCAGCTCGTCTGTGCTCAGCGAAGAGATAGGCTTGCCGTGATCCAGGCAATCCCTGACCATACGGCCTAAGATGTCATGCGCCTGGCGATAAGAAACCCCCTTTTTAACCAAATAATCCATCGCATCCACCGTGAAAAAACTCTCGTCCAAAACTCGTTGAGCGGCATTCTCCTTCTTTAATTTCAACGTGGCAAAAACCCGGCTCAAAACCAACAGCATAAATTGAGCAGTGTCGACGCTTTCGAACAGGGCCGGTTTATCCAACTGCAGGTCACGGTTGTAGGTCAACGGCAGGCCTTTTAACAGCACATGGATCTCGGCCAAGCGCCCGATGACCTTGGAAGAACTGCCCCTGATCAACTCCAGCACATCCGGATTTTTCTTGTGCGGCATGATCGACGAACCGGTGCAGAAACCGCCGTCAATATCAACGAGATCGAACTCCCTGGAAGCCCATAAGATCAAATCCTCGGCGATGCGGGAAAGGTGCGTCGCAATCATGGCGCAGGCGCCGATCATCTCAACGATGAAATCTCTGTCGGAGACAACATCCATGCTGTTGGCCGCGACCCGGCTGAATCCTAACAATTTCGCAAGATAGGCGCGATCCGTTTTTAACGACGTGCCTGACAAAGCGCAAGACCCCAGAGGCATGGTGTCGCAGCGTTGGGCGGCATCCACAAGCCTGGTGCGATCGCGTTCAAGCATTTCGATGTAGGCCAACATATGGTGCGCCAACAACACCACCTGGGCCGCCTGCAGATGCGTATAGGCCGGGATAATGACATCTTTATTCCTGCCGGCAAAACCCAAAATCTCCTTTTGCAAAAATTTTACCGACGCCATTAATTGTGCGGCCTCATGGCGGCAATAAAGCTTCATATCCAAAACCACCTGGTCATTGCGGGAGCGGGCCGTATGCAATTTTTCCGCAGCAGCACCGGCGAGGCCCTTCAGGCGGTTTTGGATGTCCGTATGGATGTCTTCAGCCTGGGGATCGAATTTGAACCGGCCATCCTTGATCTGCTTAAGGATTTTCTTAAGTCCGGCGATGATCCTGGCGGCGTCAGATTGAGGAATGATCCTTTGCTTGGCCAGCATCCGGGCATGGGCGATGGAGCCGATCACGTCGTATCGGGCCAAACGATGGTCATAGCTGATGCTGAAGGTGAAGAGATCAGCCAGCGGATCGGATTTCTTGTCAAACCGCGCCCCCCAGAGCTTGCTCATATTTAATCCCCTTTAGGTTTCTTTGCAGCCAGCGCAAAATCCATACAGTAACGCTCCAACTCATTCAATGACACTTGATACACATGGCCGGCGGCATACTGGTCAGCCAAAACTTCACGAAACCGGCAAATTTCTTTTAAACGTTCTCGCCAACGATGATCGGCGATGGTCAAATCGACCAATTCAAAGGCCCTCTCTATACACCGATTGCAAGAGGTTGTATCGTTGCGCTCCTGCCAAAGACGCGCACGGGACACCTCGGAACCGATATGCCCCATTTGTTCAAACAAAGATAGTTTCGACCAACGCTCGTTAGTGATCATGCTAATCAATCAAATGATCAACCACTGCTTTTATCTGTCGCCGGATTTTTTCGTCCTTAACTTCCATCTGAAAATTACCCTGTTTAGGACGGATATTAATAAACGACGTGTATTCAAGCCGTTCTTCCGTTTTCTTATTAGGATAAATATTAAATCCCCATAAATCAGCCTGCTTACAACCTTGCTCAAGAAGGACCTCTTCGCAATCGGCGTGAAGCTCACCGCCTAAAGCCGCCATCTTTTGGCCGATATCAACAACCCCTTTAATCATATCACCATAGGTTTTGGCAAGTTCTTCGAGATCAAGTTTGGATATCTTTGTTTTGAAAACCTTAATACTCAATTGGTCGTACCCCTTAATATGGCATGCCCCAGATCCGGATAAAGCCTTCGGAAAGTTTGGGGTCAAAAATGTCTTTGTCGCCGTAGGTGGCCAGTTCTTCCTTATAGCGTGAAAACGGCGATTTACGCCCTACGACATTACAACTCCCTTTAAACAATTTCAGCCTTACGGTACCGCTGACACGTTCCTGGGTCTTATCAATAAACGCATCCATCTGTGCCTTTAACGGAGTTTCCCACAACCCGTAATAGGCCAGTTCGGCATAGCGGGGAGAAATCAACTCTTTATAATGCAAGGTCTCGCGGTCAAGCACCATGGCTTCAAGCTCTTTATGGGCGGTGATCAAAAGGGTGCCTGCGGGATTTTCGTAGATCTCGCGGGACTTGATGCCCACCAAACGGTTCTCCACCATGTCCACGCGCCCCACGCCGTTGCGTCCGCCGATCGTGTTGAGCTTCAGGACCAACTCCACAGGGGGGCAGATTTTACCGTTGACCGCTACGGCCGCGCCTTTGGAAAATTGAATCTCCACATATTCCGGGCGGTTGGGGCATTGAAGCGGGTTTTTGGTCAGCGCATAAATTTCTTCCGGCGGCTCAACCCACGGATCTTCCAGAACGCCGCACTCGATGGAACGCCCGTAAAGATTGATATCGACCGAATAGGGACTCTTTTTAGTGACATCAATCGGAATTTTATATTTGTGCGCGTACTCGATTTCCTGCTCGCGGGTCTTGAATTCCCATGTGCGCAGAGGCGCCAGGATCTCCAAATGCGGCGCTAAAATTTTGGCGGTCACTTCAAAACGCACCTGATCATTGCCTTTACCGGTAGAACCATGGGCAATGGCCGTCGCTTTTTCTTTTTTAGCCACCAGCACCTGGTGTTTGGCAATAAGCGGCCTTGACAAGGCAGTGGCCAAGAAGTATTTACCCTCATAAACCGCATTGGCCTTGATCGCAGGAAAAACGTAATCTTTGACGAACTCTTTCTTGAGATCAAGGATATACACCTTGGAAGCGCCGGTGGCAAGGGCGCGTTTTTCGATTTTCTTAAAATCGCTCCCCTGCCCCACATCCGCCATGAAAGCAATGACCTCGTAACCCTTGTCCTTCAGCCAACGGATCAGGCAGCTGGTATCAAGGCCGCCGGAGTATGCCAAAACGACTTTCTTCATAATGACCTTTCTAACAATTTTAAAAGAACTGCTTTCTGCGCATGCAGGCGGTTCTCGGCCTGGTCGAAGATCACCGAGTGTTTGCCGTCGATGATGTCGGCCGTCACTTCCAGGCCACGGTGCGCGGGCAGGCAGTGCATAAAAATATAATCTTTATGGGCCGCCTGCAAAAGGCCGGCGTTGATCTGGTAACCCCTGAATTCCCTGACGCGGCGGGCCGTCTCTTTTTCCTGTCCCATGCTGACCCAGACGTCCGAATAAATCACATCCGCAGCTTTGACAGCTTCCTGGGGCCTCCTGCCCAACTCAATGGTGCATTTGTTCCGCCGGGCCAGACCTGCCGCGTGACGCACGATTTCGGGATCGGGATCATAACCTTTAGGCCCGGCAAAACGCACATTGATCCCCACCAAGGCGCAGGCCACCATCAAGGAATGGAACACGTTGTTTCCGTCGCCCACATAGGCCAGGGTCAGGCCTTTAAATTTTCCGAACCGCTCACGGATGGTTTGGATGTCCGCCAGCGCCTGACAGGGATGATAGAGATCGCACAAAGCGTTAATGACCGGGACATCCGCATACCGGGCCAGTTCGACAATGTCTTTATTGTCATAGACCCGCGCCACGATACAATGCACATAACGCGACAAAGTCTTGGCCACGTCAGGCGTGGATTCGCGTTTGCCTAAATTGATCTCTTCCGGCCCCAAATAAAGGCAGTGACCTCCCAGTTCATAAACGCCGACTTCAAAAGAGACCCTCGTGCGGTTGGACGGCTTCTGGAACACCAGGGCCACAGATTTTCCCTTTAAATCCGCGCGTAGTTTTCCCTTTTGCCTTTTGAGCCGGTCCGCACAACCCACCAGGCCCAGAATTTCAACCCCGGAATAATCCGATAATTTGATAAAGTCCCGTTTCATAAAACAGCCTTTTGCGGTTGTCCGGCGACCGTGGCCAAGGCTCCATCCAAAATATGGATGGCCCTGTTGATCTGACGCCGGGTCACGTTCAGTGCCGGCATAATGCGCAGCACATTGCCCTGCGTGCAGTTGATGATCAAGGCGCGGTTGAAACATTCCTTAAAGATAGGCGTGCCTTCAACGGTCAATTCCATCCCGATCATCAGCCCCAAACCGCGCACTTCTTTAATGATGCCGTATTTGGATTTCAACTCATTCAACTTACTCAAGAGATACGGCCCCTGGGCCTTGACATTCTTCATGATCTTTTCGGCATAAATCGCCTTGATCACTCCTAAAGCGGCCTTGCATACCAGAGGACTGCCGGCAAAGGTGGAGCCGTGCATGCCTGGTTTAAAAATATCTGCCAATTCTTTCCTGACGATCATGGCGCCGATGGGCAGGCCGCCGCCCAACGCCTTGGCGATACACATCACGTCCGGCGTAATACAAAAATGTTTGAAAGCAAAAATCTCTCCCGTGCGCGCCATGCCGGTCTGCACTTCATCCAGTATCAACAAAATCCCCTTCTCATCGCAGATCCGCCGTATCGCCGCCACGTAGTCCTTGTCCGCAACGTTGATGCCGCCCTCGCCCTGTACCAGCTCCAGGACAATGGCCGCAGTACGGTCATTGACCGCTGATTTCATGGCGTCCAGGTCATTGAAAGGCACATGCTTGAACCCCGGCACCAAAGGCCCGAAACCTTTTTGGTGTTTTTCCTGGCCCGTGGCCGTCAAGGCCCCCATGGTGCGGCCGTGAAAAGCATTCAGCGTCGTGATGATCTCATATTTTTGCCCCCGGCCGTACATCCTGGCGAATTTAAGGGCCGCTTCCATGGCTTCCGTGCCGCTGTTGCAAAAAAAGATCTTGCCTTCAAAAGCAATACGAACAAGCTCCCTGGCCAATTTAGCCTGGTGCGGATTGTACAGGTTGTTCGGAACATGGATCAATTTCCCTATTTGCTCGCGCACCGCGCCCATGACCTTGGGATGGCAATGACCCAAATTGCTGACCCCCCAGCCCGGGAAGAAATCCAAATATTTCTTGCCGTGGATGTCCGTGAGCACAGAGCCCTTGCCCTTGACAAAGACCGCCGGCATGCGGGTGTATGTCGCAAGGATGTGCTCGTTATACTCTTGAAAAATTTCGTCGGTTTTCATGATTTAATGATCTGTGTACCCACCCCTTGGTCGGTAAAGAACTCCAATAACAATGCATGCGGCATGCGGGCATCGATGATGTGGGTCTTGTTGACCCCGCCGCCTTTGAGCGCCTCCACACAGGAAGTGACCTTGGGGATCATCCCTCCCACGATAACTCCGCTTTTGATCAGATCATCGACCTGGGCCAGGGTCAGGGTGGACATCAAGGTGCCCATGTCCTTCAGGTCGCGCATCACACCCGGCACATCTGTCAGCAGAACCAGTTTTTCCGCCTTCATGGAATTGGCAATGGCGGAAGCCACTTCATCGGCATTGACGTTGTGCGGCACCTTGTCCGTCGTCATGCCCATCGGCGAGACCACGGTGATCTGGCCTTGGGCTAAATGGGACTCCAGGTGCTCGCGATTGACGGACGTGATCGTCCCCACGAACCCCAGGTCCTTGGCTGCTTTCTTCTTTTTGACGAAAATAATGTTCTCCTGGCCCTGAAGCCCGGTGACATCCCCTTTGAGGGTCTTGATCTGGGCAACGATCTGATGGTTGAGCTTCTCCAGTTCTTCACCCACGATTCCCAAGGTCTCTTTGTCGGTGACCCGGATACCGTCGACAAATTCGTTCTTCAGGCCCTTTTCCTTCATCCTTGCCGAAATGTGCGGTCCCCCGCCGTGCACAATGATGATGCGGATGCCAACATAGCTTAAAAACACAATGTCCTGCAAAACGTTATGCCGGATCTTGGGATCGTCCAAAATGCTGCCGCCGTATTTAATGACAAAAATCTTGCGGCGAAACGCATTGATATAGGGAATAGCTTCGATCAAAATTGAAGCTTTTTTAACGATCTGTTCCATCAATTGTACTCCCCGTTGATCCGCACATACTCGAGCGAAAGATCGCAGGTGTAAACCGTGGCTTCGGCACGTCCCAACGAAAGTTCGACGCCAATGCTGATTTCCTTTTTGTCAAAGGGGGAAAAAGTGATCTTCACGCTGTTCTCGTTGATCCGGGCGATCCCCAAGGAACCCACGGCCGCAGCCACCCGCCCCCAATTAGGGTTGCTGCCGAAAGCCGCAGTCTTGACTAAGGGTGAATTGGCGATGGTTTTGGCTATTGTACGGGCTTGGGGACCATCCGCCGCGCCCTTGACATGGACCGCTATAAATTTGGTGGCGCCTTCCCCGTCGAGTACGATCTGCTTGGCCAAATCGACGCAGACAAATTCGAGCGCCCCGTAAAACTTCTTGAAATCAGCCCCTTGTGCCGTGATTTTTGTGTTGGCGGCCAGCCCATTGGCCTGCACGGTGACCATATCATTGGTGCTCATGCACCCATCGACGGTAATGCTGTTGAACGAACGCTCCGTGGCGCGCTTTAAAGCCAGCTTCAACATCTTTAAAGAGATCGATGCGTCCGTAGTGATAAACCCGAGCATGGTGGCCATATTGGGTTCGATCATCCCGGAACCTTTGGCGCAGCCGCCGACGGAGACTTTTTTGCCTCCGATCACAAGCGAAACAGCGCATTCCTTGACCTTCAAATCCGTCGTCATGATGGCCCTGGCGAAATTACCGCCGCCTTTGGAGCCGACACCCTTGAGCAAAGCCGGCAGCGCGTCGATGATCTTATTGTAAGGCAGGGTCTTACCAATGATCCCTGTGGATGTCACCAAAACATCCGCGGGTCCGACGCCAAGAAACCCGGCCACCGCTTCCGCCGTTCCCTGCGCATACCTTAACCCGGCGGGACCGGTAAAACAATTGGCGTTGCCGGAATTGGCCACCACCGCCCTTCCAGAGCCTTTTTTGATATGCTTCATGCTGACGATGAGAGGCGCTGCCTTGATGGAACTTTTGGTAAACACCCCGGCCACAACAGCGGGCACTTCGGAAACAATGACGCCTAAATCCAGCTTCCCTGACCGTTTGATACCTGATGACACACCATTGGCCAAGAAACCTTTAGGAGTACAAACTCCGCCCTTAATAATTTTCATATGCAGAACCCCTTACGAATTCGAAGCAATAGGGAATATTGCCTGCCGATACCCCGTTGGCCAAAAACCCTTTAGCTGCCGTTACCCCGCCTCGAGTCATCTTCATAACAATCCTTCAGTTTCATTAAATCCCAGCATCAAATTCATGTTTTGTACCGCCTGTCCGGCGGCGCCTTTGACCAAATTATCAATGGCCGACGTAATGACCACCATCTTCTTGTCTGGGCTTACCGCCAAACCGATATCGCAGAAATTGGTATTGGCCACACTCTTGACCTCCGGCTGGCTTCCCAACGGATGGACGCGCACAAAAGGCTCGATCTTATAAAATTTCTTATAAAGATTGTACAGTTGATTTAAAGCAATGCCCTCTTTTAAATGCACATACATCGTATTTAAAATGCCCCGCGTGATGGGAAGCAGGTGCGCCACAAAATGAATGGGTGTTTCCCTGCCGGCCAATTGAGAACAATATTGCTCGATTTCCGGCGCGTGCTGATGGCTCAACACTTTATACGCCTTGAAGTTTTCACTGACCTCGCCGAAAAGCTTTTCCACCGCGGCCTTACGTCCGGCGCCGGAAACCCCTGATTTGGCGTCCACGACGATGGACAAAATGTCCTTGGCAGTGGCGATCAACGGCGCCAGCCCCAAAACGGCCGCCGTAGGGTAGCAGCCCGGATTGGCCACAAAGACGGCCCCTTTTATTTTCTGACGAAACAACTCCGGCAGACCGTAAACGGCCTTGCTTAGATTCCTTATATCGTCATGTTTGTGCCCATACCACTGTTCATAAACCTCGGGGCTTTTAAGCCTGTAGTCTGCGCTTAAGTCAATGACCTTTAAGCCCGCTTTTAATAACTTCGGCACCACCGCCATGGACTGAGTGTGCGGCAAGGCCAAGAAAACCACGTCACACCTTTTCGCGGTTTTCTTGACGCTGAATGGGCGGCAAACCAGGGTCGTACGGTTCAGGAATTCCTGAAAAATTTCAGGCAAAGGCCCTTGGGTGTTGTTGGCGGCCACATAGGTCACCCTCACGCCCCGGTGTTTCAAAAGCAGCGAAAAAACTTCGCGGCCGGTATATCCGCTGACACCCCAAACACCGGCACGAACGGTCTTAACCGGATATTCCAGCTCTTTTTCGTACATATGGTCCTCGTCGGCAAACAAGCCTTTTGATGAATCCGTTTATAATAAATAAAAAAGCCCATCTCGTCAATGATATTCAAAGGGAGATGGGCTTTATTTCTTTATATTTTGATCGTCGTTAACGTTTGACCCACTGGAATTTACGGCGCGCTCCCTTTTGACCGGGTTTCTTTCTTTCTTTCATTCTGTCGTCACGGGTCAGGCAGCTGGCCTTCTTTAAGACACTGCGGGTGTTGGGATCGCAGGAAATGATGGCACGGGACAGGCCTAATTTAAAGGCGCCCGCCTGGCCGGTGGAACCGCCGCCGGTGACACGCACGGAAACATCAAATTTGTTTTCCAAATTCACCAGCTTTAAAGGATGCATGATGGAAATGCGGTCCGTTTCACGCGGGAAATAGTTCATGAACTCACGCTTATTGACCGTGATCTTGCCGGACCCTGGGGTCAAAACCACCCGGGCCACCGAGCTTTTACGGCGTCCTGTACCTGCATATTTGACAACTTCGACCATGAAACTCTCCTCAATTAAACTTCCAAGGCAATGGGCTTCTGGGCCGCATGCGGATGTTTGTCCCCCGCATAAACTTTTAAGCGGGATGTTTGCTTGTAAGCCAGGGCGCCGCTGGGAAACATACGGGAAACCGCCAGCTCCAGGACCTTCGCAGGGCGCTTGGCCAGCATGACCCCTAAGGTCATTTCCCTGAAACCGCTGGGATAACCGGTATAACGGCTGTAGACCTTGTCCGTCAATTTCTTACCGGTCACCTTGATCTTGTCGGCATTGATGATGACCACCGTGTCCCCGGTATCCAAAAACGGCGTATAGATCCTCTTGTGTTTGCCGCGCAGCACGGAAGCTGCCTTGGCCGCGACCTTTCCTAAGATCTTGTCTTTGGCGTCGATCACATAGCACTTATGTTCGAGTTCATCGGCCTTCGGTAAATACGTTTTCATAAAATCCTCTTCCCAATAATTCCACTAAGCTCTGTCACGTGAGAAATAGAATTAGAAATATAACATCTTTGCGCCAAAAGTCAAATATTTTTAATATTTTAAGGCGAAAAAAGGATGGATGTTTCCAGAAAAAGGCAACCCTAGCAAACCAACCCGGCTGCCCGCACAACAAAAAACTTCATCCGCTGCAAAACCTTTAATGTGTTTCTTTTCCCAAAAACCCTGAATGTCCTTATGCGCACCAATGTGTTTTTTTTGGTTCCCTTAATCAACTTGGAAATCATTATTACACCTCCTTAGGAAGGCCCCCATTAGTCCACATGCAACTATCCTAAGAATACCATGTTTTATGTCCTTTTTGCCAGTCCCTCGCGGCAGGGGCAAAAAATCAATATTGGACTCTCATCAGGCAAAGGCCGTGGGCAGGCGCCGTGTCCCGGGCCTTCTTGCGGTCCCTGGCCTTCAATATTCCGGGCATCTCCTTTGGCGCAAGGTGTCCGGAACCTACAGCCAAAAGCGTCCCTGCGATGTTGCGCACCATTTTATAAAGAAAACCGTCGGCGGTCATATCGACGTGGATGAGCTCCCCGTCCCTCTTAATCACGATGTTCTTAATGGTGCGCACGGTCCGGCGTTCCGATCTCTCAGGGTCATGCGCTTGGAACGTTTTAAAATCATGCCGCCCGATCAAATACCCTGCCGCCTTGCGCATGCGGGACATGTTCAAGGGGTACGGATAAAAAAGAGCACGGTCCCTTAAAAACGCCGAACGCCATGGGCGGTTGAGAATCGTATAGCGGTAGGTTTTTTCTTTGACGCTATATTGCGCATGGAAACCCTCTTCGACTTCCAGGGCCTCATGCACGGCAATGTCCGGCGGCAGGTGCCCGTTTAAGGCGCGCTTGATCTCCAAAGCCTTCATGCGGGTGGAGGCCTTGAAGGAGACGACCTGCCCCCGGGCATGCACCCCGCTGTCCGTGCGCCCCGACGCCACAGCCTTGACGGGCTTTTTAAAAATCTTTAGAAAAACGCCCTCCAATTCATCCTGGACTGTGCGTTCCCCCTGGCCCTGGGACTGCCATCCGCAAAAAGAAGCACCGTCGTATTCAAGAGTGATTTTGAAATTGCGCATAAAAGGTCAAAAGGCCTCAACGGGGTCTGACTGCCAGTATTCCTTGGTGTCCGCGTCCATGATGGATAGCCTGCCGCCCCATCCGGCGCCGGTGTCCAGGGCCCAGATATTACAAAATTGGCTTGGGGTTGTCCTGCCGAAATTCAGCGTCGGGGTATGCCCGACAAAGATCTCGTCAAATTCCCCGAATTTATAGCCGGGTGAAACAGAGTGGGTCAGCCGCGCTTTTTCCAACAAGCTCCTGTCCCAAATAAAAATCTCCCGGGAGGTTTCTTCCAAAGGCGATTGGGGATCAAAACCGCCATGGACGAACAGCCTGTTTCGGTCCACATAGTAAAACAAGCCTTTGCTCAAGAAACGGACATGGTCCTCGGGCATTCCCGCCCCGCCATAAGAGGCATACGTCCGGGCGCCGCCCTGGTCCCACCATTCCCGGGGCTTCTTGCCTTCCCGAGCCCATTCCAGGGCCCAGACATCATGGTTGCCCAAGATATAAATGCAATGGGGGATGCCCAGAAGCACATCCATGCATTCCCTGACCTGTACTCCCCGGTCGCAGACATCCCCTAAACAGATCAGCCGGTCATTTTTCCTGTCGAATCGGGAGCGCTCCAAACATTGGAGCAAGGCGTGATAGGCCCCATGGATATCGCCTATACAAAACGTTTTCATTTGTTCTTGATGAGGATTTCCGCGATCTGGACGGCATTGAGGGCGGCGCCTTTGCGCAGATTATCGGAAACCACCCACAGGTTCAGCCCGTTGGCAATTGAAATGTCTTCGCGGATGCGGCCCACAAAGGTCTCATCTTGCCCGTCGGCGAGGATAGGCAGCGGGTACACGGATGACGCGACATCATCGACGACCTTGACACCCGGCGCCCTGCTCAGAATTTCGATCGCCCGGCCGCGGGTGATCTTTTTCTCAGTCTCGATATTGACGGATTCCGAATGCCCGTTTTTGACCGGGACCCGCACACAGGTGGGACAAATCTGGATCGCGGGGTCATGGAAGATTTTACGGGTCTCGTTGACCATCTTCATTTCTTCCTTGGTATAAAAATTGTCGCAAAACACGTCGATCTGCGGGATCAGGTTATGCGCGATCTGATGGGGAAACTTTTTGGCGGTCTTTTTGCCCTGCAACTGGTCTTCCAGTTCAGCCACGGCCTCGGCCCCGGCGCCGGAAACGGCCTGGTAGGTGGAAACCACAATGCGCTTGATACGGGCAAAATCATGCAAAGGCTTTAAGGCAACCAGCATCTGTATCGTCGAACAATTAGGATTGGCGATAATGCCCTTGTGCTTCTGGATGTCTTCGGGGTTGACTTCCGGCACGACCAAAGGCACGTCCTCGTCCATGCGGAATTGCGAGGTGTTATCGATGACAACCGCCCCAGCCCTGGCCGCGAGGGGCGCCCATTCTTTGGAAATTTCAGCGCCCGGTGAGGACAAAACAATGTCGATCCCGTTGAAAACATCCTTGGTCAGCGGCACGTACCTATGGCCTTCCAATTCTCCGCCGGCGCCGCTGGGTGAGATCAACACCAGTTTATTGACAGGGAATTTACGTTCCTTGACAATGGAATACATGCATTGGCCCACGGCCCCGCGAATGCCTAAGATCGCTACATTGTACTTTTTCATTTTAAAACCCCCGCCACCATATCACCGATTTGATCGGTGGAATATCCCATTTGCCCGATCAACATAGATTTCATTTTTAACATCACCGACTGCACGGCGGCATCAATGGCCTGAGCCGCTTTTTCTTCCTTTAAATGTTCGAGCATCAGTTTGACGGTCAGGATCGCGGCCAAGGGATTGGCCACCCCTTTACCGGTAAATTGCGGGGCACTGCCGTGCACCGGCTCAAACATACTGACACCGTTAGGATTGATGTTTCCCGACGGGGCGACACCCATGCCGCCCTGGGTCACGGCGGCCAGATCGGTGATGATATCTCCAAACATATTGGTTGTCACAATCACGTCAAAACGCTCCGGCGCCTCGATCAAGAAAATACACATCGCGTCCACATGCGCATAGTCCAATTTGACCTTGGGGTATTGTTGGGCCATATCGTTCATGACCCTGTCCCAAAGCCCAAAGACATTGGTCAACACGTTGCTTTTGCCGCACAAGGTCAGCTTGCCGATAAATCCCGCTTTTCTATCTTCTTCGCTCAAACCTTTCCAGGGCTTGTCGGCATGGCGTTTCATCACATATTCAAAAGCATACTTTAAGCAACGCTCCACCTGAGCATGGGAATACACCATGATTTGCGTCGCCACTTCCTGACCGGTGCCTTGATTGCGGATCTCACCTTCACCGGTGTAAACATCCCCGGAGTTCTCGCGCACCACCACATAATCAATATGCTCAGGGCCTTTATTTTTGATCGGTGTCGCGACATTTTGGTACAAACGCACCGGACGCAAATTGATGTATTGATCCAGGCCAAAACGCAGCTTCAATAAAACACCTCTTTCCAGGATGCCGGGTTTGACGTCCGGATGGCCGACCGCGCCCAGATAGATGGCGTCAAAGGCGCGCAAGGCATTCATTTCCTCATCTGACAATACTTGGGCCTTTTTCAGATACCGCGCCCCGCCGAAATCAAAATTCTCGCGCCGGGTGGTAAAGGCGAATTTCCGGCCGGCCGCGTCCAGAACTTTGAGGCCTTGGGCCACGACTTCAGGACCGATCCCGTCACCGGGAATGATGGCTAATCGGTAGGTTTTCATATCTATTCTTTGAATCGTTTGACGACCAGCGTAGCATTGTGGCCGCCGAAACCCAGGGAATTCGACAGGGCCACATTCACCTCTGCCTTTCGGGCCACATTGGGCACGTAGTCCAAATCGCAGTCCGGGTCGGGGGTCTCATAATTGATGGTCGGATGTATGGTATTGTCTTTGATGGACATGACACAGGCAATGAGCTCTATACCGCCCGCGGCCCCCAGCAGATGCCCGGTCATGGATTTAGTGGAAGAAACCGGAATCTTCCCGGCATGATCGCCGAATAATTTCTTGATGGCCATGGTTTCAACGGCATCGTTGAGTTTCGTGGAGGTCCCGTGCGCGTTGATATAGTTGATGTCCGTCACCTTCAGGCCGGCGTCTTTGATGGCCATCTCCATGGCCTTCAACGCTCCCAATCCCTCGGCATGCGGCGCTGTAATATGATAGGCATCGCACGTGCGGCCATAACCGGCCAATTCCGCTAAAATGGTCGCCCCGCGCTTTTGGGCAAACGAAAGAGCTTCCAAAACCACGATGCCTGCCCCTTCGCCCATCACAAAACCGTCCCGGTTAAGATCAAAAGGGCGGCTGGCCTTGGCAGGCTGGTCATTGCGCCTCGAAAGAGCTTTCAGGGCACAGAAACCGCCCACCCCTAATTTGGAGGTTGCACTTTCCGTACCGCCGGCGATCACTACGTCCGCCTCACCATGCTGGATCATGCGCATGCCTTCCCCGATGCAGTTATTGGCAGTGGCGCAAGCCGTGGCAATCGCGAAACAAGGTCCTGTGGCACCGGTATGGATGGCTATCTGTCCCGCCGCTTCATTGATGATCATGCGCGTGATGAAAAACGGCGAAATGCGCGAAGGCCCCTTGTGCAGCAATTTGTCGTATTCTTCTTCCGCGGAATAAATGCTGCCGATGCCTGACCCGACGACAACGGCGGCGCGGGACGCGTCCATTTGACGGATGTCAAGCCGGGCGCCGGTCAGCGCCTCTTGGGCCGCCACGACGCCGAACTGGATGAACCGGGACAGATTACGGGCGTCTTTGGAATTAAAATGCTCTAAAGGATCGTAGCCGGTCACATCACCGCTCACCTGTGAATCAAAACCGGAAGCATCGAATTGGGTGATGGCACGGATCCCGCTTTGGCCCTGACTCAAGGCCTGCCAGAATCTATCCACCCCGCATCCCACGGGCGAAAGGACCCCCATCCCTGTGATGACCACCTTGTTTTTCTGCATGATATCGATAACTCCCCATTAAAAGTTTGCCCCGCCGATGGCGGGGCAAGTCTCATCCATATAAACTATCAACGGCGATTCAAACGTCGACGTCATCAAGAAGCGTTGGCTTTTTCTTCAATGTATTTGATCGCGTCGCCCACGGTCTTCATCTTTTCGGCATCTTCGTCCGGAATTTCGATGTTGAATTCCTCTTCCAGCGCCATGATAAGCTCGACGGTATCCAAGGAATCCGCGCCCAGATCATCCACGAAAGAGGCGTTCGGCGTCACTTCTTCCGGCTTGACGCCCAATTGTTCCGCAATTATTGACTTGATCTTGCTGTCCACTGCCATGTCTTCCTCCTGGAGTTGCCCGTTTAAGTTTTTAGCGGGCTTGAAACTTTCCTGTCCCCAGACTCGGGGACCTAACCTATAAATTATTTTTTATATCGTCAATCCGCCGTCCACAACGATCGTCTGTCCGGTGATATAATCGGCCGCCGGAGAGGCCAGGAACATGCAAAGGCCGGCCACATCATGAACTTCTCCGAACCTGGACAAAGGAATGCGTTCAAGCACTTTTTGCTGCACGGCCTCGGATATTTTGGCGGTCATGTCCGTACGGATGTACCCCGGAGCAACACAATTGACCGTAATATTTCGATGAGCGAATTCTTTGGCCGCCGACTTAGAAAAAGCAATAATCCCTGCCTTGCTGGCTGCGTAATTGGCCTGGCCGATATTACCGGTCAGCCCGATCACGGAGGCGATATTGATGATCCTGCCCTTTTTGGCCCTTATCATCGCCCTGCCAACGGCCTTGGTGACATTAAAGGTTCCCTTGAGGTTGACCTTAATAACCTGGTCCCAATCGTTTTCATCAAGCCTCAAGAGGAGATTGTCACGCGTAATGCCGGCGTTGTTGACTAATATATCAATGCGCTTATGAATGTCAAGAATTTTATTAACAGTTTCTTGTACCTGATGAAAATCGGTCACATCACAACCGAATCCGTCCGCCAAGCGGCCTTTGGACTTAAAATCGGCGGCGACCTGCCTGGCCATCGACTCATTGGTCCCCACAATAAGGACCATGGCCCCTTCCTGGGCAAAAGCGTGGGCCACACCTAAACCTATGCCGCGTGTGGAGCCTGTAACCAAAACGACTTCATCTTTGAAGGACCAAAGGCCCAATGGCTTGCTCTCCGTAAGGTTCAAGGTTGTGTGAGTAGTATATTAACCATGATAAATCCGACTGCAAGCAAAATTTTATCTTTTAGCGCCTCCCCGAGTGCGGGGACAGGCAGCGGAAAGCTCAAAAGACACGCAACGGGCATCAGGCAGGGCATGAGTCTTGTCGACCCGCACCCAGGCCGCATCCACCCTTTTGTCGGACATGATGCCGGCTAAAAGCCTGGAGGCCAGCTTCTCTAATAATACGTGGCGTGAACCCCGGGCGGTCTTAACCGCACGGGCGGCCACGGTTTCATAATTCAGCGCGTCTTTAAGCTTATCGGTACGGCAGGCCCGGGAGGCATCGTATTCGATGGTTATATTGAGTATCAATTCCTGTTTATTGACCCTTTCCCAGGAATACGCCCCGATCAAGGCCCGTACTTTCAAATCATTGATCCTGATAACGGCCATATTATATTAAACTCTCCCCTCCGTCGTTTACAATGACTTGCCCGGTCAAATAATCATTCTCCAGCAAAAATTGGACGCTCTGCAGGATGTTGCGCGGGTTCCCGGTCCTGCACAATGGTATTTGCCTGGCGCGCCTGGCGCGGTCATCCGGCTGGCCGTTGACCGGCGCCAGGATCATTCCAGGAGAAACGCCGTTGACCCTGATGGCCGGCCCCCACTGCACTGCGGCCATCCGGGTAAACTCCAGCAAGGCCTTTTTGGTCATCAGATAATCCGCGTAGCCGGTCTTGTATTTGACGGCGTTGGCATCGACAAAATTGATCACATGTCCTTTTTGGACCAACCGCGCAAACTCACAGGTTAAAATGTACGGAGCTTTAAAATTAATGTTCCAATGGGCCTTAAAAAGCCCCAAATCAAGGGCACCGAACTGATTGGGAATAAAAATAGAAGCGCTGTTGACCAGAACATTCACATTGGGGAAGGCTTTAAATACCTCCGCAAACAGCGTGAGGGCCTGGGCTTCTATGCTCAGGTCTGCGCAGAAAAGCTCACAACGCCTTCCCATTTTACAAATGGCTTTCTGCGTCGACATGGCCCCAGACTTGGAGCGGTGATAATGCAGGGCGATTTGGTACCCTTGCTTGGCCAAATGCATGGCAACCATATTGCCAAGGCGTTTGGCCGCGCCTGTCACCAAGGCTGTCCCTTTGATTTTGGAAGGCATACTATGAAATTAAGGCCAAAAATTCCTTTCGGGTCGAATCATCCTTTCTAAAGGCTCCCAGCAGGCAGGATGTTTTCATCAGTGAATTTTGCTTTTCCACGCCCCGCATCATCATGCATAAATGCCGGGCCTCGATCACCACACCCACCCCCAAAGCGCCGGTGACCTCCATCAGGGTCTGGGCGATCTGTTTGGTCAAATTTTCCTGGACCTGCAGGCGCCTGGCATACATGTCCACGATACGGGCTATTTTGGAAAGGCCGATGATCTTCCCTCTGGGGATATAGCCCACATGGGCCTTGCCGAAAAACGGCAGAAGATGGTGTTCACACAGGGAATACAATTCGATGTCCTTGATAATGACCATCTCATCATTATCGGAAGTGAAGATCGCCCCGTTGACGATCTCCTTGACATCCTTCTTATAGCCCTGGGTCAGGAATTCAAAGGCCCTGGCCGCCCGCACCGGGGTCTTTAAAAGCCCTTCGCGGCCGGGGTCTTCGCCGATATGTTCGAGCATTTTACGGAAATATTGATCCATAAGATGGGAATATTACCATATTGACTTATCCCTGTCCATGTTATATTCTGTGCTCCTATGCTTGTCTTTGCCGACTATCATATGCACACCCCTCTGTGCGGCCATGCGATTGGCGAGCCCGAAGAATACGTCAAGCAAGCCGTCAAGATGGGGCTGAAGGAAATTGGATTCTCAGACCATGCGCCCATGGTGCATAAACCCATGCCCGGCATTACGATGACCATGGATGAGCTCCCTAAATACAACGCCATGATCGAGGATGTCCGCAAACGTTTATCCGGCTCCATCAACATCAAGATCGCGCTGGAATCGGATTTCCTGCCGGGATATGAGGCCAAAACAAAGGCCATCATCAACAGCTACCCATACGATTACATCATCGGCTCCGTGCATTTTATCGATGACTGGGCCTTTGATGACCCGTCTACCCGTGAATATTGGAAGGTGCATGATGTCAATGAAGTCTACCGGAAATATTATGCCCTGTTGAGAAAATCGGCCCAAACCGGGTTCTTCCAGATCATCGGCCATTGTGATCTGCCTAAAAAATTCGGCGCCCGGCCGACTATTGATCTCACCGACGAGATCAATGCCACAGCCAAGGTCTTTAAAGAAACCGGCGTCGCCGTGGAAATCAATACCGCAGGGTTGCGCAAGCCTGTTGCTGAAATGTACCCGGCGCCCGGCTGCCTGAAAATATACCGGGAGGCGGGCGTACCTTTGACTTTCGGCTCTGACGCGCACGACCCTCGGGATGTCGGCAGGGACTTTGATAAGGCCCTTGACCTGGCCCAATCCGTCGGCTATAAAGAATATCTGGTTTTTAAACAAAAAAAAATAGAGAAGAGAATAAAGATATGATTAAAATACAAGGGATCGATCACGTGGCTTTTAACGTGCGGGACTTGAATAAATCCCTGGAGTTTTATACCAAGACCATCGGCCTCAAGGTCACCGAACGTGAGCCTTCCAAACCCGGCATTGAATATTTTCTGGACTGCGGCAGCAGCCTCCTGGGGATCATCCAGGCCCAAGATTTAAAAAGCAGCCATCTTTTTGCCAATGAAGGCCTGGGGGCCAACCATTTTTCCTTCCGTGTGAATGCCCGGGATTTTGAGGCCATGATCGCCCATCTGGAAGCCCATGACGTCAAAATCGAATTTGCCAAGAAGCGCCCTAAGTCCTGGTCCCTTTATTTTTACGATCCCGACGGCAATAAGCTGGAAGCCACTGCCTGGCCCGTGGAGGACGGCGTTGCAGAAAACCAAAGGGTCAAAGCAATTTACGACGGCAAGTCCAAATCATGGAAAGCCTATTGATCAAGCGATTTCAATGCGGTTCCTGCCGTTTTCTTTGGCCCGGTAAAGGGCCTTGTCCGCAGCCTCTATCAGATCTTCGGTCTTCAATTCTTTGCGGTTAAGGTCCAGACAGGCCAGGCCTATGCTGACCGTGACAAGAAGATTGCCTTCGAAGGCAGTGGCTTCAATGGCTTCCCTTAACCTCCTGGCCGGGATCAAGGCCGCTTCCCTGTCGGTGTCCGGAAGGATGACGGCAAATTCTTCACCTCCGTACCTCGCCACCACATCGGTGGTGCGGTGGGACTTCTTGATAAATTCTGACACTCCCACCAGCACCTTGTCTCCCGCCAGGTGGCCGCACACGTCATTGATGTTCTTAAAATGGTCCACATCGAGCAACAATAAACTTAAAGGCCGGCCGTAGCGTTGGGCGCGCTGGACCTCTTCGGTCAGGCGCATGACGAAATATTTATGATGGTATAAACCGGTCAACCCGTCAGTGATGGCCTCCGTGTAGAGGCGGGCGTTCTCAATGGCGATGGCGGTCTGGCCGGTCAGGGTCATCAGGATATCAATATCGCTTTGGACATAAGGACGGTCATCGTCGCTGGGGCCGAGGGTCAGAAAGCCTATCAGATTGTCTTTAAAAAACAGGGGCAGGACCAGGTTGGCCTCTATGAAATGGAGCTTATCATAGAGCTGATCGAACTTTTCTCTGGTCAGCATTCCCTGCTGCTCCTCCTTGATAAAAATCTGCCGGTTCTTCTTCAACCATTCAATGATCTTTTCATCGGAAAACTGCAAATCCGGAGGAATCTTGCCCATCCCCCATTGATAACGGACATAATAAGGGCCTTCCGCGTGCTTTAAAAACAAGCAGACCTTGCGGACTTTAAAACTTTGCTGCAAAATATGGACCAGGTAATTGAGCAATTCCTCCTGGTCAAGGATGGTGACAATGGCCCGGGTGGATTCCCTTAATATCGCCTGGTAATTGTACTTGCCTCCCAGCAGG
The DNA here is from genome assembly GCA_028865345.1 of Candidatus Omnitrophota bacterium. GTDB lineage: Bacteria > Omnitrophota > Gorgyraeia > Zapsychrales > Fredricksoniimonadaceae > JABDGZ01. Next base: position 62,894 of record JAGWKL010000005.1, on the reverse strand, counting down.
GTGTCGCTGAACCCTCCCTGCACCATGCGCCGCAGGGGTGTCCGCAGGAAAATAATGATGATCACAAACACTGATATAAAAATGGCCCAGGTGGAACCTATCAACGGTTCCAACAACCTGAACAGGGCGACGTTCAATACGCCCAGGATAATGGTCAAAATGACAATGGATAAGGCGCTGGAAATGATAATCTGGATATCGAACAGCCTGTAGCGGGTGATGGCATAAAAAACAAGAAGGGTCCAGGGAAGGCTGAAATAAGATGTCAGGGCCGGGTCAAATCCAAGGCCGCCGACCAAGGACAAAAAACAAGATGTGACAATGGCCCCCAGGGCATAAATAATCAAGCCTAAAATAAGATAGCTGGTTTGTATTTTCTTGATGCCGCTGACTTCGTTCTTGGCCTTGAATAACTTGTAAATGGCGTAAAGCAACATGAATCCGCCGATGGAACGTACAGGCCTTTCTAAAATGCCATAGTGGGGAAAATAGGGAATGAGGCTTTTTACGCCGGGCTCCATCCAGTCGGACGTAAAGCAAAGGGCAAAGGCAAGAAACCAGAAAAAATATAACCCAAGGCCGACAGATATCGCCTTCTTACTGTTGTCATCTTTAATATAAAAAGCAAATTGATAGATGGGTGCCATGGCAAGCCACCCTGCCCAGCAGCATTTATAAAAAAATGTATAGTTGAGACCCAAGCCTGCCCGGATATACACAATACCTGCAAAAAAAGCATATAAGGCCGTAAAAAAGCAGCCGAAGGCAATGGACTTGTTAATGTTCCTGTTTTGGGGGTTATTTTTTAAAAGAAGATAAAATAAGATGGCATCTAAAAAAGCGATGCCGATCAAAGGTGTGCCTATAAAAAAGTATAGGTGGGGCCCCATTAATTGTTAATTTTAACATAAATAAACCGGCAATATTATTAGTTTATCCCTTTTTACTATATAATAGGGGAACTTCTTTTCTCCAAAAAACATAGAAAGGTGAAAATATGCCGATCCCTTCAGAAGGAAGCAAGGCCCCTGAATTTAATTTGCCTTCCACAAGCGGCGGTGCCATTGCCCTAAAAGACTTGAAAGGCAAAAATGCGGTTGTTTACTTTTATCCCAAGGACGATACGCCGGGATGCACCGTGGAAGCCTGCGGTTTGCGTAATAGTTTTAAAGAGATCGAAAAACATAACACCGTGGTCTTAGGAGTAAGCCCGGACCCCATCAACTCCCATGAAAAATTCATCAGCAAATTCAAACTGCCTTTTATCCTGCTGGCCGATGAAGATAAGAAAATGTGCCGGGATTACGGCGTCTGGGTGGAAAAATCCATGTACGGCAGAAAATACATGGGCGTGGCCCGTACCACCTTCATCATTGACTCAGCCGGCCGGATTGCCAGGGTATTTGAGAAGGTCAGACCCGAAGGCCACGATCAGGAAATTCTGGTCGCTTTAAAATCCCTGAGTCCTACCGGGGGATAAAATCCATTTTGGGAGTGATCTCCAGAACGACTTCCGCGATCAGGTTGGCGCAGGATTCCAAGTCATCCAGACAACAGGCTTCCACCATGGTATGCATGTAGCGGTTGGGGACGCTGATTAAGGCCGTTGCCACGCCATCACGGCTCAATTGCATGGCACCGGTGTCCGTGCCGTCAGGGCGGCCGACGGATGAAAATTGGTAAGGGATTTTCTTGGCACCGGCCACTTCGATGAACAGCTTGCCCAGGGTCCGGTTGATCGCAGGCCCGGCATGCAGGATGGGCCCCTTGCCCAAAGACACCTCCCCCACGATGCGCTTGTCGATGCCCGGCACATCCGAGGCAAAACCGACGTCCACGGCGATGCCGACTTTGGGATTGATGCCATAGGCGCTGGTGCGCGCCCCGCGCAAACCCACCTCTTCCTGGACCGTCGATACGCCGTAAACCCCGATATCTTTACGCAGTTTCCTGCCGCTTAAGATCTTGATCACCTCCGAAACCACAAAGGCGCCGGTCTTATCGTCGCAACCCTTGGAAGAAAAAACATTGTTGCGCAGTTCCATATAATTCGGCGCGAAAGAAACCGCGTCCCCCAAGGCCACGGCTTTAAGCGCGTCGTTCCTGTCCTTGGCGCCGATATCCACCCACAATTCTTTGATTGGAACATTCTTATTACGGTCCGCCTCTTCCATAAGATGGATGGGTTTTTTACCGATAATTCCATCGACCAGGCCTTTTGCCGTCTGCACCTTCACCTGGCTGCCGGGCAAAACACCGCTGTCGATGCCGCCCACCGGCACCACGCACAAAAAACCTTCGCCGGTGATGTGGCTTATGATGAAGCCGATTTCATCGCAATGCCCGGCCAGCATGATCTTATAATCCGCTTTCGGGTTCAATACGGCAATGGCATTGCCGTGCACATCACGCCGGAGCTCTTTGGCATATTGTTGGGTTCTCCTGGCCCAGACTTTCTGGCTGGCTTCCTCGAAGCCCGAGGGCCCGCACTGGCTTAAGAATTCACGTAAAAACTTCTTAGATTCGCTGTTCATAAGGTCTCCTAAGCCTCGGGGCCTGGCCTCGGGTTTCCCCGCCGTGCTCGCAAAAGCCTGCGCTCGGCGGGGATGCCCCTCCCTCGGCCACCCGAGGATTGCTATGAATACCGGTTTTTAATATATGTCTCCAGTATTTCGATAAACTCTTCCTTGATATGGCCGCCTTTCAGGGTCTTGTATTCCTTGCCGTCCATGTAGACCGGCGCAATGGGCACTTCAGATGCGCCCGGCAGGCTGATGCCGATATGGGCATGGCGGCTCTCCCCGGGACCGTTGACCACACAGCCCATGACCGCAATTTTCATTTCTTCAATGCCGGGATATTGTTTTTGCCATAAGGGCATTTTTAATTTGATGTAGGCATTGATGTCCCGGGCCAGGTATTGGAAATAGTCCGAACTCGTGCGGCCGCAGCCGGGGCAGCTTGTCACGGACGGAGAAAAATAACGCAACCCCAAGGACTGCAAAAGCTCTTTGCAAACCTCCACTTCCCTTGAGCGGGGGACATTGGGCTGGGGCGTCAACGAAACGCGGATGGTGTCACCGATGCCCTGCTGCAACAGGATGGAAAGCGCCGCGCTCGATGACACGGCGCCTTTCAGGTCGCCCCCCGCCTCCGTCAAACCCAGATGCAAAGCCAGATCACATTGCCTGGCAAGACGCTCGTAAACCGCAACCATGTCCTGCAATCCGGACATCTTAACGCTCAAAACAAGCTTTTGGCGGGAAAGCCCCAGCTTTAAAGCATATTCCGCGGACCGCAAAGCGCTTTGCACCATGGCTTCACGAGTCACCTCACTGAAATCTTTAGGCGCGGATGAACGGGCATTGATGTCCATCAGTTCCGTCAACAACTCCTGGTCCAAAGACCCCCAATTGACGCCGATGCGCACGGCTTTTCCGTTGTCGATCGCAATTTTGATAATTTGGGAAAAATTATCATCGTGCAGGCGGCCACGGCCCACGTTGCCGGGATTGATGCGGTACTTATCCAGCAACCCGGCGGTTTTCGGATTGTTCTTTAAAAGGACATGCCCGTTAAAATGAAAGTCTCCGATGATGGGAGTGGTGATGCCTTCCGCGCGGAGGCTTCGGATGGCCTCGACGGCGCCTTTGGCCGCACCGTCATCATTGATCGTCCAACGTACGAGTTCACAGCCGGCAGCAATCAATTCCCTGGTTTGGGCCAGGGTTGCCTGGACGTCAGCCGTCGGCGTGTCCGTCATGGACTGGATACGCACCGGATCACCGTGCCCCAAACTTAAATGGCCGATGTGGACAACTGGTGTTTTTCGACGATGAATGACACTCATGAAATTAAAATTTACACCTCAAGCAAAAATGTTATAATTGACGCGTATTATAGGAAACATAAATAAAAAAAGCAAGCTCAAAGGGTTCGCCTTCTCGCAACCTTTCTTTAAAACATAAGAAATGGGGTCTTTTGGAAATATTTCTAGCCAAAACCCAGGGTTTTTGCGCCGGGGTCGCCAGCGCCATCGATATCGTGGAATTGGCCCTTAAAACCTACGGCTCCCCGCTTTTTGTCTACCACGACATTGTGCATAACACCTCCGTGGTCAATGACATGAAAGCCCGGGGGATCAAGTTTGTCGAGGACCTTAAAAGCGTTCCGCCCGGCTCCCGCATCATTTTCAGCGCCCATGGCATCCCTCCGGACGTCATCGGGGAAGCCCGCCAGCGCCATCTGAAATTCGTAGACGCCACCTGCCCTCTCGTGACCAAGGTGCATAAGGAAGCCGTCAAATTTTCCGATCAAAAAGTGGACACAGTTCTCATCGGCCACGTGGGGCACCAGGAATTGATCGGCACTTCCGGTTATGTGCATCCGGGCCTGCTGCACATCATCGAAAAGGAAGAGGATGTCGACCTCCTGGACATCGACCCTCAGAAAACCGTCGCTTACCTGACGCAGACCACCCTCTCCGTAGATGAGACCAAAGTCATCATCGAAAAGTTGAAAGCCAAATTCCCCAAACTCACAGGCCCCTTGCGTTCGGACATCTGCTACGCCACCCAAAACCGGCAGGATGCCGTCAAGGATTTGGCGGGCTTTTGCGATATCATCATCATTTGCGGTTCGCCCCACTCTTCCAACAGCAACCGCCTGCGGGAAACCGGAGAGCAGCTCGGCGTGGAAAGCTATATCGTCGACACAGCTGCGGAATTGGACTGCTCCATTCTGAGGACCAAGCAACGGGTAGGTTTGAGCTCCGGCGCTTCCGTTCCCCGCTACCTGGTGGACGAAATCATCGGCAAGATCAAAGGTTTTTACCCCGGGGCTGTCGTCCACGAATTCAGTAATCCGGAAAAGAACATTGTTTTTCCGGTTCTCCAATTTAAAAAATAAAATGGCAAAACTGATTATAGATAATGTCACCTATGAAGTACCCGACGGCCAACAGATCGCCGAGGCTTGCGAGGCGGCAGGCATCCCGTTTTCCTGCAATTCCGGCGTCTGCGGCACCTGCCAGATCGAGGTCCTCGAAGGCGCAGAAAATATCAATACATTGAACAAGGAAGAAACGGACCTGGCCATGGACCGTACCCACCGTTTGGGATGCCAATGCAGGATTTTACAGGGAACGGTAAAAGTAACTTATTAAATAAAACCTAACGGCGCCGAAGAAACAGGGAATATAAGCAACGTATTGATATGTTTATCCTCCAAGAAAGCCCCATCGACGTTGCGCAAGCAAGGAACATGTACCGCGATCCGGCCGACGGCGCCCTGGTGATTTTTGAAGGCACGGTCAGGGCCGACCAAACACACGACCGCGCTGTCAGCGGGCTTTTGTATATCGCCGAGGCGCCCGCCGTCCTTGCCGAGGGCGAAAAAATAATCAAGGAAGCCACCACCGGTTTTCTCATCCATGATGCTGTGTGCATTCAGAGGACCGGCCAATTAAAAACCACGGAGACCGCGGTATGGATCGGCGTATGGGCCCCTCACCGCGATGAGGCCTTCAAGGCCTGCCGCTACATCATTGAAGAGGTCAAAAAAAGACTGCTGATCTGGAAAAAAGAATTTTATACCGACGGAAGTAAATCCTGGATCCACGGAAAACCTGCCGCCTGACGCCATGGCCGCTTCCCGACAATAAAATTTAAGGAAAGCGGCACTTCGAATCAGCGGAGAAACATAGTGGAATTATTCGGATGAAAACCCTTAAAGACGTGCCTTTATCCCAATACACCACCTTTCAGTTGGGCGGCCCCTGCCCCTGCCTGATTGAATGCTTGGGCCCCGATGAACTGATCGCCACCGTCCAAAAGTTAAAAAAAGTCCATGAGCCGTTTTTGCTGATCGGCGGCGGGTCTAATTTGGTGATTTCCGATCACGGGCTTGTACCGACCGTGATACGCTATTTGTCCGAAACCCCCCTCATAGAACGCCGGGACCAAGCGGTCCTGGTTGCGGCAAGCACCCTTCTGGATGATCTGGCCCTTTTTTGCGCCGATGAAGGCCTGGGAGGCCTCAATTATGCCACAGGAATTCCGGGCACCGTCGGAGGCGCAGTCGTGGGCAATGCCGGCGCCTGGGGCAGGCAGGTCGGCGACGCGTTAAAATCCGCGCGGATCATCGACGCCGAGGGCCGCGTCAAAACCGTGGGCCCCGAATATTTCGGTTTCTCCTACCGCCACTCGCTTCTCAAAGAAAGCAACGAGATCATCATCGACGTGGAATTTGCTTTAACGCCCGCTGATCGGGCGCTCCTGGCCCGGGAACGCGCCGAAATACTTAAAAAACGCGCCGAAAAACACCCGGACCTTACCCGGGAACCTTGCGCCGGTTCATTTTTCCGCAACATCGAGCCCTCATCACAGGCCCAACGCCGCCAGGCCGCCGGATGGTTCTTGGAAGAATCGGGCGCCAAAAATCTGAAGGCCGGCGGCGCCTATATTTTTGAAAAGCATGCCAATATCATCATCAAAGGCCGGGGCGCCTGCTCACAGGATGTGCATGACCTGCACCTGAAGATGATGGAAGCCGTCAAGAGAAAATTCGGCCTGCAGCTGGTCCGCGAAGTCCGTTTTGTGGGGAAATTTGAACACGCCCTGCAAGCCGATTCCCAAGGTTTCTGGTAATTATTTGCGTACGCAAAGGAACGGTGTGGCCGACAGATCGGGCTCGGCGACCGGTGAAGCTGTCAGAGGCTCACAGCGGTATTCCGCCTTCAGGATCTTCTTGACCAGCGCCATGTTTTTAGGTTCGTCGGAATTGTACAGATCATCGGCGATCCCTTTAAGGAAAACAATTTCTTTGGGATGATCTCCATGTATAAAAAGCTCTGTCTGGATCGATTTCTTGGAACTGATCGTTGCGATCAGCGCAGAGCAGGCATCCAGCATATAAGCTTCATCGGGAACCAAAGGCAATACCTGTTTGAGTATCAGTGTCTTTTGATAATGAAATCCCTCCTTGGCCTCCCTGGTCAAATGTTTTGATGCATAAAAAGCGCTGATGATCAGAATTAAAAAGAAAGCAGTCCCTAAAAACTTGGGGCCTGGCCTCGTTAAGACGCCGACCATCCCTTGGGCCGCTAAAAATACGAACGGGAATGCCAAGGGAAGGAAGTATCGGTCCGAATAGGCATGCCCGGGATAGGAAATCCCTCCCGCGTAGAAAACCGAAATGATCAGCAATCCACCCACCAGCCATCCTGCCCATAGGGCTGTCAAGCCTCCTTTTCTGTAGTAAATGCCTGTCCCGACCGCTGCCGCGGCGGCCACGGCCGTTAAAAAGGTGTTTTGTTGATTGGAAAATAAATAGAAAATATCTGTTTGGAGATTTCGTCCCACAAACAACAAGGAAAAAGGTTTCTGCTCGTCGGTCAAGAACATGACCGGCACCGCGCACAAGACCGGAAGGAACAAACAAAAGATATCCACCCACGCCTGCGTAAAGGCTTTCCGGTCCAACAATCTTTCCCGCCGGTACATGGACAGAGCCACCGCCAGTCCCGCCAAAGTCAGAATTCCGTAGAAAGGCTTGATGCAAACACTAAATATGCCGCAAAAAATGGCGGCATACAAAAAGCGCCTGCCCGGCATTCCCCTGTATTCGACGATAAAAAGAAGAAAGAGCAAAAAGAAAAAAAGCCCGGCGATGTCGGAAGCCGCAGACATGGAATAGGTGATGCGCACAGGCAGGCATGCCAGAAAAACGGCCGACCACCAGGACAGCGCATGGCTTGCCGTCAAAAGCCAAACGATCCTGTAAACCAGCGCCACCGACAGGACCCCTAAAGCAATATTCATGATAAAAAAACTGTGCGTAAAATCTTTTGTCAAGAAAAGCACAACGGCTTCCAGGCAGGCAAATCCCGGGAGTTTCGGATTGGCCGTCCACGGGGCCAAAATTTCCGGATGCAGCCGGCTTCCTTTTAAGATGACGCCGGCGCTTCCGGAAAAAAGGATGTTCCAGGATTGCGAAATAAAGACAAGTTCATCGTGGTATACGCGATAGAATGCGGGTCCTATCGAAAGACAAAGCAGGAGCGCCGCCGCACATGCAGATAAAGAGAGCCAAAACCCTTTATCAATCCTTAATTTCCCATTTTGAATGAGTTCTATAAAGGAGGCTCCGCCGAAAAAAACAGAGGCCGCGAATATAAAAACCACCCAAATCAGAACAATAAGATTACCCATTGCATGCTCCAAGGCGGATCTTCATATATTACCCGCCGATCTGGTACATTTCAACCTTCGGCAGCGCTTGGGGCCCGTGGCGGAGTTTATAGCGGGTCTCGGAATAGCGGTCATCCCGCCCGGTCCAAACCTGGCGAATGATGCCGCCCAAAATCTCATCGGAAGCCCCTTTTCTCAAAGGCCCGCCTAGATCTGTGCCGCGGGTGGCAAAAAGACAGGTGTATAATTTCCCGTCGGCGGACAAACGCAGACGCCTGCAGGTACCGCAAAAGGCCTTGGTCACCGACGAAATAAAAGCCACCTCGCCCTCTCCGTCCTTAAAACAAAAAATCTCCGAAGTCCCCCCGTCCTGCGTACCGCCGATCTTGCGCAAAGGGAATTCGGCATTGATCATGGAGATGATTTCGCTTGAAGGCACGACTTGCGTGTCGTCCCAATGGTTCTGATTGCCGACATCCATATATTCGATAAAACGCAACGTATGGGGAGTGCCGCGAAAGTACCTGACCAGATCCAAAATGGTATGGTCGTTGACCCCGCGCTGGATAACGGCATTGATGTTGATGGCTTTGAATCCCGCCTGTTCGGCGGCACGCAGGCCATCCAGCACTTCTTTGAGGGCCGCTTTCTCACCGTTCATCCGGTAAAAAACGGACTCATCCAGCGTGTCTAAGCTGACGGTCAACCGGTGCAGGCCTGCGGCTTTCAGGCGTGCAGCCCATAAGCTCAGCATGGAGCCGTTGGTCGTCAGGGCCAGATCTTCAATCCCCTCAACAGCCGCCAATTGACGGACAAGCCTGTCAATTTCCGGTCTCAACAAAGGTTCCCCTCCGGTCAATCGCAGCTTGCGGCCCCCCAGCCCCACAAAAATTTTGGCCAGGCGCACGATCTCATCAAAACTCAGCCATCGGTCCTTATCGAGGAACTGATACGCATGATGGAACTTCTCCGACGGCATGCAATACGGACAGCGGAAATTACAGCGGTCGATCAACGATATACGTAAATCGTGCAAAGGTCTGTTTAATGAATCTATAATGGCCATGATCGTAAAGGATAAATTTATCCCTCTATTCCGTGGATACTGATTTTGTCTTTTCCAGAGCGCCGTGCATGGTGTGCCAGCCCAGCGATGCGCATTTGACCCGCGCCGGATATTGCCAGATGCCGGAAAAGACCGCCAACTTGCCCAAGTGGTGCGGCCTTTCATCGGGTTTGAGCTCACCGATGACCAGTTGATGGAATTCGTCAAACAACACCTGCGCTTCAGCCATTGTCCTGCCTTTAAGGGAAGCGGTCATCATGGAAGCCGAGGCCTTGGAAATGGCGCACCCCGAACCTTCGAAAGAAGCCTCTTCAATAACGCCGCCGTTGATCTTCATATAAACCCACAGATGGTCCCCGCATAAAGGATTATACCCTTCGGCCACATGGGTCGCCCCTTCGAGCTTCTTAAAATTCCGGGGGTTGCGGTTGTGTTCCAAAATGGTCTGCTGGTAAAGTTCCTCACGCATGAAAAACCTCCTTGGCCCGGACGACAGCCCCGGCAAGGACATCGATCTCTTCTTTAGTGTTGTAAAAAGCCAGCGACGCGCGGGCCGTGGCAGGCACCTTGAAGAATTCCATCACCGGCTGGGTGCAGTGATGGCCGGTGCGGATGGCCACCCCGTCCTGGTCCACAATAGTGCCAAGATCATGGGGATGGATGCCATCCACCACAAAGGACAAAATGGATGTTTTGTCACGGGCCGTTCCGATAAGGCGCACACCATCAATGGACAAAAGCTTTTGAGTGCCGTAATCCAGCAATTCCTGCTTGTAGGCCTTCATGCCCTCCCAGTTGATGGTCTGCAGGAATTCCAGGGCTGAACGCAGGCCGATGACCTCGGCGATCGGAGGTGTCCCCGCTTCAAATTTATAAGGCAGGGCATTGTACAAAGTTTTACTGAAGGTGACGCTTTTGATCATGTCCCCCCCACCCTGATAAGGGGGCATGGCCTCCAGCCATTTTTCTTTGCCATAAAGCACTCCCACGCCCGTCGGTCCCAGGACCTTGTGCCCCGAAAAGGCCAGAAAATCGCAGTCCAGTTCCTGGACGTTGGTCGGCGCATGGGTGACCCCCTGGGCCGCATCAATGACCACAACCGCGCCCCGCCGGTGAGCCTGATCAATGACAGCCTTGATGGGGTTGACGGTGCCCAAAGAGTTTGAGACCCAGACAACGGCAACCAGCCTGGTTTTCCGGGATAAAAGCTTAAGATACTCCTCAAAAATTATTTCACCGCGCTCATTGATGGGAATGACCTTAAGCACGCAGCCTGCCTGTTCGCAAAGCATTTGCCAGGGCACGATATTGGAATGGTGCTCCATGTAGGAAATGATGATCTCATCGCCTTTTTTAAGGAATTGTCTGCCGAAAGATTGGGCCACGAGGTTGAGCGATTCGGTGGCCCCCTTGGTAAAGATAATTTCATGCGCTTTAGGGGCATGAAGGAATTGCCGTACCACCTGACGGGAATACTCAAAGGCCGCCGTTGCCTGTTCACTTAAAAAGTGGACCCCCCGGTGCACGTTGGACACGCCGGTCACATAATAGGCATTGACCGCGTCAACCACACAGCGGGGCTTAAGGGTCGTGGCGGCATTGTCCAGGTAAACCAACGGCTTGCCGTGGACATTGATCCTGAGATTGGGGAACTCCGCTCTATAGCGATGGGCATCAAAGGAAGACATAGGAACCATTTAAAGCTTTATTTCCGGGAATTTTTTAAGCAGCAGGCGGCCCAGTTTGGCGCGGATGGAATCGCTCTTGATGGTATTGATGATATCGTCAATGAACCCCTTGGACATTAATTGAATGGCCGTCGGCCTGGGGATACAGCGGCTCTGCAAATAAAAAATCTCCTCCTCATTGAGCTGGCCGATGGTGGCCCCGTGCGTGCATTTCACGTCATCCGCAAAAATTTCCAGCTGCGGTTTGGTATCCACCCGAGCTTCCTTGCCCAACAATAAATGTTTATTCAACTGGTACGCGTCGGTTTTCTGGGCTTGCGCATGCACATAGATCTTACCGTTGAAAACAGCCCTGGACTTGCCATTCAAGAGCCCTTTATAAAGCTGATAGCTCGTGCAGTTGGGATGCTGAATATCGAGTAAGGTGTGGTTGTCCACATGCTGGTTGCCGTCGATGCCATACAGCCCGTTCATGACCGTACGGGTGGCCTCGCCTTTGATGAGGACCGAAAGGTTATTACGGACAAGCCGGCCGCCGAAATTGAAAGAAAAAGAATCAAGATAACTGGCCGCCTCCTGCCAGATGCGGGTGGTGCCCACATGCACGGCCTGATGGGCTTCGGCCTGGGTCTTGCAGAAACCCACCATGGCATTGGCCGCGATACGTATATCGGTCACCGCGTTGGACAGGTAGGACACCGGCTCGAAGCTGATATGGCTTTCCAGAATATCAACACTCGCAGATTCACCCACTGAAATAAACGTCCTGGGAAAGACAACCGTGTCCGGCAGGATGCCGCTTGTCACGTGGATAATATGCACCAAGGGCCCTATCTCGGCCTCAGGCATGACCCGGATAAAGGCCCCGTCCAAAAACAGCGCCTGGTTCATCCATAAAAACGGTTTTGAATCATTGGGGGTCAATTTGGAGACCGTGTCCCGGATCTCGTCAGACCCGTGGCCCAGGGCTTCGTTGAAGGAGGATATCTTAAGGCCCGGCGGCAGGTCCTTCAAATTCGACAATTCCCCCCACAAAACACCGTTGACCAAAACAACGTTGATGTCCGCTCGGCTTCGGTAGTTCTCAAATTGCCTGTCTTCGACCAATTGATGCCGCCTGGCCAGTTGAAAACGGCGGTTGATCACGTCTGCCAAAGACGTGTATTTCCATTCCTCATCTTTGGGCGTGGGCATCGGCTCAGCAGACCATTGATCAAAACTTTTCTGGCGGAAAGTCTTGAGCCAACCATTTGAGTTGCCGGATAATTTAGACTGATACTCCTGTAGCCCTTCGATATTCAAAGGCATCTGCTGCTGGGTCATCATATCACCTTTTAATCAGCCAGTCATAACCGCGGTTCTCGACTTCCAGGGCCAATTCCCTGCCCTCGGACCTGACGATCTTACCGTCATAAAGGATATGGACAAAATCAGGCTGGATATAATTAAGCAGGCGTTGATAATGGGTGATCACAATAACGGCATTGTCCTTGCGACGCAGTTTATTGACGCCTTCGGCCACGATTTTCATGGAATCGATGTCCAGGCCGGAGTCGGTCTCATCCAGGACGGCCAAGCGCGGGTTCAAGACGGCCATCTGCAGGATTTCGTTGCGTTTCTTTTCTCCTCCGGAGAAATCCACATTGACCGGACGGTCGAGAAACTTATCATCCATCTGAAGCAATTTCATTTTTTCACGGACATATTTGTCGAAATCTATGGGGTCCATTTCTTCGGCGCCCTGGTGGCGGCAAATGGCATTGAACGCCGCGCGTAAAAACACGGAACTGGAAACGCCGGGAATTTCGACCGGGTATTGAAATGCCAGAAAGATGCCTTCCCGGGCGCGCTGGTCGGGTTCCATGCCCGTCAGCTCGAGCTTTTTGAAATTGGCCTCATAGGCGATGGAACCGCCCGTGACCTCATACTGCGGATGCCCGGCCAGCACCTTGGACAAGGTGCTCTTGCCCGAGCCGTTAGGCCCCATGATCGCGTGCACCTCGCCGGCATTGACGGTGAGGGATATTCCTTTCAAAATTTCTTTGCCTTCGATACCGGCGTGCAGATCCTTGATTTCCAGCATTACCCGACACTCCCTTCCAGCTTCATTTCCAGCAGTTTGACTGCCTCGACGGAGAATTCCAGGGGCAGTTCTTTAAATACGTCCTTGCAGAATCCGTTGATAATCAGAGACACCGACTCTTCCAGGTCCAGGCCGCGCGAACGCAGATAGAACATCTGTTCGGCGTTGATCTTGGAGGTGGAGGCTTCGTGCTCCAGGACAGCGGTATTATTTTTGACCTCAATATAAGGAAAAGTATTGGCTGAACAATGGTTCCCCACCAGCATGGAATCGCATTGGGAGAAATTACGGGCCCCATCGGCCGTCGGCATGATCTTGACCAAGCCGCGGTAACTGTTATGCGCAAAATCCGAAGAGATGCCTTTAGAGACAATGGTGCTTTTGGTGTTCTTTCCGATATGAACCATCTTGGTGCCCGTGTCCGCGGACATATGATTATTGGTCAGGGCCACGGAATAAAATTTTCCCACGGAATTGTTCCCCTGTAAAATGACGCTGGGATATTTCCAGGTGATGGCGCTGCCGGCCTCCACCTGCGTCCAGGAAATTTTGGAATTGACTCCCCTGCAGGCCCCGCGCTTGGTGACAAAGTTATAGATGCCGCCGCGGCCTTCCTTGTCCCCGGAATACCAGTTCTGCACGGTCGAATATTTGATCTCGGCATTGTCCAGCGCCACCAACTCCACGACTGCCGCGTGCAACTGGTTGGTGTCGCGCATCGGTGCGGTGCAGCCCTCCAGGTAGCTGACATAACTGCTGTCTTCAGCGACGATCAGCGTGCGCTCAAACTGGCCGGTATCTTCGGCATTGATGCGAAAGTACGTGGACAACTCCAATGGGCAGCGCACGCCCCTGGGGATATAACAAAAAGAACCATCGGAGAAAACCGCAGAGTTCAGGGAAGCAAAGAAATTGTCGGTATAAGGCACGACCGAACCCAAATATTTTCTGACAAGCTGTGGATGGTGCGCCACCGCTTCGGACATGGAACAGAAAATAATACCGTGCTTGGCCAACTCGCCTTGGTGGGTCGTCCCCACGGAAATGCTGTCGAAAACTGCGTCCACCGCCACCCCTGTCAGGCGTTTCTGCTCCGTCAAAGGTATGCCCAGGCGGTCAAAGGTCTTCAGCAGTTCCTCATCCACCTCGGCCAAATTTTTAGGATTTTCCTTCTTCTGCTTGGGCGCGGAATAATAATAAATGTCCTGATAATCAATGGGGCCGTACTCAAAATTGGGCCAGGCAGGCTCCTGCATCTGTCGCCAATGGCGGAAGGCTTTCAGACGCCATTCCAGCATCCACTCAGGCTCCTTTTTTTTGGCGGAAATCAAGCATACGATGTCCTCATTCAGGCCTTTGGGTGCCTTGTCCTCTTCGATGACCGTATGGAACCCGTACCGGTAGTCTCCGGCCAGCTTATTATCTTGAAGTTCTTTTTGTTTGATGGTTTCCGACATATGTATTCCTCGGGCGCTCAAGCCTCCTGCATAAAAGGTTTGGAACGTATCATTTTCTCGCCCTGGTTGCGCGAAGAGATGAGCTGGTACACATTGATGGTCTTGAACATTTCCGCGATCCGTTCATTCAAATTCAGCATGGGCGAGATGACATTGCATTGGGACGTCATGTCGCAATGCGAATAGTTGCCGTGAAAACAATTAACGATCTGGATCGGCCCTTCGATGATCTGGGTCAGGTCATAAAGGGTGATTTTGCCCAAATCTTTCATAATCTGGTACCCTCCGTGCGCGCCCTGTTCGGCACGCACGATCTCATGCTGGGCCATGATCTGCAGCACGCGCGACGTGGGGTCAAAGGGGGTACGGTAAATATCGCAAATTTCCTTGGCTGAGGTGAGCTGGCCCGGTGATTTGGCGCTCATTGCCTTAAGGGAAATCAACGCATATTCCAGTTTACGGTTGATCTTAAACATGACTCCCCATCAATTGTTGGTTGATCTTGGCGGCCACGATCAAGTCATTCTCGGTAACTCCGCCAAGCGCATGCGTATATAAAACCACTTTCAAATTCTTATACCCCGTCAAATGCAAATCCGGATGGTGCATTTCATCTTCGGCGATGTCTTTGATTTTATTGATAAAATTGACACAGGCAATGAAATTCTTGAGCGTCATTGCGCGTTCGATGGTTTTGCCGTCAAATCCCATGCTCCAGCCGGGAATTTCCGGCAAACGATCCTTGACCTCATCCGCGGTAAAGGCCCTGCCGGCGCCTTCGCAAGGCGTGCATTTTTTATTAATAAGGCTCTCCATGGGCGTCCCCTCCTATCATTCCACCTTCGGTTTGCACCGTGATCTCAGGATTATATTGATCGCGCAAAATGCTCTCGATCACTTTAAGCGTTCCCATGGTGGAACTGGGACACGAACCGCACGCCCCCTGGTAATTCACGATCAAATTGGTCCCCTCGAAGCTCACGATCTGAAGGTCCCCGCCGTCCATTTGAAGCCCGGGGCGGATGGTATTGTCCAAAATCGCGTTGATCTTGGCGATCTCAGGATTGTCGGAAACAGGCGCCGAAGGTTTTTTCTCCTCTTGGACCTCAAAATCCGGGTTGTGGTCCGGCGCGTATTCCAGGATGATCTTCTTGATCTGCTCTTCAATTTCTTCCCAATCAACCCTGCCGTCCTGGGTCACGGTGACATAATTGTCAAAAAAATAAACTTCCGTGATATTGGGGATGGTAAACAAGCCCGCCGCCATCGGATTATGCGCGCATTGGGCGGCATTTTTATAGGTGACCTTGCCGGTGGTTTTAACAGGTACATTCAATACGAATTTGAGCGCGTTGGGGTTGGGTGTGCTCTGGATCATGGTTTTAATTTCCATTTAAAACACTCCTTGACAGTAACCTTTTTAAGGCTTATATACTTCACTTTTTGACGTATTTAGAATAGCACGATTGGGGCATTTTGGCAAGAGCTAACATTGCTGAATATCGCCTGGAGAGAAAATTAAACCTGGGCCGACCGGGCCGGTGACACCCGCAAGCCCAACAAAGGCGATATCTGCGCGCGGCTTATGGGCGTGATACGGATAATGACAGGGTCCGCCGAGAATACCCCCCTGGTCTTGATGCGCGCGATCAAAAGGCCCAATTGTTTCGACTGCGTAAGCACCTTTACTCCGCCGTCGGCGTCTTTGGTCACCGTCATGGCCATGTTGGCGGTATTTAAGTCGATACCGCCCGGCGGGACGGCCGCTTGCGTCCTCACGGCGGCAACAGGCATTTCAGGGGGCGCTGTCATGGCAGAATCAAAGGGGATGGTCCGGATGAAGACATCGTGCTTTCTGGCGGAATAATCAGCAACGGCCTGTTCGATCATCCTTTCGGGATAATTCATGTCCGCCTTGATATTGTTCCATGCATAAGTATCGCGGACCCTTTCGTTCTTATAAAGATCGGCCGCCAGATACGCTTGGGCCAACTTCCTTTCATCCACGGTCACAAAGGAAAGCCCCTGGGCCAGGTATTCCTGCAGGAAAAGATAATTGCCGGGCCAGGCTGTATTCATGCCCACCTTGACCTTGGAGGGATCAATGCCGATCTCCTTTAGGATCGCCATGGCCTCCTGCAGGCTCTTGGGGGTCTTGATGCCGTTGAATTGAATAGAAATATTATACCCCTTGTCGATCAGCCCCTTGACGGTGGACATCTCGACCTTGAAGAGTTCCCTCAATTGAGGGTCGTCCATCAAAGCTTCCAGGCCGTTGAACCCTAAGGGCGGGTTGACCTCTTCCACGGCGCCCATGGCTTTATGGCCCAGCAGCTTGATCTGATCATCACTCTGCAGGTCCATGGTCTCATAAACCATTCTGGCATCAGGCTGGACCATTTGAGAGGTGATCCTCTTTTGGATCTCATGGCGCAGGACTCCTACGGCCGAAGAACTCTGCGTTTCGCGCATCAAATGCCTGATCTCGGCGATGGTCTCAGGGTCGAGCTCACCTTGCTTTTTCGGGTCATCAAAGGCCAGGAAAGCCGTCGGATAGATGCCCAGGCTTTTGTACAAGTCCGAAGCGCGGAAGGTCTCGTTAAAGTCGATGCGCTTTAATTCCGGATGGTGTTTGGCGTTGACGTCGATCTTGCTGGCTATTTCAGGCACATCGATGGAAACCTCCAGGGCGCCTCTGTAAATGGCATGGCGGTTGAAATCAATGGTGACTTTATCTCCGTTAGATACAGCGGCGAGGCGGTCGGCGCCTGCATCCACCTTAACGGCCGGCACGCGTAAGGTCTTGCTGACGGTCTTGATCACGTCGGCCAGTTTATCATCGCTGTAGATAATGGCCCCCAAACGGGAAAGCTGCTGCTTTAACTTCTCGTCCTTTTCAAAACCCGACAAAATACCGTTATGGACGAAGATAAAATCACCCAAATAGGTTTTGTCCAGATCCTCGTGGGTTGTCACCTGATACAAAGGACGGGCGGCCGCCCCGTGCTCCAAGGTGGACTCAATGTGCAGGGCGATCGGTTGCGCCGAGGCAGCCACTTCATCCGCCACCACCCCGTGTTTCAGGGTCGCGCTCGCGGAACGGGTGATGGCCGCCAGGGTGCCCAGATAGTCCGTCCCGGCATACCCTCCCGTGGAACCGAGGAGCATGAGGATCTCCTCCGCCGCATCAGGGTCCACATTGACCAGGTTCACCAGCGCCT
The DNA here is from genome assembly GCA_028865345.1 of Candidatus Omnitrophota bacterium. Classification (GTDB taxonomy): domain Bacteria; phylum Omnitrophota; class Gorgyraeia; order Zapsychrales; family Fredricksoniimonadaceae; genus JABDGZ01. The sequence goes on along the minus strand of JAGWKL010000005.1, from coordinate 45,190 downwards.
GGCCGCAAAGCCCGCATTTGATCCCGTATTTATTGGCCATATTGACCACGTGGCGGATGGATTCGATGACAAAGGGGTTGGCCTCATTGAACAATTGCCTCATTTTGGGATTGTCCCTGTCCGCACCGAGGGTCAACTGAGTCAGGTCATTGGTCCCGAAGGACAGAAAGCTGCTGCGCTTGATGTCCACGGAAAACTTCTCCTTGAACCACGCTTTGGTCCTGGCTTCGTGCCTCTTGAGAACCTGGATGAACTGTTCTGCCTCCACGATGTTGCTGGGCAGTTCCACCATTTGTCCGACTTCCCTTAAATATAAAGGTTTGTTCTCCTGGAGACTGAAACTCCTTTCTTCATTATCCAATATGGTCAAAAGCTGGTCCAACTCGTGGGGAGTAGACACAAAGGGGAACATGAAACCGATATTTTTATAACCCCGGTCGACCTGCCGCAGGAGCATGTGGATCTCTTCGACAAGGATGACCCTGTTCTCCGGCTTTAAAAGCCAGCGGGCGCCGCGCTCACCGATCATGGTGGCGGGCTCGGGGATAGGGTCAAAGATCTTGGAGCCGATCAGTTCGGCCGCTTCGTTTTTCTTGAAGTCGATGCTGCGATAAACGACGGTATCGTTTTCCTGGCTGTTGGCTGCGGCCATGGTCGCCACCGCCCCGCCGTGCACCGCTTCAAAAAACTCATTGTACGACAAATACCCGACGATCTGTTTGGTCAATTTCCCCACATCTTCGCTGTGCTCCCTCAGCAGCTCAATGTCCGTCTGCTGGTAGGTGGAGAGGCTCTTTAAAAAAGCCCCCGGACGCTTATTCTTGAACTGCTCGATGTACCGTTGTGTTTCATCCAAAGGAATGTCCTGCCCCCGGGCGCGCAGATCCGCCCTTCGTTCAAGAAGGGTCCTGAAGGTGTCGAGGGCTTCTCTTTCCGCCCGCCCCAATTTTTCATAATAAGCTTTGGCTGCATTGTTGTCCCTGTACGTCTTCAAATAATCATCCACCAGCATCAGATCATAGGCGCGCCCCGCCCGCGGATTGATGCCTTCCTCCGCGTAAGCGAACTCCCCGCGCATCAGCGCCACCCCGTAATATCCCTTATATTGAGACATTTTAGACATGGCCAGCATCGGATGGGGCATGCCCATGATATAGCCGATCTTGGTGTAAATATAAGGAAGGCGTGATATGTCTATCTCGATGTTGCGCGTACTGATGGGCAACTGGCCTGCATAAACGGTACCCAAACCCGTTTCTTCGCCGGCATTGGCGTCCACGGTCACAATGCTCCCGGTCGTATCGAGATATTCCTTGATCTCCATAGCCTTCTGCGGGCCCAGGGTATCGGCCAGCCTGTCCAGCCAGCTCTGAATGCCCACCACCGTGGCGATACCAAGCTCCCTGGAAACGACCGCCGCGTGCGAGGTCGCCCCGCCTGAATTGGCGATGACCCCCACCACATTTTTATATTTCAACACATCGATATAGTCCGGAGTCGTCTCATTGGTACGGATAATGATCTTATGGCCTTCATCGGCCAGACGTTTGATCTCCTCAAATTGGGGCGTCAGGTCCTTGGAGTCATCGATCTTGTAAATCGTCCCCGAAAAACTGTTGCGGGTGGGGATGCCCTGGACCAGTTGTTCACCGACCACAATGTTCGTCAACTGTCCGTCGGCCTTGGTGATGCGTTCCTTCCCGGCACGGATCTTATCGACGTCGCCGGCCTTCACATAGGTGTAATGGATATTGATCATCCGTGGTTCCTTGACGTCGCCTTTGTCCACATTGGAGGGGCGGCGCTGGGTCGTCACCGCGACGTTGAGCCGGCTGAAATTCTTGCCCACGGCGCCTTCCATATCCACGAGATCGTGAAAATCTTTGGCCTTTTTCATGAACTCCAGGGCGATCTTGCGGACCTGCTCATCGCTGGCCGAAAACTGGTTGCGCAACTCCTCCGGGACGTCCGTGAACATGGTCTTGATCTCCGGGTCCTTCTGGAACGCCTTTAAAAGGTGCGCCAGTTTATCCAATTCTTCCCTGGTATACGTGAATTGGGACAGCTCATCGGCCGTGATCTTCACAGAGGATGTCCCATCGACCTTTTCTTTGATCAACCGTTCCAGGACGTCTTTGATGACGACCAGATCGGCCCCCTTCTTAAGATGCATCTCGTTATAATCCTTTGCGTTGCCCAAGCCGCTGAAGGCCGTGACATCCCCGGCCCCCAATAATTCCAGGAACAGTTTCACCGAAGCATGGTTGAGACCGAGAGCCTCCATGACAGGGGCGACATATACGGTCTGCACGCTTTTCGTGCCCAGGGTCCGGGAAAGGATATTGACATGTTCCCCGCTTGAATCTTTAAAAATGTGCACCAGAAACGTATCGGGCATGGCAGCCCCCTGCACGATAGATTCCCCCAGGCCGTAATTGGTGGTGACAGTCACCACCCGGCCTTTATTAAGATATTCCTCGGGAGAAACGTCCTGGAAATCCTTCGCCGTCCAGTAGGAGGTCATGTCATGCCCGAAGGCCACGAAGGAAATGTCAACGCCGGCCATGGGCATGATCGTGACCCCCATGGCTATGTTTGCGATCTTGATGAAATCCTCGCGCGCTTCACTGACCAGCTTCGCCGCTTCCTGAAAACCGTTGCGCTGCAAGGCATGCAATAATCTTAAAGAAGAGATGATCCCTATGTTCTTTTCCTCAATGGCGCGGGCCACAAGCCTGTCCTCATCGTTGCCTGTCTTTAGCTTGGCAATGATCTCCGCGGTCAATTGTTTGTTGGGCAGAATCTTGCCGAAGGCGCTGAAGACCATCATGCTGTCGCGGTAGCCAAGGACCCGGGCCGTATACAGCGAAGCGATACAGTCCCTCCAGCGTTTAATGACCGCATCTGCGCCCATTTCCCCAAGGAAGGTGTCATGCTGCCCGGCATTGGCGCCCATATTGATCCCGGCCAGTTCCGGGACATTCAGGGAAATATCCTCCGCCTTCCCGGAGCTGCGCACCGCCACCAACGGCTGGTCCGTGATGCTGACCAATCTGCGGTAGCCCTGGCGGACGGCCTGTTCAATGGCAGCAGGAACGGGCGTACCCGTGATCAAGGCTCGGATCCTGGCGCCGGCCTCTTCCCTGGCCGTTTCATCGGAAGCATCAAGGTCGCGGGTGATACGGTATATCTCGGGAAGCAGATCCTGGTTGGAATTCAAAAAATCGATGGAAGCCTTGGCGGTGGCGGAAAAACTGCGCAGATTATTGGCCGGTTCGTCTTTCCAATACCTGGCCGCCTGATAAGATTTTCCACCGACCAGGCCCTTGCCCGTATGTTCATCCAACTGGGAGGTCTGCTCGTCCCAGAGGACATACGCATTATCGAAATCATTGGTCTGGGGCGTCATGGCCTGGTCGCCGGTTTTGACCTTCAGCCCGACGGACACGTCCACCATATTCCCCGTCGGCTCGGCGGCCTGGGCCGCATCCGCAGGGTCTTTGTCTACGGTCATTTTCAAATCTGAAACAAACCCGCCGGAAAAATATTTTCTGGGGACCACCTGGCCGTCGGCCCGGGTATACTCCTTGACATAATTGAACACACCCTTCTTGTACGCTTCCAGATAGCGTTGATAGATCATTTCCTTGACGGAAGGGTCGGCCAGGTTCATGCCTTTGACGGTGCTCTTATCGGCATAAACCCGGTTCAACAAGGCCTGCTTGAGCTCCTTCTTGTACCACGCGGCCAGGATAAGAGAATTAAATATCTGACGCAGGGCAACGAAATTCCTGCCCGTGTTCACTTCTTTATCGATCTCGGGCAGGACGATCTCGCGCACAATCTGGGAGCCAAGGTCATTGGTCCGGGAAGACCCCGCCCGGCCTTCAACAGCACCCGCCATATGTTTCTTCAAGGCCAAATAATCTTTTTCAAGCATCACCTTCAGGTGTCCCCTGACCACGAACGCCGTCTGGCCATGCTCATATACAGTAGCTTTATCAGCAACGATCCATACCTTATTGAAGGTATTCACCGGGATCTGGGTGGTGCCGTACATCTGCCGGGCTTTTGCATAAACCCTGTTCCAGAAGGTCCTGCCAAGGTCTTTTTCGGGATATATTAGGGAAGCAGTCAACTGTTTAAGGATATAATCTTCGGCCAACAGATCGCGTCCCAACGCGGTCTGACCAAGGGCTCTGGGGATCATGCGGTTCTTTTCATATGGGGAAAGGTTGACCCACAGATCTTTTTCGGGGATGGTCAAGCAGGCGAAAAAGTATTTGACCAGGCGGTCGCTTTCTTTCTTCAGCCGGGCGCCGGTCATGCCGCTGTTGCCGGTATCCACCATGAAATCAAAAAGGAACGGATTGTCTTTATGAACGGTCAAACCCTTGATCAATACAGGCTGGTAAGCCGGGCTTAAATTGACCATGGTCCCGGGCGCCGGCAGGGCGGCCATTATATCTGCGTGGGCTTTGGGATAGGGGGTTAAAGTTGTGAGAAAAAAACAGAAAATAACGGTCAGGCTCAAAATTTTTCTAAGCATGGTCAATTATCCCCTAAATGAATTTATAGTCACTGGCACGTTAAGAAATGGTTAATGCTGAAAGGATAACATATATTTAATGTTTGTCAAATCTTAACAATTTACAAGAAGAATATAATACATTGGAATATATGTAGTTATGATAATTTGTAAATCCGCGTATACTTTTTGTATAAATCAGCACCTTAAGGTGCGATAAGAGCTAAAAGAGTTGGGGGCGTGCGAGAGGGCTATTTATTGACCAGAGCCTTGATGGCAGGCAGGGCTTTTTGAGCAGCTTCTTCACCGCGTTGGATCAATTCATTGACTTTGTACAATTCAAACCAATTGATCCCTCTCAAATCCGGATGGATCAAAACATCCGCCTGCTTGGCGCTGGTTTCTGCAATCACGTATTCCGAGGCCTGCAGTGTACGGACGACGATGTCGGCGATATTGGGCGTGAGCATCCTGGACAAAAGCCAGCCCATCCTGAACCCAAGGAATTTGAAAGGGTGCCTGGAAAAAGAGACATCAAAACTTTTGGCAATATCTTCGTCCGCTTTCTTTTGCGACCAGTCCACTTCTTCGGGCGATTGCAGCACATTGACCGCGATGATCTTTTTGACACCCATGTCCGCCAGCACATTGGTGGGCAAAGGGTTTAAAACGCCTCCGTCGATGATCATCTGCCTGCCTTCCATGACCGGCGTGATGACGCCCGGAATGGCGACACTTTTACGCACCGCGTCGACCAGAAGGCCGTCGCTGACAACCACCTCCTTGCGGTGGAAAAGATCATAGGTCACAACCCTCAAAGGGATTTTACCGTCATGGAAGGTCTTGCCGCCCAATTTGCCTTTAAGCCAGTGGACGATCCCCTCTCCGCCGATGAGACCGGCAACGGGGAAGATGGGATCGCACACATGCAAAAGGGCCGATTTATTTTCAAACTCGCGGCCGAACTCTTCCAGGGAAGCAGCGTTATTCCCTACGGCCCACAGGCTGGCTATCAGGGCGCCCATGCTGCTTCCCACCACCACATCAACAGGTATTCCTTCCCGCTCCAGGACCCGAATAACGCCGATATGCGCCATGCCGAGGGCAGCACCGCCTCCCAGGACCAACCCCACCATGACCCGGCTGATCTGGCGCGAAAGCCGCCGTATGGTTTTGGCATATTCGCTTTTGGCGTCGACTTCTACAAAGGCAAAACCAGGGGCGACTTTTTTATAAGCAAATTCCGCGCTCTGCAAATGCGGTAAAACCAAAAAGACATCATAGTTGAGGATTTTCTTGATCTCTTGGGGAACGAGCCGGTTTTCGGTATTGACCCCGCCGATGATGACCTGCACGCGGTCGGCACGGAACCTCTCCTTCAGGCGGCCCGCCAGCTTGTCGATCACATGGCGGGTGGCCTCCAAATTTTTTTCATTGTCGAGGCTGACCAGGTGGATGACGTCCGATTGGGTAAGAGTTTTCATGACCACATCATCCATCTCGTTGGGCAAATCCAGGACAATATAATGATAATCATTGACGGGTGCGGCCACAAACCGGCTGATCTTTCCCGCCGGCATCGGATTTTGCGCGTCGAACCTGACACTTAAAAGGTCCACCGGCAGGACCCCTCTGGTGATGGCACCCAGGATCAGATGGTCGTCCTCGATGATCTCGCTTAAGTCCCTGCGTTCTTCATCCTTGTCCGACGAGAGGCTCAACAATAAAATTTTCTTTCCCGTCTGTTCCTTAAGGTTGAGCGCCAAATTCGCGGCGTAGGTGGAAGCCCCTGAGCCGGCAACGGGCGCATAAACGGCAATAATGGTACATTCCTGGGCTGACCTTGTGTGCGTGACCTGGCTGCGCATACGAAGGGACAAGCTCTGGCTCAGGGCCACCGCCAGTTTGGGAATGGATTGAAGAAGCTTGGAAAAATTATCCTTGTTGATCCTGATGACGACGGAATCATTGATCGCTTCGTACGTATGGGAATGGTTTTCTCCTGTCAGCGCCGAGATGATGCCGAAGGACATCCCGCGCAGGATGAAATCCACATCCTGCTTCTCTCCCGCCTGGCCGGACACGTAAGAATAGACCCTCCCTGAGACCAAAGCATAAAAAGCGTCCGCGGGCGCACCCTGCAGGCAAATGATGTCCCCCTTGTTGAAATCAACGATCTCGACATGGCGGCTGACACGGTTTAATTCAAACCAGTTAAGCCCATGGAAAATGGGGATCTGCTTTAAGATGGGCAGCTTATTGTTAAAAAATGAAGGCAGGGCTGACATGGGTCACTTGATGATCTGGTTCTCCATCCACTCAAATTCACGGGCCAGAATCCTCCTGGCTATTTCTAATTTCTTGCCGTCGACGTTTTCAGCGCTCTCCTGAAATGAAGCATTGACGCGGTTTGCGGCATCGGCACAAAAACTGTCCGCCAGCTCCACGGCATTGGCTTGAGTCTCCCGGGCCAGCATTTGGGCATAGGAACATACCGCCGACATCACAAATAATTCCATGCCGATATCCACGATGCGGTTTAAGATGCTTTGCTTGCTTTCCAGTTTCTGCTGGTGTTTCATCATGGCATGAAATGTCAGGCGGGCAAGCTTCTTGCTTGCCTTGCGGACAAAGGCCATATGCTCATTAAGGGGCCGCGGCAGGCCGCCCTCCGGGCCAGCGGTCAGCGACGGAAGACATAATCCCGGATACCATCCTGCGTAAAACCCGACCATTTTAAGGGCGGCGGTCATTTTGGCATTAAGCGCCACCTTGCCGCTCAGTAAGGGCTTGATCCTGGACAAATGCGGGTCCAGGGCCTCGCGGGCGATGAACAGGTGCATGATGTCCGACGTGCCTTCGATGATGCGGTTGATGCGCACGTCGCGCATGGCCCTTTCCACGGGCCAGTAGTCCATGCCGCGTTTGGCGAGGGACTCCGATGTCTCATAACCCTGCCCTCCGCGGATCTGCAAAGTGGCGTCAACGATCTGCCAGGAAACCTCTGTGCAGAAAAGTTTGGCGATGGCCGCTTCCAGACGGATATCACGGCGCTTATCATCCGCCATCGCCGAGGTCAACCATGTTACGGCGTCCATGGCGAAGGTATGAGAAGCGATATAATTCAATTTTAAGGCCACGGCCTCATGTTCTCCGATGGCAGAACCCCACTGATGCCTCTTGGCGGCCCATTGGCGGGCCACGTTCAAACACCATTTGCCGATGCCCGTCGATGCGGCCGGCAGGGTCAGGCGGCCGGTATTGAGCGTCATCAGGGCCAGCTTCAGGCCTTCGCCTTCGCCTAAAATAATATTTTCACGGGGCACCCTGACATTGTTGAAACGCATAAGGCCGTTTTGGATGCCATGCAGCCCCATGAAACTGCAACGGTGGACCTTTTCAATGCCGGGATACGCGCCTTCGACGATAAAAGCGGTGATCTGCTTGATCTCTTTGCCCTTGACGATCTTGGGCGGGGTCACGGCCATGACCACCATCACATCCGCAATAAGGCCGTTGGTGCACCAGAGCTTGGTGCCGTTGAGCAAAAAAAACTTCCCGTCTTCCGTCGGAGTTGCGGTGGTGCTCATGTTGCGCGGGTCGGAACCGGCCTCGGGCTCAGTCAGGGCAAAGGCCGAGACGGCGCCCTTGGCAAACATGGGCAGATACTTTTTCTTTTGTTCAGGCGTCCCGAAAAGTTTCAGAGGCTGGGGGACGCCGATCGATTGATGCGCGGAAAGCAGGACCGCGGTCGAGCCGCAATAGCTGGAAATCAAATGCATGATGCGGTTATAACTGTACTGGCTGAAACCGCAGCCGCCGTATTCTTTGGGTATTTTCAAGGCAAAAGCACCAAGATCGGCCAGACCTTTATAAACCTTGGAAGGGATCTCACCGGTCTTGTCCACTTCATCCGGATTCAGATTTTCCCGCAGGAATTTTTCCATCCGGGCCATGTACGCGTCGCAGGCTTTTTTATCGTCGGGGTCCTGTTGCGGGAAAGGGTGGATCAAATTAAAATCGAGGGAACCGCCAAAAAGCTTGAGGGCAAAACTGGGAGCCTTCCATTCCTGCTCACGGGCGCTTTCTGCAAACTCGAGGCTCTTGAGCTTCTCTGCGCTGATGTTCTTGTCGAACATGCTCATAGGCTTCTCCTCCTTAAGATATAAAACATATCATTTAAAGTATAGGAGCCCTATGAGTAAAAAGCAACCTGGTTCCCAGATTTTTTAACGTATTTTTTTCCTGGACGTGCGCTTCAACGCTTTTGCCATGCGGGCCAACGCCTGCTCTTTGCTTGAGCCCTCGGTCAAATGCCCATCGCACACGGCGGCAAAACCGCTACGGTTTTTGATTTTGAAAACAGTGACTTTCTTCTGAGCCATACTCACCCTCCCTGTTTACGGTTTAGTACTGTCAAAAATCCCGATAACTTACCATTCGCGACGGGTCCTGGCTCGAAATTGATGTTGCCGTGCGCTCGGCAACATCAATTCCGAGCCACCCGCCGATATGGTTTTCATAAAATATTCCAAGAGGATATGGGGGGCATAACTCCTTAAGCCAAGGTTCATCCCAGCCTTCCACATCCGATTGTCAACGAGTACGGCCAAACAAAGTGTTGGGAAGCCCAATACCTTGGCGCAAGGAGTTATGCCCTCCATATTCACCATGCGTTTTCATAGAACCTTTGATGCTACCTACGGTTTATCCGGTCGCTTGACGGTCAGGATCTCTCCCAACAGCGCATAGTGATTGCCCCCCAAACGCGCCAGAGGATCGATTTTCGCGGGATCAATGACAATGCGGTTATTGGACCGGCTGACCGCTTCCTCGTCGATCCAAATGCGGTTGATCTTGCCCAGGATGAGGCCTTGGGGATCACGGCCTATTTCATAAATGGCGTACTTTTCGCAACAAAAGGCGACAGCGGCCCCCGTGACCCTGGGCAGCGGCCAGCCTTCCGGGGACTCCGTGGCAATGCCGAAGGTTTCGATTTCAGAAACGCCGTGCGGCAAAACGGACGAACTGTTGCTCACGTCATGGACCTGTCCGCCGCGGGGAATGTGCACCACAAAATGAGAACGCTCGCCGATATTGACCCAGGTGTCCTTGTGAAGCTTGTCGTCCTTCCACCCGACGGAGATCATCAGAATGGGCGGGTTGGCGGTGATAGCATTAAAAAAGGAGAACGGCGCCAGATTATGGGTGCCGTTGCCGTTGTCGGAAAGCACCCACGCGACGGGCCTTGGAATGACAAGCTGGATCAGCAGGAAATACATCTGGTCCGCGGTATATTGACCACAATCGACGATCATTTGCGGGCAGCGCTTTTGAGCGCCTCCATAAATGCCGGTTTGACGGTGACACCCAGCCTCTGGGCCTTGTGCACATACTCCCAGGCTTTATCGTATTGCTTGAGCTTATAATAGGCCACAGCCAGGTTATAATAGGCCCTTGTGAACCTTTGGTCCAATTGTGTCACCTTGACCAGATCGGCAATGGCCTGCCGGGGCATATTGATCCGCAGGAAGGTCAGGCCGCGGTTCATATAGCTTTTGGCGTCAACGGGATCAAGGCTGATGGCTTGGCTGAAATCAGCGACCGCAGCGGTGAAATCCCCCTGCTTGTAATAAATGGTCCCCCGGATAAAATAGGCAGCCGTATTTTTGGGGTCCATGCCGATGGCCTTGCTGAAATCAGTCCTGGCGGCGGTAAGATCGCCGCTTTTGATATAAATGAGGCCCCGGTTCCTGTAAAGGAACGCATCGCCGGGTTTTATTTCAATGGCTTTATTGTAATCCGTCAAGGCGGCGGTAAGATCACCTTCCTTGGCGTAAGCTTTGCCGCGGTTGGCATAAGCAGGCACATATCCGGGGTCTATCCCGATGGCCTTGGTATAATCGGAAATGGCGGCAGGAAAGTTGCCCAGCTTATAATAAATAATCCCCCGATTGTTATAACATCCTGTGTCCCGGGGGGCCAATTCAATGGCCATGGCCAGATCGGCAAGGGCATCAGGCGCCTTGCCCTCGGCCGCCTCGATGGTGGCCCGGTTATTGTAAGCAACGGCCAGCCGGGGGGCCAGCTTGATGGCGTGGTCGGCATCTGAAACAGCATCGGTCCAACGGCCCGATTCAGCAAAAGCAAGGGCGCGGTCCGTATAGCTTTGTGCGTTATGATGGTCGATAGCGATCGCCTTGGTGAACGCGACAATGGCAGCAGAGGCATGGCCACAGCGAAGGGCCGCCAAGCCCTGATTGTTATACTCTCCGGCCGTCTGGGCATAAGCAGACAAAGCGCTTAAAAACATGAATCCGGTAAAAAAGAATATCCTCATCATGAATGTCACAAGCCTTGGGCCGCGGTTATATATTTTTCCGCCAGTTGGGGCACATCCCCGAGGCGTACATCGCTGTGCCAGACGTTTTCAGGATAGACCATAATGTTAACGCCCCTGTTGCACTGCCCTAAACATCTGGCCTGGGCCACACGGATATTGGGATGCAGTTTACGCTGTTTGGCAATTTCGCGCAGTTGACGGAAAACTTCCTCTCCCTGATGATCGCCACAGGAGGCTTTTTCGCCATTGACATTATTGGTGCATACGAAGATTTGCCGTTGATAAGGTGTTTTATTTGTCTGCATGAAAAACCCTCCTGAGAATATAGGCCACCCAGGCCGGCGGCAGGATCTTTTGGGCATTGATCCTTACCCACGATGGAAAATCGGAAACATAGCGCAAACGCGGGGACCTCTCATTGATGATCCGTTCAATCAGCCCGGCTATCCGGTTGGGGTCCTTCCCAAGTTTATGGAACTTATGGGAAAACGCCTTAATTTTCCGGTTCAGGCTGAAATACGGGCTTTGGGGATTGTCAAAATCCTGTGCGTAACGGATATTCTTGCTGAAAAGTTCGGTTGTATAAAGGCCGGGTTCCAGCAGGGAAACGGAAATCCCGAAGGGCTTAAGTTCAAAATAAAGGCTTTCGCTGAATCCCTCCAGCGCCCACTTGCTGGCATTGTACGCTCCCAGCGTCGGAGTGCCTATTTGCCCGGCAATACTGGAAATATTGATGATCCTGCCCTTCTTTTGCCGGCGCATCAAAGGCAGAACCCCGCGGCAGACATTCTGTGCCCCGAAAAAATTGGTTTCCATCTGCGCGCGGATCTCCTCGGGCTTCAAATCCTCAAAGAACCCCGCGACCAAATAGCCCGCGTTATTGACCAGCACATCAATACGCCCATGGGTTTGGTCGATTTCATCAACGACATTTTGGATGGTAAGAGGTTGCGTGACATCCAGCGCGCGGATAAAAGCCTGGGCCCTGTGCTTGGCCAGCCCATTTTCCAGGCGGAACCTTTTGGACGTGTCCCTCATCGTCGCCCAAACAAAATGGCCGCTCGCAGCCAATCGTACAGCCGTAGACAGCCCAAACCCGCTTGAACACCCCGTAATCAGGACAACTTTCCGATTATCCATTTAACCTTCCGACCTCGAAGGAACAGGGAATATTGAGAATAACTTTTCGATTATCCATGTACCCCGGCGCCGTCGAAGGAACAGGGAATATTTAAAATGACTTTTTGATCCTGCATGACAATGGATTTATAAATTTGTGGCTTTCTGGATCATCAAACAATCCACCAGCGTCAGGGCGATCATGGCTTCAGCCACAGGGACAACTCTCGGGGCGAGGCACGGATCATGGCGGCCTTTGACCCGGACTTCGACTTCCTGTTGTTTCTCGTTGATTGTCTTCTGCAGCCTGGAAATGGATGACGGCGGCTTCAATGCCATACGGATGGTGATGTCTTCGCCGGTGGATATGCCGCCCATGATGCCGCCGGAATGGTTGGTGGCGGTCCCCACTTTCTTACCCTTAAGGACAAACCGGTCGTTGTTGATGGAACCCGTCAGCTGGCTGGCGGCGAACCCATCGCCGAATTCAATACCCTTGACGGTCGCTATGGACATCAATGCCTGGGCCAGGCGCGCATTGAGTTTATCAAAGCAGGGATCGCCCAGGCCCGCAGGGCAATTTTTCACAACGCACTGCAGGGTGCTGCCCAGCGAATCGCCGTTCTTGCGCGCCTCTTCAATCTTGGCGATCATGAGCCCGGCGGCTTTCATATCGGCGGTACGCACCGCGTTTTTTTCGATGACACTGTAATCAATCTCCTGGGCATAGGCGCCCGCGACGGACAATGTATAAACAATGATCCCGACCTTATGCCCGGCCAAAATCTTTTTGGCCACCGCACCGGCGGCGACCCGACAGGCGGTTTCCCGGCCTGACGATCTCCCGCCGCCACGGTGGTCTCGGATCCCGTATTTAGCCATATAGCTGAAATCCGCATGGCCCGGACGGAACACGTCTTTGATATTCTCATAATCTTTGGAACGGGCGTCCGTATTGCGGATGAGGATGGCCAGCGGCGCGCCTGTTGTTTTGCCTTCAAAGACACCGGAAAGGATCTCGGCCTTATCAGGTTCCCGGCGCTGGGTGGTGATTTTGCTTTGGCCGGGACGGCGGCGATCCAAATCTTTTTGAATGTCTGCTTCGGTCAATGGCAGTTTGGGCGGCACCCCGTCAATGACGACCCCAATCGCAGGTCCGTGACTTTCACCAAAAGTAGTAATTTTAAAAAGCTGACCAAAAGAATTACCAGCCATAATTAACCTCTTTCGACGTCGAAGCAATTGGGCCTTTTGACGCCCCCAATCGCGGGCCCGTGGCTTTCGCCGAAGGTGGTGATCTTAAAAAACTGTCCGAAAGAATTGCCTGCCATAAGTTATTTGTCCGTCACTGCACCACTGGAGGCGCTGGTGACCAATTTAGCGTACTTGGCCAAGACACCGCGGGTATATTTTGGTTTTGGCGCTTCCCAGGCTTTTTGGCGCTTCTTGATTTCCGCCGCAGGGAGGAGAAGATCGATCTGCCTTTTGACGGCGTCAATGGTGATGGTATCGCCGTTTTTGACGATACCCAAAAGCCCGCCGTTAAAAGCCTCGGGCGTGATGTGCCCTACCACAAAACCGTGTGAACCTCCGGAAAACCGCCCGTCGGTGATCAAGGCGACATCCTTGCCGAGTCCCCGGCCCGCAATGGCCGATGTGGGAGAAAGCATCTCGCGCATGCCGGGACCGCCGCGGGGGCCTTCATAGCGGACCACTACCACATCCCCCTTGACAATTTTGCCGCCTAATATGGCTTTGAGCGCCTTTTCTTCCGAATCAAAAACCTTGGCCCGCCCGCTGAAAGACAACCCTTCCTTGCCGGTGATCTTGGCTACCGAACCCTCAGGAGCAAGATTACCATATAAAATGACCAGATGGCCTTCCTTCTTAATGGGGTTATCCAACGGCCTGATGATCTCTTGGCCCGCGGGGTATGGTTTGACATCAGCTAAATTGGCACGCATGGTTTTTCCTGTCACGGTCATGCACTCGCCGTGCAACAGGCCTTTGTCCAAAAGCATTTTCATCAACGGCAAAAGCCCGCCGATGGCCGCCAATTCCGCCGTTACAAAACGGCCGCTGGGCTTAAGGTCGGCCAACACCGGAACTTTTTTGCTCACGCGGGTGAAATCATCGAGGTTTAATTTGACGCCTGCCGCATGGGCAATGGCCATGAGATGCAAAACGGCATTCGTCGATCCGCCCAAGGCGGTGACCACGCAAATGGCATTTTCAAAAGCTTTTTTGGTCATGATGTCGCGGGGCCTGAGATTCCGTTTCAATAAATCCAGGACGGCGGCGCCGGCATTAAAACAATCCAATTGTTTCTCCCGGGACACGGCAATTTGCATGGAGCTGTTGGGAAGACTCATGCCCAGAGCCTCGATGGCGCTGGCCATGGTATTGGCCGTGTACATCCCCCCGCATGAACCGGGACCCGGTATGGCGCAGCTTTCGATATCTTTTAATTCCTGGTCGGAAATTTTCCGGGCGGCATGTTTGCCAACCGCTTCAAATACGGAAACGATGTCCAGGTTCTGTCCATGCAGGCAGCCGGGCAAAATGGTGCCGCCATAAACAAACACCGACGGACGGTTCAGGCGGGCCATGGCGATCACACAACCGGGCATGTTCTTGTCGCAGCCGCCCACGGCCACCAGCCCGTCGAAGCCTTCGCATCCGGCGACCGTTTCCACGGAATCCGCGATCACCTCGCGGGAAACCAGGGAATACTTCATGCCCTCGGTGCCCATGGAAATGCCGTCGGCCACGGTGATGGTGCCGAAAATGATGCCCTTGCCGCCGGCGGCGTCAACCCCCTCCACCGCCTTGGCGGCCAATTTATCAATGTGCATGTTGCAGGGGGTGAGCATGCTCCAGGTGGAAACCACGCCGATTTGGGCTTTGCCAAAATCCTCATCCTTGAACCCGGTGGCGCGCAGCATGGACCGGTTGGGTGCGCGGTCATTGCCGTCGACAACCAAACGGGAGAACTTTCTGATATCAGACATTTTTAAACCCTCGAGATCCACGGACGCTCGGATTTCATTTTATTTTCGTAGTCCGAGATATTGTCCTTGAATTGCATTGTCCAGCCGATAGCGTCCAGGCCTTTGAGCAGGCATTCCTTATTAAAGGCATCCATGGGAAATTTGTAAACCCTGCCTCCTGCCGTGACGGTCTGGGACGGCAGATCCGCGCTGACCGCGCCCCCCTCGTTTTTCGCGGCAAAGGCAAATATCTCATCAACTTCCTGGGATTTCAAGCGCGCCAGCAAAATGCCGTTCTTGACGCAATTGTTATAAAAAATATCCGCGAAAGACGGAGCGATGATCACTTTAAACCCGAAATCGGCCAACGCCCAGGGCGCATGCTCGCGGCTGGAACCGCAGCCGAAATTGTCCCTGGCCAAAAGCACCGTGGCTTTGCGAAAGGGCCCTTGATTTAAAACGAAATCCGGGTTCTCCTTGGTGCCTTCATAGTCGCTATAGCGCCATTCATGGAAAAGATGCCTGCCGAAACCGGCCTTTTCGATCTTCCTCAAAAATTGCTTAGGGATGATGGCGTCGGTGTCGACGTTGACGCGGTCCAAGGGGGCCGCGACACCTGTATGGGTCTTAAACGGTTGCAAGGTTCCCTGTTCCTTTCTTGGGCCAATGGTTACTTTAAGGCGTAGGCCTTGGTATTCTGATATCCGTGATCTTGCCTTCCAAAGCGGCGAGGGCCGCCATTTGCGGGCTCATCAAATGCGTACGTCCGCCGGGACCCTGCCGTCCCTCGAAATTGCGGTTGCTGCAGGAAGCGCAGCGTTCGCCTTTTTTTAACTGGTCGTCATTCATACCCAAACACATGGAACAGCCGGCAAAGCGCCATTCCAGTCCGGCATCTGTAAATATTTTATCCAAGCCTTCTTTTTGGGCCTGAAGCCGCACCCGGCCTGAACCGGGCACCACCATAGCCTCAACACCCGGCGCCACCCTCCTGCCCAAAACGATCTGGGCGGCGGCGCGCAGGTCCTCGATGCGGCCATTGGTGCAGGAGCCTATAAAAACCTTGTCAATTTTGATGTCCGTCATTTTAGTGCCCGGTTTCAAATCCATGTAAACCAGGGCATTCCTGGCGGCGGCACGCTCCACAGGGTCCTTCATGGACTCGGGGTCAGGAACAACTCCATCTACAGAAGTGACCTGTCCCGGGGACGTCCCCCAGGTGACCATGGGCTTGATGTGCTCGGCTTTAATATTTATGACCTTATCAAATGCGGCGTCTTTGTCAGAGGCCAGGGCTTTCCAGTAAGAGACGGCCTTGGGCCAATCAGCGCCTTTAGGGGCAAAGTCGCGGCCATTGATATAATTAAAAGTCGTCTCATCAGGCGCGATCATGCCCGCGCGTGCGCCGGCTTCAATGGACATGTTGCACATGGTCATGCGGGCTTCCATGGACAGCTCCCGTATCGCTGAACCGGCGTACTCGATGACATACCCCGTGCCTCCGGCTGTCCCGATAAGGCCTATGATATACAAAATAATGTCCTTGGACACCACCCCTTGACCTAATTTCCCGTCGATATTGATGAGCATGGTCTTGGGCTTGTTCTGTTGCAGGGTCTGGGTGGCCAGGACATGCTCCACCTCCGAAGTGCCGATACCGAAAGCCAGGCTTCCGAAGGCCCCGTGGGTGGCGGTATGGGAATCGCCGCACACAATGGTCATGCCGGGCAAGGTCAGCCCCTGCTCCGGGCCGATGACATGCACGATCCCCTGGTCCTTGTCTGCAAAATCATACAATTTAATGCCAAAATCTTTGGCATTCTTGGACAAGGCCTCCATTTGAGTACGGGAAGTCATTTCTACTTGGGAAATGTCCTTGGTGCGCGTGGACACATTGTGGTCCATGGTCGCCACGGTTTTCCCGGGGCAGCGCACGGCCCTTTTATTTTCCCTTAACGCCGCAAAAGCCTGAGGGCTTGTCACCTCATGCACCAGATGCAGATCAATATATATTAAAGAAGTATCGCCCTGGGATTCCCGCACCAGATGGTCCTGCCATATTTTGTCGAACATTGTTTGGCCCATAAATCCTCTTCGATTGAAGTTTTGATTATATAGAAAGGTATCCGGGATGTCAATAAATGCCCAAAATGCGCTACTTGAGGATTTTGACGGATTGGCCTATGTTGATGCCTTCAGGGGTGGAGACATAAATGACATTCACGCGGGCGCGGGCGGTTATTTTATCCGGCATAATGGCCTTGTCATCCGAGTCCCAAAGAGTGGTGGTGGGCGTGATGACGACATGGATCGATTTTCTCCGGGAATCCGTCACCACAATCTCGGATTTTGTCCCCTTGGCCGGATCGGCCCGGGAAACAGACTTGACTATCCCGCCTGAAATCGTATGCGTACTTTCGACAATGGTCGCGGCCATGACAGGATCATCGCCCCAGGCCCAGGCCATACGCATTGACGGTAAAATCAATAAAGCTATGAAAATAACGGACTTCATTGAAGAACCCTTTTGATGCGCTGTCATTTTTTGCGTGTTTTAGTTTAGGCAACCTGAGATTAGATAACGATTAGAATAAAATTAAAATTCTATAACCTGTTTTGGCTTTAACGGCAAAGAAACGGTAAAAACCGTTCCCTGGGGATCATTGGCCCTGGCCTCGATTTTCCCTCCATGCGCCAGGGCAATGGACTGGGCGATGCTCAAGCCCAGCCCGAAGCCGGCGCTTCTGCGGGATTTGTCGATCCTGTAAAAACGGTCAAAAATATGGGGCAGGTCTTTGGGAAGGATCCCAACGCCGGTGTCCGCGATGTCCAGGTCCACCGTTTCTTTCTGTTGGCGGAGATCGACGGAGACCTTGCCTCCCGGCGGCGTGTATTTAATGGCATTGTCCAGGAGATTCAAGATAAGCCGCCTGAGATGGTTTTTGTCGGCGGTGATATCGACCGTATGGGCGCTGTTGAATTGAAGCGTTATGTCTTTCTGGATGGCCAGCACCTGCATGACCTCTATCGCGTCTTTGATCAAAGCGTTGAGGTCGAGCGGCTGCGCGTCAAGCTCCGTGGTTTTCGCGTCAAACCTCGCCAGGGTCAAAAGGTTGCCCACGATCCCCGCCAGGCGGTCGACCTCCTCGAGAATGCTGTGCATGGCGGTCTCGTATTCCTGGGTCGACCGGATCTTTTTCAGCGTGACTTCCAGCTCTCCCTTAAGCACCGCCAAAGGCGTTTTAAGCTCATGGGAAATGTCTTCCATGAATTGCCGCTGGGTGGTGAAGGCCTCATCCAGGCGGGCGATCATTTCGTTAAAGGTCCTGGCCAGGGACTCTATTTCATCGCGGGTGCCCGGGATCTTGAGCCGCAGCTTTAAATTTTCGGCCCTGATCTGGTGGATGGTCTCGATCATCTGGTCAACGGGCTTGAGCGTCAGCTGGACGAGAAAAACGCCGCTCAATCCTGTCAGGATGACCGTCAGGGGCAACAACACAAGCAAAGAAAGGCGCAAACTCCGAAGCACGGTATGGATTTGGGACAAGGGGCTGGCCACCTGCACGATGTAGGCCAGCCTTCGGCCTTCCATGACAGGAGTGGTGAGGGTCCTGAAAGAGGACGGTTTCTCATCTTCCATCAGAAAAACATTCTCAAAATGGTCTGCGCCTTTCTTAACGTTGTGAAAAATGCTCTCATTCAGGTGCGCGATGGGGATATTCCTGGAAGAGGCAATGGGATTTCCGTGGGCATCGAAAATGCGCACGACTATATTGATTAAATCCGGGTCATTGATCTTCTCCTCCACCCAGCGCCTGGCCAGCCTTATAAAATTGATATTATCTTCTTTGGTAAAATGAACCCTCCTGTTTCCCTGGGCAATGGCCATGCTCTCGGCTTCCCAATAGGTATTGATGGACTGTTCAAAACCTTTGGCGCGGGAACGCAAAATGTCATCGGTATCATCGGAGGCCTTCAGGTAAAAATTGTGATAGAGCACCGTCCCGAAAATGAACAGGGCCAGGGACAGGATCAGCATGTGCCACAGGACGATCTTGAAGCGGATGGAATGGAAAGGCATGTTCTTTAAGGTGTTGCACCCTTCTTGAGAAGGTATCCTTTGCCCCGCACGGTATGGATCATTTTGTTCTCAAAACCGCTGTCGATCTTATTACGCAGATAATTGATATAGACGTCGATGACATTGGTGAAGGTATCGAAATTAATATCCCATACGTGCTCGGATATCATGGTGCGGGTGACGATGTTGCCGGCATTGCGCATCAAATATTCCAGCAAGGCGAATTCTTTGGACGTAAGATCGATATCGCGGTCGGACCTTGTCACCTTGTGGGTCAACAAATCCAGGCAAAGATCGTCCACCCTCAACTGCGTCTGCACGCGGCTGTCCTTTTTGCGTAACAATACGCGCACACGCGCCAACAGCTCCTCAAAGGCAAAAGGCTTAGGGAGATAATCGTCCGCGCCGGTGTCCAGGCCCTTGACCTTGTCCTTGACCGTGTCCTTGGCGGTCAGCATGATGATAGGGATCTGATTGCCGTCTTTGCGCAGCTGGCGGCACAGCGCCAGGCCGTCCATCTTGGGCAACATCAAGTCGAGAACAAGGGCATCATATTCATTGGAAGCCAGCATGAAATGGCCTTCTTCGCCGTCATTGGCCACATCAACGGCGTAGCCCTCCTCTTTAAGGCCGCGCTTGATGAACTGGGCGATTTTGACTTCATCTTCGATGACAAGGATACGCATAAATTCACACCATTTTGATCAGTTGTTGAATGCCTTTATCTATGCCTTCCGCCACCTCGCTGATGCGGGCATCGAGCATATAACACGGGGTGGTCACGACCTTATTGTCGTGGTCGACCGCAAGCCCCCGGGCATCAGTATTGACGGTTGTCGCGCCCGATTTCCGAAAGACCGCGGCGGTCTTCTCGTCCCGGCCGAAGGTCACCGTGACCTTTTTCAAGACATGGGCAATGATGACCGGCGCAATGCACCAGGCCCCGATGGGCTTGGCCGCAGCATGCATGGCCCGCAGGGCCGATTCCACCTGCGGTAAAACCGTCATTTTATCACCATCAACGGCAAAAGTGCAAAGATTATACGCCACCCCGCTGCCGCCAGGCAGGACCAGGATGTCAAAGTCCTTTTGGGCAAAATCGGACAGGGGTTTGATTTTACTGCGCGCAATGCGGGCCGCCTCAAGAAGCACATTGCGTTTTTCATTCATGGGTTCGTTGGTCAAAAAATTCAGGACACGGGCCTGCGGCACGTCGGGCGCAAAACATTGGTACCGATGGC
Organism: Candidatus Omnitrophota bacterium; assembly: GCA_028865345.1. Taxonomy (GTDB): domain Bacteria; phylum Omnitrophota; class Gorgyraeia; order Zapsychrales; family Fredricksoniimonadaceae; genus JABDGZ01. Next base: position 24,888 of record JAGWKL010000005.1, on the reverse strand, counting down.
CATGGCGGTCGATACTAAGAAGCGTCAGGACGGATTCATGGATTTCAGCGCCATCTTTATTGCCGCAGCCGCCTAATATAACGGCAAATCGTAAAATTTTCGGGCTCATAGTTATTCTCTCCAAAAATACAGCGCGGCGGTCAGTCCTAAGCCGATGAGAAAGACCAGCCATGTATTGGCCACAAAAAACGTGTAAACCATCATCACAATGCCTATCACCATCGGCCTGAAGCTCCTTTCTTTTTTACCATGTGAGAAAGCCAGCCAGCCGATCAGGCCGAAAATGGACCCCCAGATAATGTTCCACCAATTAAAACCGCCCGGGCCCATAAAATTGGAAAGCCCGTACGTGCTTAAGACTGTGTTGATCATTTGTGCATTGGTCATCGATTCACTCCAGGATAATGACAGGTTGATCGCGTTGATTTAACCAGCGCAGGATCCTGCGCAAATTCCTTTGACTCAAAGCCACACAGCCCGCAGTGGGGCTGTCGCCTCCCCGCCAAATATGCATGAAAATGGCGCTCCCTGCGCCGGGAATGACCGGGTGCATATTATACCCAATAACGACCCCATACCGGTAAAGGTCATCCGGGCGTTTGAGGCGTTCAAAAGAATGGGCACGGGGCGTACCTCTGACCCATTGATTATATTGCATTGAACGCGGATCATCCACCCAAAAATCAATATCCGTGGCCTGGCGGTAAGGCAGTCCTGTAACTGCCGACGGGGCATAACCGAACGCGGGCCCCAAAGGATAAACCCCCCAAGGGGTCTTACCGTCCCCTTCTTTCTTGCGGCCGGGATCAGCCAAGCCGTTTTTACCGATGAGAGCCCTGACAAAGAATATGCGGCGCCAGCCTCCATTCCCCGCTCCCTGCCCGGCATGGGTTTTCTGCCAGGCGCTTAATCCGGCGTGGATGGAATTTTTGGCGACGGGATGGACAATAACGGCTTGGGAGATTGAAGGGCCCAGCTTGAATAACGACGGCGGAGTCAGCGCGGTGCAGCCCTGCAGGGCCGGCAGGCAAAGGCACAATACCATTGTGAGACACCGACTTGGGGACATGACGGCGGTCCTCATTAGGACATCCAGTTTTTGCCGCCCAAAATGCGCGCGACCAGCATGCTGCTGACATTGTCTCCAACAGCGTTGACCATCGTGGCTGGAGGATCTACCAGGGTACCGATCATGGATATGATGGGCATGGCCATGACCGGAAAACCATAAAGGGTGACGATCATCAGCTCTCCCAGGAAGCCGCCTCCTGGAATCCCGCTCATGACCGTGCCGCTTAAAAGGGCGACACCGACCGCCGTGGCCATGGCCCAGGGGCTCGAGAAATTCATGTGGAACAGCCCGAAAAGCACCGCTATTTTAAGAACAGCGGAAAGACAGGAGCCGTCCATATGGATGGTCGAGCCGATAGGGATGACCATCTCACGGATGTCCCGGGGCACCCCGACGCGTTCGGCCGCTTCCAAATTTACGGGGATCACAGCCATGCTGCTGCTGGTGGCCAGGGCTGTCGCGGCGGCGGGCATGATGTTGGGCCAGAAAATCCTTAATCCCCTGCCTCCCGCCGCTAATAACACGTAACAGGAAAAACCTATAAAAAAATACGCCAGGGACACCGGATAATAAATGGTCATGGCACGCACATAGGCACCCAATAGTTGCGGGCCCAAGACACCGATCAAGTACGCAAAATAGGCGCCTAATCCGATGGGCGCATACCACATGATATAGGAAATGGCTTTCATCATCACCTCATTGCCGGAAACCAGAAAAGACGTGAATGCTTTCGCTTTTTCTCCAAGAGTGCAGGCGCTAAGACCTATGAGCAAGGCAAAAATGATCAGGGCCAGCATGTTCTTCTTGGAAAAAAGATCGGCAAAATCGGAAACGGTGAAGGCCTTGACGATCTGGTCGGAGACGTTGAGCTGCTGAACATGGGCGCCACCGTGCAGGACTATAGGGATGCCCAGGGCCGGCGGATAAAGCCGTACCGCGATCAGCATGAGGATGGAGGCGATGATACCGGTGAGGGTAAAGACCAGCATCATCCATAAAATGATCCGTCCCAGACGCCGGATATTGTTCATCGAAGCGACCGCCGAAGCAATGGAGAAAAAAACCAGGGGGACAACAATGGTAAAAAGCAGGTTAAGAAAGGCATCGCCGAAGGGCTTGAAAACAACGGCCTTTTCTTTAAAGACCAGCCCCAGCAGGCAGCCCAACGCAACGCCGCCCAAAAGGGTCAACGATAAAGCATATTGCTTGATGGAATGAACAGGCCTCGTCATTACAACCATCCGCAAAACACAAGAGCGCAAATACTTTTAGCATCCATGAGTTTTCCTTTAACAAGAAGCCGGCGCACCGTGGATTTGTTCATAGGAATAAGCTCGATAACCTCATAATCCTCGGGTTGGGCGCCCGCCGCAGTCAGGCGCCCGGCTTTGAAAATATGGATAACTTCCGTCGAATATCCCGGCACCGGATAAATGGCCCCCAACTTAACCAGACGTCCGGCCTTGAATCCGGTCTCTTCCAGCAATTCCCGCCGGGCACAAGTGGACGGCGGCTCATCGGCCTCGAGAGTGCCGGCAGGCAGCTCGTAAATGTACTTTTTAAGCGCCGGCCTGAACTGGCGCATCATGACGATCAAGTCCTTATTTAAGAACGGCACTATGAGAACGGCCCCGGGATGGTTGATGAAGGTGATGCGGACGGTGCGGCCGTTGGGCAATTCAACGGGGCAATGGCGTCTGACATCAAATTTGCGGCGGGGCATGCGTGCCTTCTTTCAGACCACCGGGACGGTTTGGGCCATGCTGGGACGTTTTGAAATTATTTCAAACCATTGCGCCGCGTCCCCCTGCTCCTTTAAATGAGGCAGGCGCAAATGAATATAACCGAGGCTGGAGGCCACGGCGACCGACGCTAAATTGAATGTCTGCAATTGGTGCAGATTGCTTTCGATAAAGGCAAAAGCCCGGCGGACATTGGCCTCCAATGCCGCCGTCCAGTCCTTGTGAAAATCATCCGGGTGCCGGACTTTTTCCATATAAAGATTGATCGCGCACACAACCAGGTCATCGGCAAAAGCTTCCCACTTTAAGACCTCCATGCGCCCAAGGGATTCCCGCGGGATCATAAGGGCCTTATCATGGAGGCCGTCGAGATATTGGCAAATGACCGAGCTGTCGAAGACCGCGGTGCCGTTATCCAGGATCAAGGTCGGGACTTTTCCCAAAGGATTGGCATCCAAAAGCCGCCGGGATTTTTGCTGCAGGTCCTCATCAATTAAATCCAGCGCAATGTTCTTTTCTAAAGCGACGACCCTGACCTTGCGGGCAAAAGGAGAACGTTTGGTGTAAAGTAATTTCATATCCATCCTCTCTTCTTACTGTAAGTCAAGCACCACCCAGGGTGAATTGTCCAACGGAAAATTCCCCAATGAGGTCCTGGCGCAGGTGAGTATCTTTTGAGGGTCCCCCAACAGCTTCAGGGGGACCGTGATCGTGATCTCTTTGGGGTTCCGGGTGACTGCCACGACCTGCTGCTTCAATCTTTTATTCTGGTCATAAACGCTATAGCTTAAAACGCCCAGACGCACATTGATCTTGGGCATTTCTCCGAAGGGCACTGCTTTATTATAACCAAAAAAATAAATGGACGCCTCCACATCCTCGGCCAGGGGTTTGGAAAGGCTGATGGTGACGATCAGCTTGTCGGCCTCCAGGCGCAGGGATTTCCAATCGACGCCCACAAAAGCCGCACGCAGGCGGTCATTTAATTCTTCCGGCAATTCGACGGCCGCCGATTTTTTCCGCCCCGGGATGACGGAGACATTCTTATTTAGGCTTAACTTCAGCGGAGGAATTTGGGCAAAAAGCTCATTGAATTTCACAAACGATATCAAATACCTGCGGCTGGAAAAATATTGGCTCTTATGGGCCTTCAAGGCCGTTTCCTTGGTCTCGAATTGCTGCGGGGTCAAATGATATTGCAGCCAATGCTCATTGTCGGCCAGGGCCTCCGGCGGGACCAGGTTTTTTTCAGGATGGAAGCCCCAGGGTTGGGGCCATCCCAGACGATGAACAAGATACGCGTACACAGGGACATTGTCGTCCAACCCGTCTTCCCACATGGCCACCCGCAAATACAAATACAAGGCCAGATGGTCCCCGTTATGGTCCGCCGGATGGGAAACGAAGATCTTGGTCGGCCTGAAACCCTTTAAAATGGACCGCAGATCATGAAGGACGGACTCTCCTTTATACGGTGCGCCGTAATCGTAGGCATCTTTATAAGGGACAGCCGCCGCCCGGGTCAATATGCTCCTGTACGGGGGGCGCTTGTCCCAATGGTAATACCACATATTGAGCGTGCCGAAATCCGGATATCCTAAAAATATCAAGTCCTTGCGGCTGACCCCTAAAATGCTGTCGGCGCGGACGGCTTCGTCATGCCGTACCATTCCCATGGACTCAGCGCCGCCGGGGAAAACCACCGGATGCCGGCGGTAAAGAAGAAAAGACCATTCGTTGGCGTCCCCGTAGGTCAGAAAGACTACCCTGATGGGGAGTTTCAGGGCCACGGCTTGCTGGATAATGCCTCCTGTCCCTAAAACCTCGTCATCCGGATGAGGGGCCAAGACCAGGATACGGTCCGTCGCAAGCAAGGTCACCTGACCATACTTCAACGGAGCGGCAAAAGCGGCCGTGCCCCATAAAATCAAGAACAGGGCGGCCCCGCCGATGCAACTAAATCGTTTTAACATATAATAAAGAATGATAATGCTCCTCTTTACTGTTACGGATCAAGACCATCGGATAACGCTCAAGCGCCGTAAACCCCAGCTTTTGAAAAAAATCGCCGGCGGCCTTATTGGCATCATGCACGGATGCGGCCAATTCCGTGGCCCCCTTGCGGGCGGCATGGGCCACAAGAGCATCGACCAAATCCCGGCCCACCTGTTGACCGCGAAAACCCGCGGCGACGCCGATATGCAAATGCCCTTGATGGCTGTGAAAGGACTTTTTACGCCAGACAAAGATCCGGCGCCAATTTTTCAACACCGAACGCAACAGTTGGTGGATCTCACAACGGAAAAAAAGGCCGTGTTTAAAGGCCTTGACCAACAGCGCCGGGCCCAGAAGCCAGAACATCACCAGCCCATACCGGCGGTTATCCATGCATCCGTTGATATAACCGATAAGGCGGCCGCCGCTTACGGCCACAAAGGTCGATTCAGGCTCATAATCCGTATAATAACGCGTCAAAAGGTCCGCCGCAACCTCGCGGTCCGGAAAGAAATTTTCAATGGGGCCTCCCCGGTCCGCCACGTCGCAGCACAGGCCGCGCAAAGCAGCACGGTCCTCTGCTCTGTAAGATCGAATATCTATTTCATTCATAAAAATTTATGAGAAAATACTAAATGCTTATGCCGAAGCCGTCAACAATAATAAATAACTTCTCAAGGAGACCGGTCCTTTTTTTACCCCTCCTGATGGCGTTTTCCCTTTCCATTTCCGCCCGGGGCGACGACAACCTCATCAGCCGCATCCGCCGGACAGAAAAATCCATGGTAACGGTGCGCACGGAATTGACCCGGGTGCTGCCGACAATGCCCCCGAAGATGGCCACCTATTGGCGTACGGCTGCCGGGCTTGTCATTGACCCTAACGGCATTATCGTGACCAATACGCATACGATCATCGACGCCCCTTTTATCTTTGTCATCCTCCCCGACGGCACCAAACTTCCGGCCCGCGTCCTTTATGCCAACGGTGTTTTTGACTTTAGTTTCCTGAAGGTCCATGCGCCCCATCCCCTTCATCGCGTTGCGTGGGCGGATTCTTCCAGGGCACACCCGGATGAGGAGATCATCGCCATCGGCAATTCCGGCGACAGACGCCTTTCCATGATGTCAGGCCGCATTAAAGGCGTCCTTCAAGACCGCTCGACATCGGCCCGTGATTTCCTTGAACTGGACCTTGATCTCCATCACGGCGACAGCGGAGGCCCCATCCTCGACGAACAGGGGCGGCTCTTGGGGATGATTATGGCCAAAAGCGAATCCCAACCTGACTCCAGTATAGCTATTGCCTCCAACAAAATCCACCGGCAATATTTGCAATATAAAAAAAATGTGCCATAATCCTTTTGCGTTAAGAAATTCCCTTTCTGACAAAATACATGAACACTAAGAAATTCAAACTCTGGCCGTGGGCCGCGGCGTGGCTGATACTGGCCGTCCTGAGTTGTTATATCCGTCTCTGGCCGCTGCGGGCGCATTTGTGGGACGATAGCCGCGACCAGGCGACCCTGATGGTCGTCTACAAGATCAAGCAGACCTTTCTTCAACAGATCTTAAACGCGGCCCCGAACATCCCCGCAGGCATAGCCGAAAACCTGGCGGAACAAAAGCTCAACGAGACCCTGCATGACCAGAACCAGAAGGTCATGGCAGCCATTGATAAGGTCACCGCAGGGCTCGCCCGCCAGCCCGGCGCCCCGCCTGAAAAGATCTACCTGCTGGAATCCGACCCTTATGATTTTTACTATCTGACCCAAAATATCGTCAAAACAGGCCGCATCGCCGCCGTTATTAAAGGAAGCAAGTATTTCAATCCCCTGATGTGCGCGCCCTTCGGCTATTGGCAGCCTTTTACCCTGCATCCGTATTGGGGCTTTGCCATTTACAAATTCATGAAACTTTTCAATCCCCATATTCCTTTGATGTCGGCCGTGGCTTACACTCCGTTATTCACCTATCTTTTTATTTTGATCGCTTTCCTATGGGTGTGCCGGGTGCTTCAATTTTCCGTAGTATCATCCTTCGTCGGTGCCTTGTTCTTGGTCATGGCTCCTATTAACCTGAAACGCGGCGCCTTGGGATGGTACCGCACCGATCCCTATAACATTTTGTTCCCGCTTGTGTTGATGGGCTGCCTTTTCCTGGCCTTAAGACCGGCCTCAAAGAAGAACGGTTACTTATGGGCCGCCGCTGCCGGTGCGGTCACATCCATTTACGCCCTGTTCTGGCAAGGCTGGGGATTCTCATTCTTGTTAGGGGTCGCCTGCGCCTTGACCGCGGCCCTCTATAACTTTTTTATCAAGAAGGACCCCTCCCCGGCCCGCCAAAACCTGTTGTTCTTAGGCTGGTTTACAGGCACCTGTCTTCTGATCGTGAGCATGTGCTTTTCCTTTCAGGACTTCTTCATCCTTTTTAAAGAAGGCTTCGGGGAATTGATGAAATTCACCCACCGGGGGCTTGACCTGTGGCCCGACCAATTCATGACCGTCGGAGAATTGAAAAAAGAAAGCCTTGCGGAGATCACCAGGTCGGCAGGCGGATGGGTCTTTATGATGCTGGCATTCGGAGGATGGGTCTATCGCCTGCGCACCGGCCTAAAAAATTTCCGTCAGCCCCAGGCCATCGATACGCTCATCTTAACGGTCTTCCTGGCGGCGACCATGGCTCTCAGCACATTGGGAGAACGGTTTGTACTCTTTGCCACCATTCCTTTAAGCCTGTTGGCGACAGGGGCCGTCAACCGCTTCATCAGTCTGCGCTCCGTGGGCCTGCCGCTGGCCGGGATTCTCATCGCCCTGACCCTTGTTAACGCCAACCGCGACATACAAACCATCCTGACTCCTATCTTTAACTCGACCTGGGACAAGGCCCTGACCGCCATCAAAACAGAAACCCCCAAGGACAGCATCGTCGACACCTGGTGGGCGCCGGGCCACTTTATCAAAGCCATCGCCCACCGTGCGGTACCTTTCGACGGAGCCTCGTTGGACCAAAGCGCCGTGGGCTATTGGATGGGCAACGTATTTTTAAGCCGCAATGAGGCTCAGGCCCGCGGCATCCTGCGCATGCTCAATTCCAGCGGCAATGAAGCGGCGGAATATCTGGTCAAGTGCGGTTTGAAACTCGCGGATGCGGTGGCCCTGCTTAAAACCATTGCGCCGCAGGACAGGGCCCAGGCCGAGCAGACCCTCGAGGGGACCATCTCCGGGCCTCAAATCAAAAAATTACTCTCCCTGATCCGCGGCAAAAAACCGCACAGTTATGTTCTGGTCTATACGGAACTGGTCAAGGACAATGCGATGATCGCCTTTAACGGCCGTTGGAACATCAAGAAAATGGAAGAGATCAATGCCCGCCCGGACATGTTAAAGAATGTCCCGCCGCGCAACTCTCATGCGTTTATAGACTTTTTGTGGAGTACGATGGGCGGCATGCCCAAATACAGTGAAGCCCTGCCTCTTCTCGGCCGGAAACATGACCAGCTGGTCTTCCAGCACGGCCTGGTCATCGATCTGGATACCATGAATGCCGGGATCCAATCTTCCCGATACGGGCAGGGGCAGCCTTTGAGCGTCTTCTATCTTAAGGACGGCGCTGTTGCCGAACACGTCAATCCCGACGGAGACCTGAATTATTCGGTGCTGCTCTATCAAGAGGACGGGCAATATGCTGCGAGATTGATGGACCGCGCCCTGGCCGATAGCCTCATCATGAAACTCTATTATTTCAACGGGGCCGGCCTGAAATACTTCAAACCGCTTATCTTCACCCATGATCTTACCGGCCGCACGCGTATCAAGGTCTTCCAGGTCGTCTACTGATTTGCATCCAAACACGCATCTCTGGCCTGCCGGCACGTCAGCCCCAACCTCTGGGAGAGAAAATACCGGCAATGGTATTGTTGCCGCCGGAAGTTTAATATAAACTCCCTCCAGTCCTGGGGCGTTTCCACCTGTTCGGCGATTTCCATGGCGCGATAACCGAAGGTCGTCTTGCTTTCACCGGGATAAATCCAAAAATACTGGTACGCCAATATCGCCGCGGACAAAATCCCTCCCAGGGCCATGGCAGGCCACCACAGCTTGCAACATTGCGCCGCGGACCACCACATCCATCCGGTCAACAGCATCATAAACGGCCATGAACCGCACATCCGCAAAGCGTTGGGCAGTCCCTGGTTGGTCAACGCCGAAGGGATGATCCCGATCAGAAAATTGGCCGCTAAGAACAGAATCCAGCGACGGTGTTTAATGACAGGATTTCGGTCCCAGGAACGATGCAGGACGGCCAAAACCAAGAAGACCATAAGAATGATCAAGGCGCCGTCGTCCAACCAGCTGAGCAACCCCAAATGCCTGGTGGAGTAGATATACGACGGGTCGCCTGTGAAGAAAAGAAAGTCCGGACTTAAATGCAAGAGGAAATTATTGAAAAAAATGCCGATAGGGCCATACGGACTTTCGCTGTTTCCAATAACGTATAAAAAATCCTTGTTGAATATGCTTATTTCATCAAAACGCCGGGACAATTGACCGTGCGCGTACATGACGACCATGGGCAACAAAGGCAGGATAAAAAAAGCGGCCAGGCCCAAGGCAGACGTCCGGCGCGCAGGACGCCTGCCCCACTCATAGGCTGCCAGTGTTGCCAACATCAACGGTATTTGCAGTCTTGCCGGCGGGTAGGCATACATGGCGCAGGCCCAAAAAAAGCCTGCCAAGGCCCAATCCCACCAGCGGATGGACCTCCAGAAGAAATAAAGCCCCCAGATTGCAAAAACCGGCGCAAAAAAAGATTCCAGGGCAACGCGATTGACGACCCAGGCCCAGGGCGAGCAGCTCGCGGCTAAAACAACCGCCATGGCGCAATACCTTCCGAACATCATTTGGGCCAGGAAAAACAACCCCAAAATGCCCAGGCACAGGACAAAGGCGCTATAGGCCCTTAAGCTCGGGACGGTTACCCCGAATATCCTGGCCCAAATGATCCCCGGATAAATATAGGTGGGGGGCTTTTCCTGGCCGTAGCTCATGTAGCCAAACAGCGGCCATGGCTTCAAGCGGGCATCGCACCCCTCCTGCACCAAGCATTGCAGCGTCACAGCCGAGCCTAATTCATTGATGTGATACCCGTAAGGAATGCTATCCAACTTCCAGAAACGCAAGGCATTGAACAGCACGATGGTCAGGACAATGACAACCAGGGCCGTTTTTTTCAACATGGCCGGATCATATTAATAATCCGACAATTTGCCGCGCAGGCGGACCTCCATGCCTGTGGGCTTGTCGGGGGTGGCAGGCAGCGGGCCTAAACCTGCCGGTGTGGAAGACGGATTGGAAGCGCTGATATCCGTCGGTGTATTGACATAGGAATTGTCCCGCATCGATTTTTCCAGGCGGCCGGCCAGATCGTCCTGGCCCAATTGATACAATTTGGTGATCATGTCCATGGCCCTGACCCGCTGGTTACTGGAAAAATAGGCCAGCCCCATGCCGTAATAAATTTTAGGGTCTTGGATATGGGGCAGCACCATTTTAAAATATTTGAGGGCGACGTCCGGCTTCGACCGGGCCAATAAATAGATCCACGCCAGGCTCAAACTGGCGCTTGTGAGGCTGCCATCAACGGCCAATGCTTTTTCAAAATACTCCTGGGCATGGTCGATATCCTGGCGGTCATAATAAATCCTTCCCAAATTATCATAGGCCTGGGCCAATTTGGGATCCAGGCTCACTGCTGTTTTTAAATATTCAATGGTTTTATTTTCATCGCCCGAAGCCGCCTGATTGGCGAGGGCCATGCCGTTATAGGCCGGAGCAAACCCGGGGGCGGCCTTGATGATCTTCCGGTAAAGGTCCATGGCCTGGTCGAAATGCCGGTCATTGTAATCATTCACGGCGCGCTCATACATGCCTTTAAGAACATCCATCTGGGCGTATGCGCCCCTCGCAAAAAAGATGGAAAAGATGACCCCTAACGGCAAAATAAAAAAGGTCAAAAAAAACTTACGGGGTTGCAGGAGAAGCGGCTGAAGACGCATTGGCTTCCTTGGGAGGCATGGACTTCGACGGTACCACGATTTTTTCGATCGTCATGGTTGCCCTGATATCAGCGGAATCTTTTTTGCCGGTAAACTCGAATTTATCAACCTTCATCAATTCCGGATCGGAATTGACCGCATGCATAAAACTGACCACATTGGAGAAGCTGCCCGTACATTCCAGATCAGCCTGGTACTTCCAGTAGCGGGCATCCTGCTGCCCCGAGGAGGGATTGATCTTGAGTAAATTGACCTGGGCGGCCGTGGCCAGGCCCTGGATCTTGTTCAAGAAGGCGGCGATCGTCTCATTATCACCCAATCTATGCGCGGTCAAATACGGGGCGATTTCGCCGGTCTCCTGGTCGATGCGGCCCTTGTATTCCAGAAAATGCATGTCCTGCTTGATGACGGCCTCCTGCTTGGCGATATCTTCGTTGAGCGAAGACAAACGCGCCACGGTGGGGCCGATCAAAAGCCGGTCGAAAAGGGCCACGATCACCATCACGACCGCGATGACCAGCAGTTTCTTTTGGTTGTCATTGAGGCCCGCAATGAATTGATTGATTACGTTCACGCCTTCTCCTTGACCTTGAATTCAATTTCAAAAGCGCCGACGTCCTTGCCGTTGTCGCGTTTGGTGGAAGCGGATTTCAACTGGGCCTCTTTAAAAGAGGCGGAGTCATCGATCATTTTAACGTAGGAATAAACCAGCGCCATGGAATCCGCAGTACCGTCGATGGTGACGGCACCGTCCTCATCGGCGGTAATATGACTCAGATAAATCGTGTTGGGGGTGATGGTATAAAGTTCATGGATGATGTCCAGGGAGGACATGCGCCCCTTGATGTAGTCGCGCACGAGCTTGTTCTTGGCCATCTGTTGCTGGAGCATTTTGACCTGGGCCATTTGGGGAGCATAAGCCTCGCGCAAATTTTTATTGAGATAGGTGTCTTTAAAATAAATATCGATCATAAGCATAAGCCCCACCAGCACCATGATGATGACCGCAGCGACACCCGACTTGCTGACTTCCTTGCTCTGGAGATCCACCGTCTTTTTTAAAAGCATCTCCTGAGGCATCAAATTGATTTCACACCTGGAGGCTGTCACAGCCGGCGCGATCACATCCAGGAAGGAATCATCGTTAAAATCAGTTTGCAACTTTTTACGCGCATCGCCTGTGGCCTTGATGAAATTCAAGAACGCATTGACCTGGAATGAAACGCCCAGGGGGCCTTTCAACGAGGATAAAACAGGGTCCATTGCTTCGCGCGCGGCCGTCACCATGTACGAAGACGGCGGCTGATTGCCGTCTTCCTGAGCAAAGGCCTCCATGGATTTTTTGAACTCCTCTTCTAATTTGGGCGCCGCGTCTTGCGCGCTTCGCATGAAAGACCTGGCACCGATGGGAAAATGCCTGACAAACAACAAGGCGCTTTTAGCGATGATCATGAAACTCGTGGCATTCATTGAGAAGTCAACAACCCCCACGGCCGGCGCGTCTTTCTTAAGATTGAGCGCCTTGGCGTAAAACCTTGCCTGCGCTTCCGGCGCAAAAATGATCTTATCGGCATCCAGCCCGGCCTTGTCCAGGATCGCGATCTTTTCCTTGACGACGTCCCGATGGACGATCACGATCAAGAGGCGCGTATTATTGGATGCATTCAGGCCTAAGTTAATGTAGCCGATCAGCACTTCTTCCCTCGAGTAGGGGGTGTACCGGCTGGCCTGCAAATTAATGATGGATTTTATTTCTTCGGGGTCTGTCGAGGGGACCTCGATGGTCTTGGCGGTGGCGGCAGAAGCCGGGATGACGCATATCACGGGGAGCTTGCGGTTAAAAGTAGCCAGCAAAGCTTTGAGCGCACGCGCGCCCTCCTCGCCGCCGCTTGTGGCCGTAAAGGTGCAACGGCCCACCTTTTCCACATTTCCAGAAGAACCGCTCTGGGCAAGCTTGATGAGACCGTCGTTAATGGAAATTGTCAGATATTTTCTGTCAGTACCGAACATTTATGCCCCATGATATGGTTTTATTATAACCGCTTTTTCGGCCATCACCATCAGAAAAAAGATTTTTTTATCCCTCGTTCCAATAAATAATCCTGTCGTCCTGGGCCGAATAGACCGCCCTGACCGTCTGGACATTGGCGTGGCCGGCCAGTTTGCCGGTCGCCTGGACCGTGTAATAAAAGGAGCTCGTGGTCAAAAGCCCCCTCATATTGACAGCGTCGATGGCGCGCGCCTCGTCGAGAGTCAGAGGGACGACGGCATTGATATCCGCGGCGATTTCAAAAGTTCTTGAGAACACATAGTCATCGCCCGTCGCGTCCGTGCCGTCCTTACCGCGGCGCACGGTCAGGATTTTATCGACGGCGGTCTCCGGCAGCCCTATAGCCTCAAGGACCTGGGGCGGGGCCGTATTGATATTCACGGCCCCGCTTCCGTAAATGGTCACATAATTGATGAGCTTGTCGTAAATCTTCCGGTCCATCCCCTCGACCAAAAGCATTTCATCCAGGGTCTCATAAGCAGCGCTTTTCTTGGGGTAAGGATGCTGCAGATTGGAATAATAATCTTCGCTGTAAAAACCGTTGATCTCGCTTTCACCATTCAGGCGCCAGTCCAAAAGAGCATCGGCCAATTTCTGCGATTTTTCCTCATTCCAGGAAAGCACGTTCATGATCAAATTCGCCAGTATCTGAGAGTTTGTTGTGTTGAGGTTGATCTTGCTCTCTTCGTCCACGACGCCCCAGCGCAGAGAACCCCCCGCCGGCGCATCCGCCACATAACCGACGCCCGCCGTATCGTGACCCAACGTAATATTGGTCAATTCATTGCTGTTGTTCAGCAAATTCATTTTTACCGCCGGCGTGAATTCAAATCCGGAGGTCTCCATCTGCCCATGGATATACCCCGCCGTTTTCTTCACCGCCGATTCCAGCAGGCAATCCATGCGGCTGATTTCATCCAGGCGTTTGACCAAAAGGATCTTTTCGCGTATGCCGGCGGCCACGCTCACCGCCAAAATCGTCAGGATGCCCAGCACCCATAACGCAAAGATCAGGACCATTCCCCGACGGGATCGGGCCAGCCTCATATCCCTCCCCCGACGGGTATGACCAAAAACCGCCGCATGTGATAGGTTTGCCCCTGCACCAGGTATTGCACGTCGATCATGACCCCCATCGGAAGGCCCTGGTCGGTCATTTCCTTAATGTCCACTCCCTTGTCCGCCTTAAAATAATAACGCATCGAAATGTCTTCGATGAGGCTGGCCACCTCGACGGGCCGGGACCATTCCCCATTCAGCGCCTGACCGTAAACGGCCTGGTAACGGAAAATTTTTTTCTCGCCCGGATCAAAGACATAGCGTATCGCGCCTATCTGGTGAACAACGCCCTCCCGGGCCCCTGAAGAATTGGGGTCCGCCGGCGCCCTGATGATGGCCGGGAAGGAAATCTCGGTGCTGTCGCCTTTAAAGGGGATGCCGCTGATGGTGACCGTCTGGCGCAGGTCTTGAGCCAAGCCGTCCAGGAAGATGGCAATGTTCCCCTCCACCATCACGTGTTCGCCCCGGGCCCATAATTTGAAGCCGTTGGAAAAGGCGTTAAAGACGGCAAGGCTGATGAGCGCCATCATGGCGGAGACCAGCAATATTTCGACTAACGTAAATCCTCTACTCTGATTTCTCATAAATCTCTACTATAAGGGGATAAGTTTGTTCTTTTTGGCAACAGGCTTCGCTCGTTTTTTGCCCCGCCTATGGCGGGGCCGCCAAAGGTCTCATGCTTCTTCGGTGGCTGAACAACTCGCTTTGAAGTTCTCTTAGAACTTCAAAGCTCGAACAGTTCAGCCATCGCTCGGCCAAAAGCCTCGCGATGCCCTTGAAGCATGAGCTGCTTTGGCTAAAAAACTTACTGTTACCAAAAAGAACAAACGTATCCCTCATAATTGATCCATGCGCTAAAAGCAAACTTATTTTTCATCTTATCATATACGCACTGCGGCGCATCTGCATGTGCCGGGGGCCGTCCAGCCATGAAAGTTTGACGTCCGCCTCCCAGACGCTTTTGACGTCGCTTAAAGGGGTCAGGTTAACAGTGTAGTTGAACACCGTAGGCTTATGGTTGATGTCAAGGGTGACGGTGTCAGGCCCGAAATTCAGGGCCTGGGCCGGCCAAGCGGCAAAAGATGCGGTAATGTCCCCCATTTTCTCGTCGATAAGACTGGAAGCGTAAAGCCGGGAGGTCAAATTATTCAGATAATCCGCGCACAAAAAAAAGGACCTGTAAATCAATACGATACCGCCGGTCAAGACCACCAGAGCAACCATGACTTCGACGAAGGTGAAACCGCCGAGGTCATTGCCAGTTGCTGATTTCCGAGGTCCCATTGTTTCCTTTCGAGGAGAGATCGTAATCGGGGCGGTGCACTCCGGGGGAGACGTAAATGTAGGGATGGCCCCACGGATCCAGGGGTTCCTTCTCGATATAAGGGCCGTTCCAATTTTCGGGTATGGGATTGGTGGCGGGTTTAACAAGCAAGGCCTGCAGCCCCTGTTCCGTAGTGGGGAATGAACCGTTGTCCAATTCATAAAGCTTTAAAGCCGTGGCGATGTTGGCATCAATGTCCGTCTTGGCCACCTTGACCTTGGCCTCTTCCCCGCGTCCGGCGAAACGCGGGATGATCATGGCCGCCAAAGCGCCGATGATAATGACAACCAGCATGATTTCAACCAGGGTAAACGCATCTCTCGAAAATTTTTTCATACGGTTCATCCTCTATTTTTTAAGGTATCTATATTATAAGTTTTAATCAAAAAGCCGGTAATGTAAAGACTTTCCACATAAAATTCACTTACTGCGCCATGATGTCCATGGAGAAAATCGGCAGCAGCATGGCAAAAACAATGAACCCCACCACCCCACCGACCACCACGATCATCACCGGCTCCAGGACCGTGGTGATCATTTTGGTCGTTTCATTGATGTCGGATTCATAAGTTTCGGCGATGTCCTTCAAGGATTCCTGAAGGGAACCGGACTCTTCCCCCACGGTGATCAACTGCACCATGATCGGCGGTATCAAACCGGATGTCCCCAGGCACTGCCCCAGATTCTCCCCTCCGGTCAGGCTCTGGATGGAAAGGCGCAAATCCGCCTTTAACTGGGGATTATGCATCGTGGGGATGGCCATTTCAATGGAACGGATGATGGTCAGCCCGCTTTCCAGCAACAGGGACAGGGTCCTGGTGAAACGCGCCAGGTCCACCTTCAAAACAAATTCCCTGATAAAAGGAAGATTCAACAGGAATTGGCCGATGACAATGGCGCCGCCGGGCGTTTGACTCCATCGCCTGAACGCCGCCAAACCTATAGCGGCCCCCGCAGCGGCCCACAGCCCGTAGAGTTTAAGAAAATGGCTGATACTCATCACCACCCTGGTCGGCCAGGGCAGGACCTGCCCCGCCTGCGCAAAAATGACGGACAGTTTGGGCATGACAAAAGTCAGGATAAAAATCACCGTCGAGATACCGATGACCAGCATAAAGGCCGGATAAACACAGGCGTTGCGCACCTTGGTAGAGAACTCTTCCTGGGCGCGAAGAAAATCTGCAACGCTGTTGAGCATCTGCTGCAATTTGCCCATCTCCTCGCCGGCACTGACCATGGCCACAAACAAAGGCATAAAAATGGCCGGGTAATCCGAAAGGCTGGTTGAAAACGAACGCCCGCTTTTGACGCCGATGGCGATCTCGCTGATGACCCTGGAAAAATACGCATTCTTGGTCTGGCCGGAGAGGACTTCCAGGGCCTTCAATAAAGTCAAGCCGGACTTCAGCAGACTCGCCAGCTGTTTGCTGAAAAGATACAATTCGCGGCCCTTGATCCTGACGGCGCGGATGTCCCTGAATAAAACACCCTCCGCGTTGCTTTCTTCGATGGAAACCGGGATAAGGCCCAGTTGATTGATAAATTCCAGCGCGTCGTCCTGGTTCTGGGCGCTGATCTGGCCGGAAATCAAATTGACGGCATCTTTTTTAGCTTTGTAAATATAAGAGGGCATAAAATGAGCGGTTAGATTCCTGCCACCGGCGTTAAAGTTTCCAGCGAAGGAGCATGCCAATCATCTTTGGAGCTCACGAACAAAACCTCTTCCACCGTGGTAATGCCGGCCGCCACACATTGCCAGCCGTTTTGCCTGAGCGTGGCCATGCCGTTTCTCATGGCCGCATGCTTGACGCGTTCGGAAGAGGGCTTGGCCGTCAGCATCCCCCGGATGGCCTCGTTCATGTGAAGGATCTCGTAAATGGCCGTGCGGCCGTAATACCCGGTCTTGTTGCACACATCGCAGCCGCGGCCCCGGTAAACCCTGACCGTTTCAGGATCCACCTTCAAGGATTGGGCCATTTCATGGCGGACCGTGTCGGGGACCTTGGTATCTTCTTCCTTGCAATGCGGGCAGATCAAACGTATCAGGCGCTGGGCCACAAAAGCCTCGACGGACGAAGCCACCAGATAAGGCTCGACACCCATGTCGATGAGGCGCGTGATGCCGCTGGCGGCGTCATTGGTGTGCAGGGTCGAGAACACCAAATGACCGGTCAACGCGGTGCGGATGGCTATTTCCGCGGTTTCCAAATCACGCACCTCGCCCACCATGATGATGTCCGGGTCATGGCGTAAAATATTGCGCAGCCCTTCCGCAAAACTGAAATTCAATTTGGGGCTGATGGCGATCTGGGTCACGCCGTCCATCTCATATTCCACCGGGTCTTCGATGGTGATGATCTTCTGGCCGGGACTGTTGATCTCGTGCAGGCAGGCGTAAAGCGTCGTCGTCTTGCCGCTGCCCGTCGGTCCCGTGACAAAAATGATCCCGTGGGAGGACTGGATCAACTCCCTGAATTTGCGCGCATTGGACTGGTTGAGGCCCAAATCCTCCAGCTTGGTGCGCATGGACTTGGTGGGCAATATGCGGATGACCATGCTCTCCCCCCGCAGGGCCGGCATGGTGGAAATGCGCAAATCCAAATCCTGGTCCTTGGTGCGCACCACCGTCGAGCCGTCCTGCGGCAGCCGTTTTTCCGTGATGCTCAAATTGGACATGATCTTGATGCGCGAGATCATGGGCAGCATGAAATGGCGGGCCTCCGGCGGCAGGTTGGCGTCCATCAACACCCCGTCAATGCGGTAACGCAGGCGCATCCTTTCCCGGTAAGGCTCGATGTGGATGTCGGTCGCCCTTTTCTGGTAAGCCTCCAGGATGATCTGGTTGACGAGCTTGGTGACCGAAGGGTCTTCGCTCCTTTTCTCGATATCTTCGACCCAGGCCTCCTGGTTGCCGTCGAACTTGCGTTTGGCAGGGTCCTTGGTGAGGATGCGGTCGATGGTATCCGATGCCAGGCCGTAATATTTTTTAAGGGCCTCGTCGATATCACTGCGCATGGCCAGCACTTCCCTGGGCTCCAGCCCCAAATACACCCGGATATCGTCCTCCGTCCGGACGTCCAGCGGCGAGGATATGGCCAACGTCAATTCATTGCCTTCGATGGCCACCGGCATGAATTTATAAAAGGAGGCGAATTTCACCGGAACGCGGTCGATGACCGCCTGGGGGATTTCTTTTTCTTTCAACTCCAGGACGGACAAATTCAACTCTTTGGCAAGAGAATCGATGATCTCGCGTTCGGTCAGGATACCGTGACGGATCAGGTAGCTGTTGAGGTTTTTGTGTTCCTGGCGGGCAGCCTGGATGTAGGCGTGCGCATCCTGGGAGCTAATAAGCCCGGATTTCACCAATACATCGACGAGAATTTTGTTGGCCACTGGCTTGTACATAATAACACCCCATGGGTTTAAATCCTCGGGGCTTTGCCGATCATGTAAAAATCCTGCGCTTCGATATGGTCGTAGTCCCCGCGCAGGATCCTTTCACAACCGATGATATTATCTTCCAGGGGGACATATTCCCCCTTTTTGCCTGTAAACACTTCCGAAACCGTAAAAGGCTGGGTCATGAAATTGTATAATTTCTCCGCCCGTTTATAGATCTTCTGGTCGTCCTTGCTGAGTTCCTCAAGGCCGATGACCGCCACGATACGCTTGAGGGAATTATGCTTGTTGAAATGCTGGATGACCTGCTGGGACACCTCATAATGGCGCCTGCCCACCACATTGGTATCGAGGTTGGTGCATGAGCTTTGCAACGGGTCGATGGCGGGGTACATGCCGCGCTGGACCAGGTCACGGGAAAGCACCACCACACCGTCGAGCGTCGCGAAAATGGAAACGACCGCGGGGTCCGTCATGTCGTCCGCCGGCACATACACGGCCTGCATGGCGGTGATGGACCCCCCGCCTTCAACGCTGCGGATGCGTTCCTGCACCGTGTTGACCTCGGAGGCCAGGGTCGGCTGGTACCCGGTTTCCGCGGGCACGCGGCCTAACAGCGTCGATACCTCCTGCCCCGCCTGGATGAACCGGTACAAATTGTCCATGAACAACAGCACGTCCTTGTTCTTGTCCAGCAAATATTCCGCCATGGTAAGTCCGGCGTTGACGACCTCCGCGCGGGCGCCCGGCGGCTGGTCCATCTGGCCGAAGGCGAGCATGACCTTGGACAAAAGGTGGCTTTCTTCCAATTCATAATAAAGCTCATTGCCTTCGCGGATCCGTTCGCCGATACCGGTAAACACGCAGGCGCCGCCGTGGGCCTTGACGATATTGTTGATAAGTTCCAGGATGACCACAGTCTTGCCGCAACCGGCCCCGCCCAGGACGCCGGTCTTGCTCCCCTTGATCATCGGATACAGCAGGTCGATATATTTTATGCCGGTTTCCAAAAGTTCCGGGACTTCCCGCCCTTTTTTCTTCAGGTCGAAATTCAGCTGGACAACCGGTTTGCGGATAGGCACCTTCTCCGGGCATTGGTAAGGCCCGCCCTCATCCAAAGGCTTGCCGGAGGCGTCCATGACGCGGGCAAAACATCCGTCGCCCATGGGAACGGCATTCGGCCGCCTGGTATTGGTGCAGGACGCCCCTAATTGCAGGTTCAACGTTTCATGAAATGAAATACAGCGCACCAGGCCGGGCCCCAAATGTTCCGCTGCCTGCAAGGTGACCTTCCTGCCGTCAAAGGCATGCGTGATAATGCAGTCAAACACCGCTGGAGCTTCTTCGTCCTGCGGGAAGCGCACATCCACAACAGGCCCCTGAACCGCCGCGATGCGACCAGTATTAGGAACGACTCCCGCAGGAAAATCTTCTTCAACGACATTCTGACCGGCTTTATTTTCCATAAAATTGGACTCCAGTCCCTATTTGGTTACCATCATGCGGGCGGAGAAAACTTCCCGCAAGCTCTTGTCGATGTCCCCGCGCCTGGCTTTGCGGTACTTCAATTTGACCACCTCGCGCTCTTTGCGCATCTTGGTCAGGCTGCTGTCCAACTGCTGGGTCTGCGCCGAGGCCGCAGCCAGATTGGTATCAAAAAAAATCTCGTAAATCTTGGCCGATAACCACAGGTCAGCCAGGTAGCCGATCATGTCCACCGCGTCGGACTCCTCAATGACCTGGCGGAATTTCTCCACGGTCTGGGTCTGCTTGGGCAGAAGATCTTCGCAGGGCAATAACTTGACCGCGCGGGGTTTGATCACCGTGTAGTCTTTGGGCCACGGATAAACGATAATGACGCGGCCGATCCTCTCTTCCAGCACTTCTTTGACCAGATATGTTTTAATATCCACGGCCACCTCATAAAAGCCGCGGTCTTCGATGTCTTCCCATGTCTTGAGGAGTTTCTGGCCCAGGCCTTCGAGTTTCATGATGCCTTTTTTCCCGGCGACCACAAACTGGGACTGGGGGTTTTTCTCCTTTTCTTCCATGGCCCGCGCCACCACCCGGCTGTTAAGATCGCCCACGAACCCGCGTTCCGTCGAGACCACCAGGATGACCGCATTCGGGTTGCTGTTGGCCACCAAAGGGTGCGCCACCTGCGAGTAGCCCATCAGGCTGAAAAATTCCGTGAACGATTCATTGAACCGGTTGAATTTGACCTTTTGGGCGGCAAGGGCGTGGTATTTCATGTCCGCCACGTCCTTAAGCACCTGGATCAAATCCACCAGTTCCCTGACCTCCGCCACTTCAACCTTGACCTTGCTGGCCCTGCTCATCCTTGGTCCCTCTTAAGCCGAATACTGTTTTTCCACCTGCTGCTTGAGCGCATTGGCCGATTCTTTGATGGCGTTCTGCAGGCTGCCGTCCAACTGGAGGCTTTCAAACATCAACACAACGCCCCCGGCGACCGTGGGATCGATCTTGGGGTTTAATTTAATATCCCGGGAAAGTTTGGTTTTGAAAAGCCTGGCGATCTGGGCCAATAAAGCCTCCGGAATAGCTGTGGCGGAAATCACGTCCGCAGCCTTGATGTCCGGGCTGATGCGGGACATGTCCACCTTGTCCAGCTTCTCGGTGAATTCCTCTATCAAATGCCTGTCCAGGACTTCCTTGACCTTGACGCTTAAAATGTCCGACGTGATCCTGGCGGCGTAATCGATGATCCTGATTTCCATTGTCTTTTCGATGTCGCGCCTGATCTGCTCGCGGGAATTTTGGGCCTTGGCGATGATCTCTTCGGCCTCGCTGCGGGCCTTGCCGATGATCTCTTCCTTCTGCTTGGCGATCTTTTCCTCCAGCTCCAGGCGCATTTTCTTTTCCATGACATCAAGCTCTTTATTGCGCTTTTGCAGTTCGGCGTCCGCTTCCTTGATCTTCTGGTTCAATTCCGACTCCCGCTGGCGCGCGGCCTCGGCATCCCGGTCCAGGCGCTGTTTGGCCCCGTCGACGGTCCTGATCAACACCATGTAAAGGGCAAAAATGACCCCTCCGGAAACGACCACCGTCAAAATCAAAAATTGGATGATTAAATTCCAACCCATAGAAAGCTCCCTTATTCGTTTTGGAGGTTATATAAAAATATAAACCAGCCGATCAGCAGCGCAAATGAAACGATCTCTACCAGCAAAACTTTCCAGCCGGCCGCAGCCTGGATCCGGGCCGCCCGGGAAGGATGGTTGCCAAGGTCGTTGATCATCTTTGACCCCCATAAAGCCACGTAAAAACAGGGCACCCCCACAACCAAAAGGAACCCGAAAATCATTTCCAAACCTTGAAACCAATGCCTGAAGCCCAAGATTCCCTGTTCCTTTCGCGGGCGTTTACCCCCGCTAATGCGTTTTGGTGTGAAATAACTGAAATATAATCAGGATCGCCACAATGGAAATGGCCTCCACAAACACCAGCATGACCGCCATGCCCACAAAGATCTTCGACGCTGCCGAAGGGTTGCGGCCCAATGCCTTGATGACCGCGTAACCCAGCACGGCAATGACCACCGAAGGCCCCATGACCGCAATAAACATAACAGTCAAGATAATAAATGTTTCCGCTATCATGTAACCCCCTCCACGCCGTCGAATAAACAGGGAATATTAAACATAACAGTTAAGATAATAAAGGTTTCAGCGATCATAAGTTATTGGTCCTCTGCGCTGCCGTAAAAGTCTTGTCGGTTTCTTCCACTAAAATGGTGCATTCATTGGCGAAAAAACGCAAAATCCCGGAACCTACCGGTATCCGCCGCTTCCAATCAATGATGATGTCGCCCCGCTGCACCAGTCCTATCAACGGATAGTGATACGCCAATAGCTCATACTCGGCGCGGTCCCCGTTGATATAAAGGCTGTTGACGCTGCTTTCAAAGATCACATTCTTGGGGCTTAGAATGACGCACCGGAAACTGTTCCTGAATTTGACCATAATGAAGCTCTACTTCTTGGCCGCGGCCGCGGGTTGGGCCTCCTCATCACTGTCCACATAGTCGTCAAACTTGTCCGCCTTGAGCTTGGCGCGTTGGGCCACGATGTCCTTGACATAGCTGCCGACCAGTTCGATGATGCCTTTTTCGATCTCAAGATCCAGTTTGCGCTTTTCACGGATCAAGCCCAAAAGCTCCGGCTTGTTTTGACCCGCATAGGCAAAAAGCCCTTCCTGGAAAATCCGCACTTCCGGAATGGTCAACTCATTCATCATTTTCTTGTTGAACGCATAAAAAATAACGACCTGGACTTCCTGGGGCACCGGCTTGTCCTTGTCCTGGCGCAGGATCTCCGTCAGAATGGCCCCTCTTTTAAGTTTTTCAAGGGTTTCGTCCGAATGGCCGGTGGCTTTCAATTTCGAGATGCGCAACAATTCACGGTATTGCAAATATTCCAGGCGTAAAGGCCCTGAGAGGCTCTTGATCGCGGGCCATTGCACCTTGGACCCCACGCGCGAAACCGACAACCCCAAATCCAGGGCCGGTTTTTGGCCTTCGCCGAAGAGCTGCGTGCTCAAATAAATCTGCCCGTCGGTCATGGACACCAGGTTGGAAGGCACAAAAGCCGTCAGGTCCCCTTCCAGGATTTCCACGATGGGAAAAAATGTGATGGAGCCCCCTCCCCTTTTCTCGTCGAGATAACAGGCACGCTCGATCATTTTGGAATGCAGGTAAAAAATGTCCCCCGGATAGGAGTCGCGGCCCGGCGGGCGGCCCAAAAGCAGGGAAATCTCGCGGTAACACCAGGCGTGCTTGGTGAAATCGTCGAACCCTATAAAAACATTCTTGCCCTGATGAAGGAAATATTCCCCGATGGAACAGGCGACATACGGAGCCAGGTATTGCTGCCCCGGCGGCGCGGAGGCGCCGGCGGAAACAATCAGGCTGTATTTAAAACAATCGTGCTCCTTGAACAGCTGCACGATCTTGGCCAGGGCCGAACGCGGCTTGCCGATGGCGCAATAGATGCAAATGACGCCGGTATTTTTCTGGTTAAGGACCGTGTCGGTGACAAACGTCGTTTTTCCCGTGCTTTTGTCGCCCATGATGAGCTCGCGCTGGCCCATGCCGATGGGGATCATGGCATCAAGGACCTTGATGCCGGTCTCCAATGTTTTCTTGAGCGGCTGGCGCACCAGGATGGGCGGAGATTCCGGGAAAATGGTCATTTTCTTGTCCCATTCAACGGGACCCAGGCCGTCCAAGGGTTCGGCCAAAGGGCTTAAAATACGCCCGACAAACTTATCGCCGACGGGCACTTCGAAAGGTTCGATGGAAGCGATCGCCTTGTCGCCTGTTTTGATTTTGTCCGTTTCTTTGATGATCAAAACCTGGGCCTCCTGCTCGTTAAAACCGACGATCATGCCGATCGTCCCGTAGCCGAATTTGATCAGCTGGCCGTTGATGCAATTACGGAATCCCTGGACAAAAACGATGCATCCGCGCATGGCACGCACGACACCCACTTCCGTGTATTGTAATTGCCTGCCGCTCATGATCCATCCTCTTGTTTTGACGGCGGCCCCCCGCCTATTTTCTTGTCTTTGGCCCGCAGCAATGAGACCACAAAACTGATCAAGGTCAAAAGCGCCACGAAAAGCAGGGTCCATCCGATGTAACTCCATGCCGTGGCGGTCTCGAATTTCTTGTTGAACATCACTTTGGAGACATCGGAGACGCCTTTCAACGCCTGTATCCTGTCGAGGATGTTCTCCACCTTGCTCTTTTCAAGGTCTTCACGAAAGACAGCCACCAGCTTTTCCAGGGTTTCCACATCCTGCCGGGCGCTCTCATAGGTGACCTTATTCGTGCGATAGGCGCTGATATGGTCCAGGATCGGCCGTTGCACTTGCTGGGAAGATTCGATCGCCCCCAACTCCGCGGTGATGCGGTCCATCAAGACCTGGGCGTCGGCTTGATATTGGGTGTCCTTAAGCACATCAAAGGCCTTTTTGGCGCGGGAACGCAGGTAATCTATATTGGACTGGTCGATGTTCCAAATATCCAGAATACCGATCGAGTATTTTTTTGTCTGGCCCGGCCCTATGTCTTCCTCTTTAATAAGGAAAGACTGCTGTCTGGCATCATCGAAACGCACTTCAAAATCCTGCGCCTCCACTACGTCCTCGGGCTTGACTTCCG
>JAGWKL010000015.1 GCA_028865345.1 Candidatus Omnitrophota bacterium | reverse complement strand
ATTTGGTTGATCAGGTTTTTGGTGAAAATGTATTGCAAGGGCATGTTTATATTGGAGATTTTGGAAATCATAAGTGGGGGTATTCACAGAAATCATTGACGCAATTTGTCGGCCAATTCGGTATCAAGCCAATTGGGGTGAAGACCATCGGTTTGAATATTCGTTTTTCAGGTGTTAAGGAGTTCCATGTTTCTGCAGCAGATGTTGATCGTTTGATTATTTCTTCCTTCAATAACAAAGGAGGGTGTTTCAGTTCTTTGTCTTTTGCTCAAGTAAAATCAAAGATTGCTGAGTTCTATAGAAATTTGGAAGAAGCTGATAAATAGATTTCTTCCGGCATTTGATCGTCATCTCGCTGAAATAAAACCCTCCTGTTGAGCATGAATCTCCCTGTCTTTCCCTTTGTATTCGGGGGATGGGATGCTATAATTCCAAAATCATGTGTTTATAAAGAATGTTAGATGTCTATGAAACTGACCAGAACGGACTTAATCATCCTTAAGCTCGCGGGGCCCGGGAGGCCGAAAGACAGATGCTGCATCTGCGGCAGGAAGGTTTATTCAAAGCATTCGATTTATTGCCTGCGCTGTTTTCATTTCTGCCGGCGGATGAACCAGCGGGGCCTTCATGCCGGGGCGGTTAAAGCGATTTGGGAGTGGGTGCGTAAACACGGCTACGTCTGCTACTATACCGGATGGGCCCTGGATTTGACAAATCCTAAAAGCCCGTATTATTTCGAATTCGACCACTTCATACCGGGGGACAACAGAAAAATCGTCCTGACTTGCGCCGTGATCAATGAAATGAAATCGGTCCTCGCATTCAAGGAATGGCAGAATTTGGTCAACCAATTGAGCCGGCATTGGCGAACAGGGGCGAAGATGAAGAAAATAAGTTTTAAGTTTTGGCCGAGTCGCGGGCCGCATGAAAAATAAAGGAAGTAGAATGGATTCCCGCTTTGCGCCCCTAGTCTGGGGCCAGGCGCGGGAATGACAACGAAAGGGTAGGGAAGATATGAAGATCTTGGTGACAGGTGCAGCAGGCTATATCGGTGCGGTACTGGTGCCGCGGTTATTGGCCGAAGGGCATGAAGTGATAGCCCTGGATAATTTTATGTATAACCAGTCCTCCTTGCTGGACGTCTGCTGGCACGATAAACTGACCATTGTGCGGGGGGACACGCGGGATCGGAATTTGATGACCAAACTCATGAAGGGCGCCAACGCCATTTTCCCGCTGGCCTGCCTGACCGGAGCGCCTTTATGCGCCAAGGATCCCATCGGCGCGCAGACCATCCTGCTGGATGCGATCAAAATGATCCTTGAGCTGCGCGGTAAAGATCAGATGATTATTTTTCCCACCACCAACAGCGGTTACGGTGTGGGGGAGAAAGGCAAACATTGCACGGAAGAAACGCCTTTGCGTCCCATATCTTTGTACGGCAAATTAAAGGTGGAGGCGGAAAATATGCTTCTGCAGGCAGGCAACAGCATCACCCTGCGCCTGGCCACGGCCTTCGGGGTCTCCCCGCGCATGCGCCTGGACCTTTTGGTCAATGATTTCACCTATCGCGCTGTCTACGACAGGTTTGTGATCCTCTTTGAGGCCCATTTCAGCCGCAATTACATCCATGTCCGGGACATCTCCAAGGCCTTCATCCACGCCTTGAATCATTTTGACAAGATGAAAAACCAACCCTATAATGTCGGCTTAAGCGACGCCAATCTGACGAAGATGCAATTGTGCCAGGAGATCAAAAAGCTCTGCCCCGATTTTTATTTTGTAGAGGCCGCCATCGGCGAAGACCCTGACAAACGCGATTATATCGTCAGCAATGAGAAGATCGAGAAAACCGGGTTTACGCCGGATGTTTCCCTGCACAAGGGCCTGCAGGAATTGATCAAAGGTTATCAGGTCATCAAACGCAATCAATTTGCCAATATTTAGGGGTCCTCATGAAACAACTGGATGTCCTGTTTGTCCACGCCAACGCGTCCCATCAAATTTATCAGGACTTAGCCCAGGATTTTTCCGCCATCGAACCGCCGATCTGGGCGGGCTTGCTGGCCAATCATTGCCGGCTGAAATGGTTTTCCGTCGACATTCTGGATTGCGAGGCCCTGCATTTAAGCGAGGAAGAATCCGCAAAGAGAATAGCAGGGGCCCACGCGCGCCTGGTCTGTTTTGTGGTCTATGGCCAGCAGCCCTCGGCCAGTTCCCAGAACATGGCCGGGGCCACCAGCCTCGCCGATGCGGTCAAACGACTGGCGCCGGAGGCAAAAATCCTTTTTGTCGGCGGGCACGTAGCGGCCCTGCCGCGGGAAGTGCTCCAGCGCCACAGCAGCATCGATTTTGTCTGCCAGAACGAAGGCGTTTATACGATTTCCAATTTATTGAGGACGAATTTAAAAGATGAGCTTCACAAGGTGGACGGCCTGGGGTTTCGAGCAACGGCGAGTGTCGGTCAATCCGACCGCCAGAGCGCCGGGGTCATTCTGAACAAGCCCTCAGCCATCGTGGCCAAGGCCGACCTGCCCGCCGAGCTTCCGGGCATCGCCTGGGACCTGCTTCCGTTTAAAAATTACCGCACGGCCCTGTGGCATTCCTACCCCAACAATTCCGTGCGTCAGCCTTTCGCGGCGTTGTACACCTCCCTGGGCTGCCCCATGAAATGTTCTTTCTGCATGATCAACATCATCAACCGCCAGGAGAACGAATATTCCGACGGGTCAGCGGTGTTCCGTTATTGGGAACCCCAGCACATCATCAAGGAGTTCGACCATTTCGCCTCCCAGGGGATCACCAACATCAAGATCGCCGACGAGCTTTTTGTGCTGCGGGCGGACCATTTCCTGAAACTCTGCGAACTGATCATCCAGCGCGGGTATAAATTCAATATCTGGTGCTATTCCAGGGTCGATACGGTCAAAGACCAGTATCTCGACATCCTTAAAAAAGCCGGGGTCAACTGGCTGGCCTTGGGCATCGAAAGCGGCAACTCCAAGGTGCGCAAGGACGTCACCAAAGGCCGCTTCGATGACGTGGACATCCGCGGGGTGGTGGCCAAGATCCGCGACCACGGCATCAATGTCATCGGCAATTACATCTTCGGCCTGCCCGAGGACGACTTAGACAGCATGCAGATGACGCTGGATCTGGCCATGGAGATGAACACCGAGGAAGCCAATTTTTATTCCGCCATGGCCTATCCCGGCTCTCCTTTGTACGGCCTGGCGAAAAAAGAAGGGTGGAAATTGCCCTCGAGCTATGCCGGCTTCTCGCAGCATTCGTATGAAGGGCAGCCTTTGCCGACCAAATACTTGAGCGCCGAACAGGTGCTGGCCTTCAGGGACGAGGCCTGGATGAAATACCACACCAGTGAAAAGTTTTTGGGGCTCTTGAAACAGAAATTCGGGACGCCGGCCGTGGAGGAGACCTTGAAATCGACCAGGATCAAATTAAAACGTAAAATTTTGGAGGGAATTTCCATCAGATGATCATCTCCCGCACACCTTTTCGCATGTCTTTTTTCGGCGGAGGCACGGATTATAACGGCTGGTTCCAGGAGCATAACGGCGCGGTTTTGGCCACCACCATCGACAAGTACTGCTACATCACCTGCCGCTACCTGCCGCCGTTCTTTGAACATAAATCCCGTATCATTTATTCCGTCATGGAACATGTCAGGGATTCCATCGATGAGATCAACCACCCTTCGGTGCGGGAATGCCTGCGGTTTTTGAAGATCCAGGAAGGCCTGGAGATCCATCACGACGGCGATTTGCCGGCCCGGACCGGCCTGGGGTCAAGTTCTTCATTTACCGTCGGGCTTCTCAACAGCCTCTATGCCCTTAAAGGCCAGATGGTGAGCAAGGAGAGGCTTGCCCGTGAGGCCATCCACGTGGAGCAGGACATGATCAAGGAAAATGTCGGCTGCCAGGACCAGATGCAGGCCGCCTACGGCGGTTTTAATTTGATCGAATTCGGCGGCACCAACCATTTGCGGGTGCAGCCGCTGACCTTGCCCGCCTCGAAACTGGAGCTCCTGCAGGAGCACCTGATGCTGTTTTTTTCCGGGTTTTCCCGCAACGCCTCCACCATCGCCAAGGCCCAGGTTGACAATATTCCGCAAAAGAAGGTGGAATTGTCCCGCATGCATGAAATGGTGCGCGAGGCCGTGGAGGTCTTAAACGGCAATGACCTGTTGAAATTCGGCCGGCTGCTCGACGAGAGCTGGAAGCTCAAACGGACCCTGTCCGACAAGATCTCCACGCCGCATATCGATGATTTATACGCCACGGCCGTCAAGGCCGGGGCCGTGGGCGGGAAATTGCTGGGCGCGGGCGGGGGCGGGTTTGTGCTGTTTTTCGCCGAGCCTTCCAGGCAGGCCAAAATACGCCAGGCGCTCAAAAATCTTCTGGAAGTCCCCTTCAAGTTCGAGAGTTCGGGCAGCCAGATCATTGTTTATCAGCCTTGAAATTTGGAGCGGTATGTTTCCTGATGTCGTCATTCTTGCCGGAGGCCTGGGCAAACGCCTGCAATCGATCACCGGAGGCTCCCAAAAAGTCCTGGCCAAAATAGGGGACAGGCCTTTTTTAGAGATCCTCATCGATTATATCGCCTCCCAGGGCGGCAGGCGGTTTATTTTGTGTGTCGGTCATGGCAGCGGGGATGTCGCGGCCTACTTTAAGAATAAATACCGGGACCGTGAGATTATTTTTTCCGTGGAAGATTCGCCGTTGGGCACCGGCGGGGCCATTAAGCAGGGATCGCAACACGTCAGGACGGACCGTTTTTTGGCCATGAACGGGGATTGTTTTTGCGTGATCGATTACCTGCGTTTGACCGCATTTCATCAGCAGCATAGCGCCCGGGCCACACTTGCCGTGACCCTGATGCCTGAGCCCCAGGATTACGGGACCATTGAAATATCGCCGACCGGCGCCATTGAAGCTTTTAAGGAAAAGCAGTTGGGGGCGGGGGCTGCTTTTATCAATACGGGGACCTATTGTTTTGACCGGGACGTTTTTTCTTTGGTCGCAACCCCGTCGAAATTCTCCATTGAATATGATTTCTTCCCGCATTTGGTGGGGAAAGGTTTTTATGCCTTTGAAGTGGAAAACCGTTTTGTCGACATCGGCACGCCTGAGCGCTACTCCTGGGCGCAGGAACATTTGGAAACGCTAAGGAGAAAACGTTGATAACGCACGACAGATATGGCTGGCGTAACTCCTTAAGCCAAGGTTCATCCCAGAATTCCTTATCCGATTGTCAACGAGTACGGCCAAACGAGGTATTGGGAAACCCAACACCTTGGCGAAAGGAGTTATGCCAGCCATATTCACCAGGAACTTTTGATAGAACCAAGGAGCACCTTAACGTTGACGCTTCGGACAGGCCCCGCCGGTGAAGGGCATGTTTTAATAATTTTGGCAGAACCACATTAAGGAGTATGGGTAAGTTCTATGGTTGATTTTAATAAAGCGACGGCTGTCCGCGATGGGCAGGAGGCGTCCAAGTCCCAATATAAGGTCCCGTTTGGGACGGTGTCCATCACGCCCTACGCCCAGAAACTCATCAACGAGGCCATCGAGCGCCGATGGCTGACCAGGGGCCGGTACGTCAAGGAATTCGAGGAGAAATTCGCAAGTCTCTTTGGCGTCAAACACGGTGTTGCGGTCTCCAGCGGCACGGATGCCGATGCCATCGCCTGCGCCGTGCTCTATGATTTCGGCGCCCGGCGCGCAGACGAGATCATCGTGCCGGCCCTCACCTTCGTAGCCACGGGCAACGCGGTGCTGCAGGCGGGGTTTGTGCCGGTGTTCGTCGACGTGGAGAGGGAAACCTTGAATATCGATCCTAAGAAGATCGAAGGTGCCATCACCCCGCGCACCCGCGCCATCATGCCCGTGCATTTGATGGGCAGGCCCGCGGCCATGGATGAGATCATGGGCATAGCCAAGAAACACAAACTTTATGTGATCGAGGACGCGGCCGAAGCGCACGGCGCCGAATACAAGGGCCGCAAAATCGGCGCCATCGGCGCCATGGCCTGCTTTTCGTTGTACGCGGCGCATATCATCACCACCATCGAAGGCGGCATGCTCATCACCAATGATGAGCGGATGGCGGACGCGGCCCGCTCCCTGCGCAACCACGGCATCGACGGGAAGTTCCAGTTCAAGCGCATCGGGTTTTCCGCCAAGATGAACGAGATCGAGGCCGCGGTGGGCCTGGGCAATATCGAAATTTTCCCAGACATTTTGGAGAAACGCCGCGCCAACGTGCGCCATTTGATGGCGGCCTTCAAGAAGTTCGAACAATATTTTTGGTATCTCAAGGAAGATAAGCATGAAATTTTGGGGCCGCATGCCTTTTCCATCATCCTGAAGGAGGGCCTTAACTTTACCAAGAATGAATTTGTCACCTATTTGGAAAAGCAGGGTGTCGATTCGCGCAATTTGTTCTATTCCATTCCCACCCAGACGGCCAGCTATCAGTTCATGGGGCACCGGTTAGGGGATTTCCCCGAGGCGGAGTACTGCTCCGATCACGGGACGCATATCGGCTGTCACCAGGATGTGGGAACACAGCAGATGGATTATATTATCCATGTGGTCGGGGAATTCCTTAAGTCCAAAGGCCACCGTGTCTAAGGGCTTGCGCATTGCCGTCAATTGCCGCTCCATCCTTTTGACCCGGCGTACCGGCATCGGGCGCTATACCTACCACCTGCTGGAGGCGCTGGGGCAGATCGACCAGGCCAATGAGTACATCCTTCACACGCCTAAAGCCTTGTTCGATTTCAAGCGCCGCCTGCCGGATTTTTCGGGATATAAAAATTTAAGAAGGTACCCCGATTATTTCAAGCAGGGGGCCGGCCGGTATGATGTTTATCATTTTCCCTGCCTCGGCGATATCAGTTCTTACACGGGCAAGCTGGTTGTCACCATCCATGATTTCGTTTATAAAACCTGGCCCCAGACGCACACTCCGCAGGCGGTTGAATCGATGGAGAGATGCATGCAGGCCGTGGCCGAAAAGGCGGACCATATTATCTGCATTTCCGAAAATACCCGCCGCGACCTACATCGATTGTATAACGTTGCCTATGAGAAGTCCTCTGTGGTCTATAACGGGGTGGACCATGACATGTTCCGCCCTTTGTCTTCGCAGGAACGCCTTGCCGCCGCAGGCGGGTTGAAGACGCTTGGCATCGAGAGGCCCTATGTTTTGTATGTGGGCACCATCGAGCCCAGAAAAAACCTCGACGGCCTGCTGGAAGGTTTTGCCTTGCTTAAGGCCGGCAAGGCCTTTGACGGGCTGTTGGTTGTGGCCGGCATGAAGGGTTGGATGATGGAGAGCCTCCGGGAGAGGATCAAAGGACTGGGCATAGAGAAGGACGTGGTCTTTACGGGATTTATCAGCGACGAAACTTTAAGGCTGCTTTATAATATGGCCGAGGTTTTTGTTTTTCCCTCTTTATACGAAGGCTTCGGTTTTCCTATCGTGGAGGCTTTTTGCTGCGGGGCCCCGGTCGTCACGTCGGCCACGTCATCCTGCGCGGAAATCGCCGGCGATGCGGCCGTGACCGTCGACCCGCAGGATACGGGGAAAATAGCCCGGGCCATGGAGCAGGTCCTGACGGACCAGACTTTGAAAAAATCTTTACAGGAGGCGGGGCTCAAACGCGCTCAAGAATTTTCCTTTTTGACCATGGCCCGAAAGACCCTGGATGTTTATAGAAAAATCGTTTAAATTCCTGCAGGCAGGCCGTCAACCCAAAGACATTTTCATATTGTTTTTGCTTGTCCTGCTTTTGCTTTTAAATTCATCCTACCTGCATCAGGAGCTCAACCTCTTCGAGTGGGGGCTTTATCTGCCCGGTATTGACGCCGTATTGCATGGCCAGGTGCCTTTCAGGGATTTCTTTCATCTGCGCGGTCCTTTTGAACTTTATCTGCCGGCGCTGTTTATGAAAATATTCGGTTTCAGGGCGGATATTTTGGCGGCTTATTTTTATGCCGGCACGGTGTTGACGATCCTGGTGGCCGTGCTCATCGCCTATGAACTTATCCGGCAAAGGGCGCTGTTTTATTTTCTCGGACTGATTCTGGTGACCCATACTTTTCCCCGTTCGGTATTCACTTTTTGGGGGGGGATGCGCTATGCCTGGGGATTGCTGGCGGTATGGTGCCTGGTCAGGTTTTGCAAGACCAAAGGGCCCGGCTGGCTTATGGCCGCGGGGTGTTTGGCCGCGATCAGCTGGTTTACGAGCATCGAGATCGGCGTCATCAGCGTGGGCGCTTTTATAGCGGTCATGATCTTCGGCCCCGAATACCGCCCAAGGGCCTGGGGATTTATAACCGGGTTTCTGGCGGTCAGCGTGCCTTATGGCATTTATTTATTGGGCCAGAACGCATTCGTGCCCTACGTGCATGCCCAGTGGGTTGTGGTGACCCAGATGTCAAAAACGTTTTTGCAAGTCCCTCCGGTACCGGAGACCGTCCCGGAATTTCTGCACGCCATGTTCTGCCCTTGGGACCCGAGTTTTTATAGGGTGACGCCGATCTATTGTTTTGTATTCTTTTTTTTATTTTACTTTTGGCGTATAGTTGATAAAAAAGCGACCGTCCTGGACCACTCTGCTTTGGCGGTGGCGGTGTACGGTTTGGTCCTGTTCTTGACGGGGTTTCGTCTTTTGGGCGGGCCGGTCTTCGAGATGTCTTTGCAGCCGGAAAAAATCGTTTTATTTTACCTGCTGGAGCAGTTGATCGTCATCACGGAGGCGAAGCTCATAAAATTCAGATGGGTGGCCTTTGCACTGCTTGCTGCGGTTATAATATCATCGGCGATTTATTTCGGCGGCCGGATCAAAACCAGATATTGGGAAATTTC
The DNA here is from genome assembly GCA_028865345.1 of Candidatus Omnitrophota bacterium. GTDB lineage: Bacteria > Omnitrophota > Gorgyraeia > Zapsychrales > Fredricksoniimonadaceae > JABDGZ01. Next base: position 26,741 of record JAGWKL010000015.1, on the reverse strand, counting down.
CGGGGTCTTACATTTTCTGGTTGCCCAAGATAAAGGGAAACCGGAATTGGTCAACGGATGGCCCGCCAGCCGTATCGATTTGCCGCGTATCAGGCACATGACCGTCCCTGATTGGCAGGCCCAGGACCTGGAGCAATTAAAAGTGTTTATCGACAGCCATGTGCCGGCGCATGAGACGGTGTGGATGTATCCGGAGCTGGGGAGCCTTAATTTTATACTCAACAGGCCGTGGGTGGGGCGTTTCCCCGTGGCCACATTGGCATGGATGGATGACGGCTGGTTTTCTGAATATGAGACGCAGCTTGAGCGCCATCCTCCGAGATATGCCATTGTCAACAAGGTCAAGCCGGATTGTTTCGACAAGGTCTATTTTTTGGTGCCCGCCAACCGCTTGAAATATGATCAGACCATGCGATTTCTGCATGAACATTATGCGGTTGAGGCGCAAACGCCGAGTTATTTTATTTACCGCCGGATACGATAACCTATGAAGATCAGCGGTTTTACCATAGTCCGCAATGCGGTCAAATTCAATTATCCGGCGCTGGCTTCCATCCGTTCGATTTTGCCCATTTGCGACGAGTTCATCGTCAATGTGGGGGACAGCGAGGATGCCACTCTTGAGTTGATACGTTCGATCAACAGCTCCAAGGTCCGTATCATCGAAAACCGCTGGGACATGGGCAAAGGCTCCCAGGTGCTTTCCGAGCAGACCAATCTGGCCTTAAAAGAATGCAGCGGCGACTGGGCTTTTTATCTGCAGGGCGATGAGGTCATCCACGAGGCTGATCTGTACAAATTGAAGTTGAGGATGTACCATTGTCTGGAACGCAAAGACGTGGATGCCCTGCGTTTTAAGTGGTTCCATTTTTACGGGTCGTTCTGGCGCTACCGCATTGATTCCGGCTGGTACCAGAAACAGGACAGGATCATCCGTAACAACGGCCAAATCGTTTCCTGCGGCGATGCGTTTAATTTTGGGCGTTGCGACGGCGCTCCTTTAAGAGCGCACCCGTCGGGTTGCTTCCTTTACCACTATGGCTGGGTCAATTCCAAGGAAGACATGCACAAGCGTTGCGCCAACGCCGCAGCCATAGGGTTCGCGGACGCGGGCAAGAATAGTTCCATGACGCAAGGCTACGGCAACCTGGGGCGCTTCCCGGCGTATTTCGGCACCCATCCGGCTGTCATGAAAGAGATCGTGGAAGGGCACCGGTTAAGCAGGGAGGATTTTGCCGCCATCCGGCGCTCCTCATGGTGGAACCCGTTCTTTTGGATGCGCCTGCGTCATAAGACCGGGAGAAGGGTCAAAGAGAGGATCATTTAGCATGATGATGAACGCCACAAAGTGTCCTGACATCGCGCGCTGCTGTGACCGTGGCATGGTCTTCGCTTTTTGCGCCCTGGCCTTCTGCCTTCCCATTTCCATTGCCCTTACAGATTCATTCGCAGGCCTGGCGATCTTTTTGTATTTCGTCAAGAGAATCCACAGGCTTGCGGGGGCGTGGCCGGCGCCGATCCTCAAAGGCCTGGCGCCCGCCAAGAGCGTCCTCAATGGCCCGATCGCCGTCCTGGCCGCAGTCACGTTCATATCCGCCCTGCACAGCCAGTTTGTGGGGTTAAGCCTGTTTGCCTTTGTAGGAAAATTTTTAAAGGTGATCTTTTTATATTTCAGCTTTATCGAAGTTTTTACGAGCAAAAAGCGGATAGTCATTTTTGTGTCCGTTTTTCTGGGCTCTGCGTTCTTGATCTCTTTGGATGGCATCATCCAGCATTTCTGCGGCCTTGATCTTCTGGCAGGGCACCGTCTGCCGCCTGACGGCAGGGTCTCATCATCGATGAAAATGGCCAACAGCTTCGGGGTGTATCTCATAGCCGTCCTTGGCCTCGCGACCCCGCTGGTGTTTGCCGGCGATGCAAAACGCAAATCTTCCCTGCTGCGGCTGGGGCTGGCCGTTTTATTGGCGATGCTGATGTTTTGCCTGACCTGGACTTTTTCCCGCGCCTCCTGGGTGGGATTCATGGCCGCGATGGTTTTCATGATGTTCTTCGGCTGGCGTAAGATCTTTGTTTCGGCCTTGCTGCTCGCGGTCTTCCTGGTGTTTTCCCTGCCTTTGCTGAAAACCATGCGCGATGTTTCTTTGTTCAAAGATAATCCCGCCGCGACCGTGGATCTTCGCCAGCCTTTGATCAAAATAGTCGACGGCGTCTTGTCTGAAGGCGGTTCAGGCCGCATCCACTTTTGGCAGACTGCTGTTTTCCTCATTGAAAAACATCCGGTGCTGGGCAGCGGGTTGAATACCTATACCAGGATGCTTAAGAAATTTTCTTTGCCCTATTGGTACGCCCACAATAGTTACCTGCAGATGGCGGCGGAGACCGGTTGGACGGGGCTGGCCTGCTTCTTATGGATGTTGTTTGTTTTTATGAGAAACGGCATCGGCGCCGTAAAGAGAGGGCATGACCCGTGGCTGAATGCCGTGCTTATGGGAGGGATGACAGGCGCCTTTGCGATCCTTGCCAACAGTTTCTTTGAAAATTCGCTTTTCGAGGTCCAACTGGTCGTCTTGTTCTGGCTTATGGTCGCTTTAACGGCGGCGGTCATGAATTTAAATAATAAGATCGTGGATTTATGAATTACGCCAAGCTCCTCGTCATCAATCCCTACGGCATCGGCGATGTTTTGTTCACCACCCCTGTCATCAGGAATTTGCGCCTGGCCTTTCCCCAAGCCTCGATCGCCTACCTGGCCAATGGCCGTACGGCCGAGTTCCTTAAGTTCAATGGCGATATAGCCAAAATTTTTGTCTATGACCGGGATGAATTCGTCAAAGCTTTCCGCCGAAGCCCCTTGGCCTTCGTGCAAAAGTGGATGGCCTTGTTCAACGATGTCCGTGGCTTCGGGTTTGATGTTGTTTTTGATTATTCCCTCAACGGCACCTTCGGGTTTCTGGCCGCCGCCTGCGGCATCAAAAAGCGCATAGGATTCGATTACCGCGGCCGGGGAAAATTTCTGAATCATAAGGTCCCCTTGGCCGGATTTGAAGACAGGCATGTGGTGGATTATTTTTTGGACCTGCTGAAATTTGTCGATGCTCCGGCGAAGGATAGGAGCCTCAGGCTCGATGTTCCGCAGGCGGACATCCGGTGGGCCAGGGAGTGGATCGGCCGGGCTGGCATAGACGCGCGCAAACCCCTGGTGGCGGTGTTTCCCGGCGGGGGCGCCAGCTGGGGGGCGGCGGCCAGATTCAGGCTTTGGGGCGGCGCAAACTATGCCCAATTAACGGACAAAATCATTGAAAATTACGACGCTGCCGTTATACTGATGGGAGATTCGCAAGACATCCCGTTATGCCGTGAAGTTTGCAGCTTGGCGCAGTTTCCTTTGTATTCTGCGGCCGGGCAAACTTCTTTGTTGGGGTTGGCGGCGCTTTTTAAGCAATGCCGTGCGGCCGTCATCAACGATGCCGGCGCTGTGCACGTGGCGGTGGCGTCAGGGACCAAGGCCATTTCCATCTACGGCCCGGTTGATCCGAATGTGTACGGCCCGTATCCTCCCGCAGAACACATGAAGGTCCAAAAGGGGCTTGCCTGTCAGCCCTGTTACCGCCGTTTTCGTATGCCGCCGTGCAGCCATATCAGCTGCCTGCGGGACTTGTCCGTCGACGATGTTTATAGAAAGGTGCAAGAGATCCTATGAGCATTCCATTTATCGATTTCAAAGAGCAAAACCGCCTGATCGCGGATGAGGTGGATTCGGGGTTCAAAAAAGTTTTTGAAAAGGGCGATTACATCCTGGGCGAGCAGGCCCGTCTTTTTGAGGGGGCTTTTGCCCAATATTGCGAGGCCCGCTTCGGGGTGGGCGTTAATTCCGGCACCGACGCGCTGCATCTGGCCCTGCTGGCTTTGGAGATCGAGCCGGGAGATGAGGTCATCGTCCCCACGCACACCTTTATCGCCACGGCCCTGTGCGTTTCCTTTGCCCAGGCCAAACCGGTTTTTGTGGACATCGAAAAGGACACGTATAATATTGATCCTCAATCCTTTCGCAAGGCCATCACCAAAAAGACCAAGGCCGTCATTCCGGTGCATATTTACGGCCAGCCGGCCAATATGGACGAGATCGTATCCATCGCCCGCCAGCACGGCATCAAGGTCGTCGAGGACGCGGCCCAGGCGCATGGTTCGCGTTTTAAGGGCAAGCGCGTGGGGTCCTTGGGGGACGTGGCCTGTTTTTCATTTTATCCCACCAAGAGCCTGGGCGCCTGCGGGGACGCAGGCATGATCGTCACCAGTGACAAGGACATTTATGAACGGGCCCTCATGCTGCGCGATTACGGCCGCCGGGGGCGTTATGAGCACAAGATCAAGGGGACCAATTCGCGCCTGGACACCATCCAGGCCGTGATCCTGAATGCCAAATTGAAACATTTGGACCAGTGGAACAAGATGCGCGCCGATAACGCGGCCATTTACGCCCAACTTTTGAAGCCCTTGAAAGGCGTGGTAACTCCCATCACCAGGCCGGACCGCACGCATGTGTTCCAGACCTATGCCGTGCTGGTGCCCAACCGCGACAAGGTGATGGAGGCCATGAAAGCTGCGGGCGTGGGCGTGCTGATCCATTATCCCATCGGGTTGCACCTGCAGGAGGCTTACGCGGAGCTGGGCCATAAAAAAGGGGACTTCCCCGTCGCTGAAGATGTGGCCGACCGCGTGATGAGCCTGCCGATGTTCCCCCATATGGCCAGGGAGCAGATCAAAGCTGTGGCAGCGGCGTTGACAAAGGCTTTGACATGATGATGCGTATTCGGCCGTTGTATTTTCCGAGCAGGCAGTAGAGGGCCGATTTGGCAAGGTCCGCCTGCGGCTTTTTCCATACGGCGGCAAATCGGCCCGGGCCCTAGCGAAGACGCGCCGCTGGGCGCGGCGAGCGTGCCTGCGAGGGAAATACAACGGCCGAACAGCAGGAGCAGGCTGAATTCTGAAAAAAGGAGCGGGATGGCAGTTCCATTGAGCGTTGTGGTTATCGCCAAGAATGAAAGCGCACGGATCAAGGACGCCCTGGAAAGTGTCGCCGGTTGGGCGGATGAGATCGTGGTGGTGGATGACGAAAGCAGCGACGATACCCGTGCCGTTGCTTCGAAATACACCGCTTCGATTTACTCGCGGCGCATGGATATCGAGGGCAAACAGCGCAACTTCGGGGCGTCAAAGGCCAAGAACGACTGGATCATGCTCTTAGACTGCGACGAGCGGCCCACCACGGAACTTAAAGCCGAGATCGCCGAGGCGCTTAAAAACGGCGAGGCCCATATCGCCGCCTACTGGGCGCCGCAGATCAATTATCTGGGCGATAGGCAGTTGAACCACGGCGGCTGGTCAAGCCCGCATATCCGCCTCTACAACAGAAAGCATGTCCAATGGCTGGAGCTGGAATACGATGTCATCCACCCGGGGATAAAAACAGCGGTGGGCTATCGCGGCGGGCATTTGAAGTCCAAGACCATCCATTACAGTTTCCGCAATGTGGAGGACTTTATCGCCAAGATCAACCGCTACTCGACGCTGGAAGCCTTCAAGTGGTATGCGGACAAAAGAAAGATGCCCCTGGGCAAGGCCTTGTGGCGCGCCTGGGACCGTTTTTTCCGGAGGTTCGTCGCTAAAAACGGATACAAGGACGGTTACTACGGTTTTATGGCCGCGGTCATCAGCAGTTTCAATGAGCTGGCGGTTTACAGCAAATACAGGGAGATGAAGGACAAGGGTTATTATCTCGACCGGTTTAAGACACAAGGTTGAAAGTCAATGAAGGTCGTTTTTCTGGACAGAGACGGGGTCATCAACGAGTTTCCGGGCAACGGCGCTTACGTGACCAAGGTCAAGGATTTCCATTTTATCCCGGGTTCCCTGCGGGCCATCCGCAGCCTGACGGAAAGCGGGCATAAGCTCTTCGTCATCTCCAACCAGGCAGGTGTCGGCAAGGGCGTTTATTCCCTGGACAAACTCCGGCGTATCGATGCCAAAATGATCAGGAGTGTTGTGGCCGCCGGCGGACGGATTCGAAAAAGTTTTTATTGCACCCACCGTTCAAACGCGGGCTGCGACTGCCGCAAACCCGGCATCGGCCTTTTAAAGAAAGCCCTTAAATCACTCAATAAAACCATCGCCCACGCGCAGAAGGCTTTTTTCGTCGGGGACACCGAAGGGGACATCAAGACCGGGCATAATGCCGGCTGCAAGACCATCTTCGTGCTTTCCGGACACGAGGACAGGCGCCATATGCGCAAATGGACGGTCAAACCCGATTACATCGTCAAAGACCTTGAAGCGGCGGGTCAAATCATCCAACATGCGAATTCTCGTCATTCACGCAACAGCCGGGGCAGGGCATAAAAGGGCCGCGGAGGCGATCTATCGCGGCCTTTGTGAACAAGGGCATCATGATGTCCGGTTGGTCGACGCGCTGGATTACACCAACCCTTTTTTTAAGAAATCGTACCCCGAAGTTTATACTTTTTTGGTCACCCGCCTGCCTTGGGGCTGGGGGTTCTTTTTCGGGCTGCTGGATACTGCCTGGATGCAGCCAGTTTTGCGCCTGGGGCGGCGTTTGTACAACGGCTTCAATGCCGCAGGCCTGGAGCGGTTTTTGGTCCGGGAGAACTTCGACGCCGTTATAGCGACCCATTTTTTGTCGGCGGAGGTGGGCGCGCACCTTAAACGCCGGGGACAGATCAAATCCAAAATCATCTGTGTGGTGACGGATTTTGACGCCCACCGCATTTGGGTCAACCGGGGCACGGACATCTACGCCGCGGCCTGCGACTACACCAAGAGCAAGCTGGTCAATTTAGGGGTGCCTCCCGAAAGTGTTCATATAACAGGCATTCCGACGGATGCCAAGTTCGGCCTTCCGGCGGACACGGCGGCCTTAAAGAAGAAATTAGGGCTGCAGCCGGGGCCGCTGACGGTCTTGATCGCCACCGGTTCCTTTGGCATGGGGCCCATCGGCGAGCTGATGAAGCTTCTTGGGCAGTACCAACTGCTGGTTGTCTGCGGGAATAACCGTGCCTTGTACGAACGTCTCAAGCCCCTGGCCTCTGCGACGGCGCATGTGCTGGGTCTGGTTGATAATATGCATGAATTGATGTCGGCGGCGGATGTCATGGTGACCAAGCCCGGCGGGCTGTCCATTTCAGAGGCGTTGGTCAAAAAATTGCCGATGCTGTTTTTCAGCGCCATTCCCGGGCAGGAGACCAACAATATCAAGGTGCTGGCGTCCTATGAGCTTTGCCAGGGCCAGAGCACCCTGTCCCAAATCGCGGAAACCATCCATGAATGGCATTCCCATCCTGAAGACTTGGACGCTCTGCGCCGGCGGCTGGGTGAGCTCTCCAGGCCCAACGCGGTGGCGGACATCATTTCCTTGTTATAGGCATTCCCTCGTTCGTGTCGGCCCTGATTTTGTTTTGTCTGTTTCCAGGCCGGAGAGTGAAATATTCCCTGTTGCTTGCTCGGCGAACCGGGGGTAGAAAAATTCCCTATTGCTTGCTCGGCGAACCGGGGGTAGAATTTCGTGAGGTTAATAAATAAAGGAACGACTGGCATATGTCCAATATCCAATTTTCGTTGATCGTTTTTCTTTTTGCCCTCTTGGCGGGGCTTGTTCTGCACTCCATCGCCGCCATGTTGATCAAACGCCGGCCTAAACCCAGCGTTGCCGGAAGGCCCTTGAACATTCATTATTTGATTGAGCCGCTGCGCTATTTGATCCCCGGGGTGTGCGTGGCCGTCGTTTTGCCGTGGCTGCATTTTCCCCTCGAGATACAATCCTTCGGCATGCACGCGGCACAGTTGTGGATCATCGCTTCAGTGGGCTGGCTTCTGATGAAGTCCGTGCACATGGTCCGTGATATGGTCCTCGAGCATTATGATGTCACCGTCGCTGATAACCTGCGCGCCAGGAAGATGTTCACCCAAATCCGCGTCATCGGGCGCATCATCAATATCCTGATCGTTTTTTTGACGTTCGCGATCATGGTCATGACCTTTAACGAGGCCAGGCAGGTCGGCTTGAGCCTGCTTGCCTCGGCGGGCATTTTGGGGGTGGTGCTGGGCTTTGCCGCCCAGAAAACCCTGGGGAACCTCATGGCCGGCATCCAGATCGCTTTTGCCCAGCCCATACGGCTTGATGACGTGGTGATCGTGGAAAACGAGTGGGGTTGGATCGAAGAGATCACCCTGACCTATGTTGTCGTGCGCATCTGGGACCTCCGCCGCCTGATTTTGCCGATTTCCTATTTTGTCGAGAAGCCTTTTCAAAACTGGACCCGCGTCTCCGCCGATTTGCTGGGGACCGTTTTTGTCTATACGGACTACCTTATCGACGTGCAGGGCGTCAGGGAGGCATTGACCCGTATTTTAGGACAAAGCCGGTTGTGGGATAAAAAAGTCAATGTCCTGCAAGTGACCAATTTGTCGGAACACACCGTTGAGCTGCGGGCCCTGATGAGCGCGTCCGACTCCTCGAAGGCCTGGGATCTGCGCTGTGAAGTTCGGGAAAAACTTCTGAATTATATGCAGACCCAACATCCTGACTCCCTGCCGCGCACCCGTGTCGAGATGCAAAAACGCCCGGAACCCAATATGGAAAGCGGCCGCCTCTCCCAAAAAGAAGAGTAGCTGAATATGCTTGAGAAATTTAAAATCCAACTCGGAAGAAAATCCGGCAGGGTGGGAGAAATTAAGCCTGTCAGGGTCAATGATTCACAGCATATTTCGATAGTGGCTTCCCTGGCGCAGAAAATTTGGCGGGAACATTATACGGCTATCATAGGCATAAAGCAGGTGGAGTACATGCTCGATAAGCTCCAGTCGGAAAATGCCATCAAAGCTCAGATCGGCAAGGAAGGTTATATGTATTTTCTTCTGGAACACTCCGAAGGCCGCCGGGTAGGGTATTTCGCGGTCGTTCCCAGGGGGGAGGAATTATTCTTAAGCAAGTTTTATATCACCGCCGAAGACCGCCGGAGGGGATACGGGAAAGAAGCGTTGGAATTTATCGAGGAGACGGCACGCAGGGAAGGCTGCTCTAAAATCGGTCTTGTGGTCAACAAGCGCAACAGTTCGGTCAAGGCGTACCAGGGTTTGGGGTTTGTTATAACGGATTCGGTCATTACGAACATAGGCGACGGCTTTATCATGGATGATTACAGGATGGAGAAGACGATTAATCCGTGAAGACGGGAAGGTATGGAAAAAAGCGTGAACGATATGTTTGAAGGGATCATTGCCAATGTGCCGGTTTTTATGCGGGACATTGCGCGTAAGAAGGTCTCCCAGAGGATCGAAAGGATCGTGAAAGACGCCAATCGCTCTGAAGTCACGGAGAAAGACCTGGTGGATGCCTTTTTTATCGAAACTCCCTTTGGATTCCACGGGCCTTTGAAAACGGACATGCAGAAACTTGGCATCGATTATACGAAATACGGGTATGAACAGTAAGCTCGGAATGCTTGGAAAGGGAGCGTTATGGCAAAGCTGCAAGATTTGGTCGAATGGGATTATTTAGGGTCGCACTATAGCGTCTATGTCAAGCATTTTACGGACGACCAGGGCAAGCGGGGGATGACATTGATTTTTGAGGACGTCACCAACGCAAAGGTAACGGAAATGACCGTCCCGCCGCGCTCGTTTGCGGCTTTCCTGAAGGCGGTTAACGGGGGGACAGAACCGTATCGGGGGTTGTTTTAGCTTTGGCCAATCCTATGATCGCTCAACTCGTGTTCGATCTCCCCATCGATGGGCCGTTTGATTATCTGGTCCCGGAACATTTGGCCGGCGGCGTGACCGTCGGCTGCCGGGTCAGGGTGTCCTTCGGACGCGGGACCAGGATTGGTTTTGTCGTCGGTCTCATTGATCAAAGCGCCATCGCCCGTTTAAAGCCGGTGGGAGGCCTGGCCGATGCGGGACCTGTCTTCAATGAGCTCGATCTGGAATTTGCCAAAGGCTTCGGCGCGTATTACGGATGCAGCCTGGGAGAGGCGCTTACCACGGTCTTAAGGAATAAAAAGAACCTGGAGCCTTCAATGCGGCGGGACCGTAAGCCGGTCATTTCATTATACAGGTGCCCGCCCGATGAGTACGCCGTTCAAATTCAACGGATCATGGCGGGCTACCCTTCCGGGGCGCGTTTTTTGGTTCTCGTCCCTGATGCTTTCCGAGGAGAAATGCTTTCCCGGCAGAAATTGGCGGGGGATGTCAGCATGGGGGCCCGCTCCTGTGTATTTGAATCCGACGGCAGGTATGATTGCATCATTATGGTGGATGAAGAGGACGCGTCTTATAAACAGGAACAGACACCGATGTATGAAACCCGCCAGGTGCTCCTGGCACGTTGTGCATTGTACGGGTTTGATGCCGCTTTTGTCGGCGTTTCCCCGTCGGTCGAGTTGATGGCCATGGTCCGGGAAAAGAAAGTCCTCTTGGGTCGTGACGATGGGGCCGCTTTGGCGCCGGCCAGGCTCGTGGACCTGGCCAATTATAAATTCGTCCCGGGCCTGGTTTCTCCGCCGGTGCGCTTGGGCTTGGAATCGGCATTGAAAGCGGGGCGTAAAAGCATTCTGGTTTTGAACGTCAAGGGCTCCTACCGTTTGACCCGCTGTGTTGATTGCGCGGTGGTTTTGAAGTGCGCCCGCTGCGACAGTCCGCTTTATTTTTCCAGGTCTCGGAAGAAATATATTTGCCGTCATTGCACGTTTACCTCGCCCGAGGACACGGTCTGCCCGGCGTGCGGACACCAAAGCTGGCGTTCGCAAGGGATCGGCGTCGAACAGGTGCAGGCGGAGTTAAAAAAGATTTTTCCGCAGGCGAGGATCGTTGCCTTTGAGCGCGGGCACAAGGCCGATGCTCAACACTCCGGCGTCCCGGATGATTTTGATATTCTCATTGCCACCCGGGCCCTGTTGCGTTTTCAGGGCAGATGGAAGGCCCAGACAGCCGCGTTCATTGATTTCGACAGCCAGTTAAACCGCCTGGAGGCGCGTGCGGCCTTCAATGCCTTCAGCCTGGCGCAGCACGTGGCCGGCATGGCTGATTCCGTGTTCATCCAGACCCGCAACGTCAGTCATTATGTGCTCGGGCATCTTTCACGGGGGGACATCAAGGGTTTTTACGACGAGGAATTGGCATTGCGGCGGGAATTGGGTTTCAGCCCGTTTAAACACTGGATCAGGGTCTCCTGGCGGGGGGCGGGCGAAAAATCAACCCACAAGGCGGCTTCACACGTGTATAATGAATTAAGCAAGGCGGCGCCGGAGGGCTGCGTTGTCACATCGCCCCTGGCCGACGAGGTGGCGCGCAAACGGGACTTGTTTCGTTTTAACGTGATGGTGCAGGCTGACGATGTGCCCGCGGCTGTGGCATTCATCAAGGCCGGCCTGAGTCGTGTCAAGCGTCCCGGCGGGGTCATCGTGACCATCAATGTGGATCCGTAAATTGTAAGGAGAACGATGCGTATTGTTTTTTTTGGCAGCGATGAGTTTGCCGCGCAACATCTGCGGGCCTTGCTGGCCGCGGACCATGACGTGCCGGCCTGCGTCACCGGGCCGGACAAGCCGCATGGGCGGGGGATGAAACTGGAATTTTCCCCCATCAAGCAGATGGCCTTGGACGCCCGGATCCCGTGCCTGCAGCCGCCGTCCCTTAAAGAACCAAACATCATTGAGACTTTGAAATCTTACCGGGCGGATATTTTTGTCGTGGTCGCATACGGATATCTTCTCACCCGGGGCATTCTCGACATCCCCCAAATGCTGTGCATCAACGTGCACGGCTCTCTGCTTCCTAAATACAGGGGCGCGGCACCGGTCAACTGGGCCGTTCTCAACGGGGACAAAGTGACCGGCGTCACCATCCAGAAGATGGTCCTGGGCCTCGATGCCGGGGATATCATCGCCCAGGAGGCCATGGCCATTGAAGATGATGAAAGTGCCGCGCAAGTACTGCCAAGGATGGCGTCGGCAGGGGCTAAACTGCTTGTTAAGGTGTTGGATGAAAATCCAGGCGGTCGATTTCCGTTAAAGCCGCAAGAGGAACATTTGGTCACCTGGGCGCCTAAACTGAACAAGGAGATGGGAAGGGTCGATTGGAAGAAAACGGCGGCAACGGTCCATAATCAGGTGCGCGGCCTTCAGCCCTGGCCCGGGACGTACACTTTTTACAACGGCAAGATGCTTAAAATCACCCGGACCCGCCTGACGGGGGAAGACGTCGGCGGTTGCTCGGCGGGCCAGGTGACTAAGACGGATAAAAATGGTTTTTATGTGGCCTGTTCGGACAAGGCCCTGTTGATCAGTGAAGTCCAGCCCCAAGCAGGCAGGGTGATGTCTGCCCAAAGTTTTACGGCGGGGCATAAAATCATTCCGGGCTTTTTATTGGGATAAATAGGGCCTGCCCCCCAACTCGGGGGGAAATAAAAAAATGTCGTTCCCGCGCTAAGCGAAATCCAGTATAATCCTACCTATGTCGCAATTAAGGAAAGATCCTATTGTCAGCCGCTGGGTCATCGTGGCCACCGAACGCGCCCGTCGTCCGGCGGCTTTCGTGGACCCCCAATCGACCGCCACCGACCCCAAGGATTGCCTTTATTGCAGGGATGTTTCGGCCAAGGTCGTCTATAAGTCCCACGGCGTGAAGGTCATCAACAGCAGCAGCCCTATTTTGAACAGCCACAGTCCATTTGAACGCCGTACCCACGGGCTTTATGAAGTCGCCCATAGCTACGGCAGTCATGAAATTGTCATTGAGACGACAGAACACACGGCGAACATGGCAGATCTCTCAAAGGAGCAGATCAAGACCGTGATCAAAACGTATGCCTTGCGCATGCAGGTCCACCGCCAGGACCCGTCCATCGAGTATATTCTGGCATATAAAAATTACGGCGTTGCCGCCGGGAGCCGTGATATCGGGCATGCGCGTTCGCAGATCATGGCGGTGCCTGTTCTGCCCATGCGCGTCAAGGACAAGACCAAGGGGGCCCAAAAGTATTTTGACTATCACGAACGCTGCCTGTTTTGCGATATGGTGGCCCAAGAGTTAAAAATAAAGGAGCGGGTGGTCTGCCAGAACGAACATTTTGTGACGATCACTCCTTTTGCCTCGCGGTTTCCCTTTGAGACCTGGATCCTGCCCAAGGAACACCACTGTGATTTTGCCGACGGCATCCGCGGCCGGGAAGATTCCCTGGCCGCCATCATGAAGGACATTTTATTGCGTTTTAAAATAGGCTTAAATGATCCCGCCTACAATTACATGATACAGACCTCGCCGGTCAAAAAGCCTTTGGCGTTCAAGGATGACTATCACTGGCATATCGAAGTCATGCCGCGCCTGACGCGGGTGGCGGGTTTTGAGCGGGGCACCGGCTTTTACATTTGTCCCATACCGCCCGAGATGACGGCGGATTTTCTAAGGGAGGTTGATATCAATGCCTGAACTCAGACGCGATCCCGTGGTGGGGCGCTGGGTCATCATCGATTCCGAGCATACCAAGGGGCCTGCGGATTTTCCCAAAGACGACAACACCCCCAAAGGCCAGGCGATCTGCCCGTTTTGTCCGGGACGTGAATATCAGACTCCCCATGAAGTTGATAGCGTGCGCCCGTCGGGCAGCTTTGCGAATTCGCCGGGATGGCTGGTACGCACCGTTCCCAATAAATTTCCGGTGCTGGTGACCGAAGGGGAATTTAAAAAAGAGGGCGCCGGCATTTACGACCAGATGAGCGGCATCGGCGCCCATGAAGTGGTGATTGAAGGCCCTGACCATGAGAAGAACCTTGACGGGTTGACGCCCGACGAAATGCGCGCCGTGATCGGCCAGTACGTCTCCCGTTTCCGCCAGCTGTCGAGGGACAGCCGTTTCAAATATATCGCCATCTTCAAGAATTTTGGCCCCTCGGCAGGCGCCACCATTGAACACCCGCATAGCCAGATCATTGCATTGCCGATGGTCCCCAAAACCGTGCTGGAAGAGCTTAAGGGAACGGAATATTATTATCAGTTCCACGGGCGCTGTGTTTTTTGCGACATGATCTCTCAAGAATACCGGGACAAGGAACGTATCGTGGCGGAAAACACGAGTTTTCTGGCGTTCTGCCCCTACGCGCCGAGGTATTGTTTCGAGACTTGGATCATTCCTAAAGGGCACAGCGCAGATTTTGCCAACGCGGACGATACGACACAACATCATCTGGCCCAGGTCCTGCAGGTTGTCCTTCAAAAGGTCAAAAAAGCCTTGGCCAACCCGTCTTATAATTTTTATGTGCATACAGCCCCTCTCGGGTATGCGAATCCGGCGTGGTATCACTGGCATATTGAAGTCATTCCGAAACTGACCCGAAGCGTCGGTTTTGAGTGGGGCACAGGGCTGCATATCGTGCCTACCTTTCCGCAGGATGCGGCCTGTTTTTTAAGGGAAGCTTAAAATTTGACAATACCGGCTTTTGAAGTAGAATATGATTTTCTTGAAAAACGACCTGCCCCATGAATGCCGAGATAGCTCAGGTAGTAGAGCGCAGGACTGAAAATCCTGGCGTCCCCAGTGCAAGTCTGGGTCTCGGCACCATTTTTTTGTGCGGTATGCCAGACGCTAAAGATGATAAACAATGGATGATCTTAAGCAAGGTGCCTGTCGGACAAAAGGCGCTGATCGTCGCTTTTTCTGTTGAGACCGACCGGGGTGAGCGCATCCAGGAGATGGGGCTTGTTCCCGGTGAAGTCGTGGAGGTCGTGCGGGTCCAGGCCGGCCGAATTGAGGTCAAGATCGGCAGGTATTTTGTGGCTTTACGCGCTGCCCAGGCCGGCCATATTAGGGTCAAGCTTCTGTCCTAAATTAAACCTGTAAATTGAATTGGGTTTGTTTTATAATATTTTTTTGTCAGCAGACGAAAGGAATCGCCTATGGATTCACGTTTATCTATGATCGACGTCGGCAAGGTTGACAGTGCCAGGCTGGAAACCCTTCCTTATGAGTACATCACGGTCTCGAATTTTATCCGGGACGAATGGAAGGACAAGCTGATCGAAACGTATCCAAAGCTCAAGGCCGCCGGAAGCTTTCCGTTGACCACCGTCACCTGCAGCCGCGAATTCAAACAATTGATCGATGAAATGAACTCCGGCGCCTTTCGCCGTGCGATAGCATCGAAGTTTTCCGTTGATCTGGAAGGCAAACCGACCATGTTCACGGTCCGGGGCAAATGCAGGTCCAAGGACGGCCAGGTCCACACGGATTCGGAGAGCAAGATCATCACCGTGCTTCTCTATATGAACCCCTCCTGGGAAAACCAGGGAGGCCGGCTGCGTGTGCTCAACAGCAACAATATCGAAGACATCAAGACCGAGATCCCGCCCGACGTCGGCACCCTGCTGGTTTTCAAACGTTCCGACCGGTCCTACCACGGGCATCTTCCGTTTGAAGGCCCCCGCAAAGTCATTCAGATGAACTGGGTGACCCATCAAAAATTCGTCGATCAGGAGCAAAAGCGGCACCGCTTCTCCGCTCTCTTCAAAATGTTCTCATCCTATTGAGCTATGGCCGTCAAGTCCGATCATGCGGTATCGTCGTGCTGGGTGGCAGCTCAAGGTCTGATCGGCCTTCAAAACCAGGCCAAGGGCCTTGCCCAGGCGCTGGGCTTCCCCTATGATTTAAAAGAGATCAGGAAACCCTGGGGGTGGGGGATTTTATCGCCCGAGAAATATGGTCTCACGCCTCCATGGCCGGATGTCCTGATCACCTGCGGATGCCAAAGCGCCGCCGTCTCGGTGGCCGTCCGGCGGGCGAGCCGTAACAAAACGTTCACGGTCCATATCCAGGACCCTTTGATGAACCCGAAACATTTCGACGTCGTTATTGTGCCCGAGCACGACAAATTGCGCGGGAAGAATGTTTTTGTGACCCAGGGGTCCGTGCACCACGTGACAACGGAAAAACTCGAGGATGCCTCCCGGCATTTCAAGCCCTTGCTGGGGTCCTTACCGCGCCCTTTGATCAGTGTCCTGGTAGGCGGCAAAAACAAGCACCAGGAACTTTCCGCCCCGCTGGTCCGCGATTTTGCCCAAAAGCTTGTGATGGCGGCCAAACTCAGCGGAGGGGGGCTTGCCGTGACCCCGTCCCGCCGGACGGGCGCGGCCAACGAAGCCATGCTGCGCCGCGAACTCGCCGAGGTCCCTTCCTATATATGGGACGGCCAGGGCGAGAACCCTTATTTCGGGATGCTCGGCCTCGGGGACGTGATCGTGGTGACCAGCGATTCCATTTCCATGATTTCCGAGAGCTGTTCCACGGCCAAGCCGGTTTATATATATGAATTGCCAAATGCCGGAAAAAGGCATAAACTCTTCGTGGAGAATTTCATCCAAAAAGGCTTTGTGCGCCCCTTTTGGGGCAGCGTCGAGCCTTTCAAGGCCGCAGCGCTTAACGAAACTCAAAAAGCGGCTGATTTTGTGCGTGAACGCCTTACAGAAAGGCTTAAAAAATGACAACACCGACGGTCACTCGGGGAATTCCTCTCAAGATCAAAACATTTAATAACACGGGCGGCTCCTCAGCGCTTTTCAAAGCCCTGGGCCATCCGCTGACGGCCGCCAGGATGAAGGGCCTGATAAAGACCCTGTCGTCGTCAGGCAGGATCGCCGTCTATGATCCGCTGGGCCATGCCCAGGAATGGGAGGCCCTATACGAGCTTTCATCCGTCAAGGTCGCCTCGGCCTTTGTGCAAAACGTGGCCGATATCGGCCGTGAGCTGTTCGGAAAAAACGCGCAACCCGTGACAGCCCTTAAAAACACCGATGCCGACGCTGTTTTTGTTTCCGCCTTTGATGCGGCGCGCCTTGTCGCTCAAATCCGGCATTTGCTGCCTCAGGGGATCAGGGTTTATTCTTTCGATGACGTCCGTCTGGCCGATGAATTCTTGTCTAACACCCGCAACTATCTGGACCCGTTGAATTTTGCCACCAATTTCGTTTTTTTCAGGGAGGAAGCGGGGCACCATACGCGATTGGTCACGGCCAATTATTGGGCCGGGTACAGCCCCAAGACCGTGGGCCTGTGGTGCTGCTTATTTGATAAAGACGGCAAAACATTGGCGCAATGGAATGAAAATCTCCAGAAATCCGTCCATACCATCACCCTGGACAGCCGCGAGATCAAACAGCGCCTGAAGTTAGGCGACTTCACCGGTAGTTTATTTGTGCATTTTACAGGCATCGCAGGCCACGACGTGGCCAAATACGCGCTTGATACGTACGGCGACGACGATGCGGTCCTGTCCTGCACGCATGACGCCAACCCCTGGCCCGCCGATCTATACGCCGGCCTGCCCGCGCCCAAGGAAGGCCACCAGGTCCTCCTATGGGTGCAAAACAGCCATCCATGCCCGATCCCGGCCAACGGCCTGGGCTTGAGTTACATGGGTTCGGACGACGTGGTCACCTATGATCAACCAATCCCCGGTTTCGCCACCTGCGCCATCGACGTGGCGGACTTGTTTCCACAGGCCAGATGGCCGCAGCAGTTCGAAGTGCATGCCGGCCGGTATTTTGTCCGTCCCCGTTACGAGGTCATCGACGCTAAAAATCGCCGCCTGATCGCGCACACCAACGTCGAACGCACCGATCTTAAAAGCGATCCCGCCATCAAGGAACTTTCCAAGGTCATGGGTAAGGTCTATATATTGCCGATGCCGGTTTTGCCCGTCAACCGCTGGCAGACCATCGTCCTGCCCACACCGATGTCAACGGCCCAGAAAAACCTGCCGCTGACGCTCATGATCTATAACAGCAAAGGTAAGCAGATGGGGGCTCATTCCCTGGGGCTATTGGACCGTGCCAATATCAAAGATTACAATATCAACCATATATTAGGGAAGAGGGCCGAAAGCGACTTTCCCGGCGGTTTCGGTCATGCGGAATTGATTTATGATTTTTCGCAAGGAGGGGAAGCTGACGGCTGGCTGCATGCCCTGATGCGTTACGAGGACGCCGCAAGCGGGCATAATACAGAAACCAGTTTCGGCTCGCATATTTTTAATACGGTCATGGTCTATAAAAACGAGCCGCAGTCCTACGCCGGCAAGCCGCCGGGGTTGACCACGCGGCTTTTCCTGCGTTTAGGCCGCGACGAGGGGACAGACACCCTGTGCCATTTGATCTATCCGGCATCCACCCCCTGGCATGCCCAGTCCACGACGGAGCTTATCCTCACCAACTCAAAGGGCGAAGAAGTTCTCAAGAAAACGGTGCATATCGCCTGCAGCGGTTCCTTGTTCTGGAGCTATCATGAAATGTTCGGCAAGGAAGAACGCCAACGCGCAGGGAGGGACGCCTACATCATCATCCGTGACACCACCTGCCGCCTGTTCGGTTACCACGGGCTTATGAAGGGCGAAAAATCCTTCTGCCTGGACCACATGTTCGGCTTTTGATGCAGGGTCGAGTGTCAAAAGGCTTGAGCAGCACTTCCTTTGATGTCGTAAAGTTGTGTCATCGCGGAGAAAATATCATCCAGCGCCCCTTACGTGGAAAGGAACATGCCGCAAGTAAAATGCAAAACGCCCGTCAATCGTTACACGCGCAATCCTTTCATTTCCGCGCCCTGATCAACAGGCAGGGGAAGCTGAACGTCCACGGCACCCGTGAGAAGCATAACCCCTTTGCCGATCTTTACCACTATCTTTTTTCCCTCTCCTGGCCCAAATTTTTCATTTACGCCGCGGCCGTCTATGTCCTGATAAACCTGTTTTTTGCCGGCCTGTATTTGCTAAGCGGGGTAGACAAACATTTCAGCCAATGTTTCTTTTTAAGTGTGGAGAACATGGTCGCCGTGGATTACGGCAGGGCCGGCCCGGCGGGTCTGGTGGTCCATGCGCTGATGACGGTCCAGGCATTCCTGGGCCTGCTGACCTTTGCCGTTATCACCGGCCTTTTTTATGCCCGGTTTTCCAGGGCCACGGCCAGGGTCATTTTCAGCAACAAGGCGATCATCAGCCGGCATAACGGCGCCCCGTGCCTGTTTTTCCGGATCGCCAACGAGCGCTTAAACCAGATCGCGGAAGCGCGCATGACCCTGCACATGACCAAGAATGAGACCAGCCTGGAAGGGGAAAAGACGCGTAAATTTTACGACCTGAAGCTGGAGCGCGATCACACCCCGCTGTTTTCATTAAGCTGGACCGTCCGGCATTTTATCGACGAGAGAAGCCCGTTGTTCGGCATGGACGAGGCCAAAATGAGGGAGGCCCAAATGGGCGTCCTGGCCTCCCTGACAGGCACGGATGAAACTTTCTCGCAGCCCATCATCGCCCGCCACGCGTATTCCATGGAAGACATTGTTTACAACCGCCGTTTTAAAGATATCATAATATGGCACGATAAAAAGGTACACATCGACCTTAAAGGGATCCACGACCTGTACGAGGCGAATACCTCCGGAGATTCTTGAGAGGCCCCGAGTAAAATGTTGAAAATATACACCGGATCAAAAAATTTCGGTTTCCCTCTTTTTTTCATCATAGGCACCGTCCTTTTTCTGCTGGTTTTCTTCTGGGGCCTGACTGCGATCATGGAATTCTTCCTGCCCGTATTGATCGTCGTGGCGTATCTTACGATCATCGTTTTTGTGGTGGGCTTCCTTCCCGCCACCCTCATTAAACCTTTAAGGCCGACCCTGTCTTTGTATTCGCTTTTGATGTCCCACGCCCTGGGCACAGCCACCTGGATACTGGCGTTCCTGTTTGTCATCAAAGCCTTCGGGTTTTTCGGGATATTGTTTGCATTTTTGTTCAAGTACCTGGTCTTCATCGCCTTGGCCGGAGCGCTTTTCAGCAACGCCTGGCATGTGGCGGAGCATCTGGCCCTGTGGGGCGGGTTTGCTTACGGCATGAAGTATTACAGCCAATGGCTGTTGACTTTGGATCCTTCCCGCCCGCATCAAGAAGGCGATATCATAGACGTGGACGCCAGGGAGGTTTAGAAAATATATGGCAAAATTGGTTTATTTGATATTGGGCGGGGCCTCAGGGACATTGGCGCGGTACTATTTTGCCGGATATCTTTACCAGAAATTGGGCACGGACTTTCCTTTCGGGACCCTGATCGTCAATCTTTCGGGTTGTTTTCTGGTCGGTTTTCTCTCGACCCTTATCGACGATCGGGTCCTGCTCGGCCCCGGCGCCAAGGTCTTTTTGATGGTGGGATTTTGCGGGGCCTACACGACGTTTTCAACCTATATGCTCGAAACCTCCCATCTGGTGATGGGGGGGGAAATGTTCAAGGCCCTGGCCAATATTTTTTTAAGTACGATCGTCGGTTTTATCGCCCTGCGCTTGGGGATTTTGATCGGTCAAATCATTTAATCGTTTTTGAGAGAGGTGGACAATGAAGATCCCTTCCAATGGACAACTGTTAAGAATATTCGTCGGTGAAAGGGACCAGTGGCACAACCGTCCTTTGTACGAGATGATCGTTGAAACGGCCCGCAAGAATAAAATGGCCGGGGCCACAGTGGTCAAGGGCTGCATGGGGTTCGGCTGCAAGAGCCACATGCACACCTCGAAATTATTAAGGCTTTCCGAGGATTTGCCCATGGTCATCGAAATCGTCGATAGTGAGGAAAAAATAGCAGCCTTCCTGCCGTGCCTGGATGAGATGGTCTGCGACGGGCTCATCACCCTGGAAAAGGCCAACGTCATCATGTATAAGGCAAACCCTCCCGTCTAAAATGGTAAAAAGGACAAGCCCCTTTTTCTTGCGCGGCATGGGGCCGTGTGATAGAGTAATGGCATTCAGATCATAAATTGACCCGAGTTTCCTATGAATGATTACACTTCCTACATTCATTCCCAGGCCAAGAAATTAAGGGAAGATCCCCAGAAAAACAGGAGGACCAACCGGCCTTACGTGACCATCTCCCGCCAGACCGGGGCCTATGGATTGACGGTGGCCAGGAAGTTATGCGAATACCTGCAGAAAAATGAGAGGCGGGAGAAATGCCCGTGGACGGTGTTTGACAAGGAAGTGCTCAAGAAGGTGGTGGACGGCCTTGAGCTGCCGGAAACCGTCCTGCCGTATATGTCGGAATCGACGATCTCCGAAGTCGAGGATTTGATGGAGGAGCTCTTCGGCCTGCATCCGTCCAGGTATCTGCTGGTCCATGAAACCAGCGAAACCATTCTCCAGCTGGCCCAGTTGGGATATGCCATCATCATCGGCAGGGCATCCGGCATCATCACCGCCAAGGTGCCGGGCGGGGTGCATGTGAGGCTTATCAGCCCGCTGGAGAAGCGCATCGAACATATGCAGGAATACCTGAAGGTCAGCAAAAAAGAAGCCAGGGAGTTTGTGCTTAAAAAGGACCGTAATCGAAGGGACTACGTTAAAAAGTATTTTGGCAAGGACAACGCCGACCCCTTATTGTACGATCTTGTCATTAATGTTGATGCGGTCGGGCCGCAAGAGACAGCCCGGCTCATCGGCGGCCTGGTTTTAAAACAATTTTAAGGAAAATCATGGTGAGACAGGGCTGGGCGGCATTGCTTATTTTTGTTTTATGGGGCGCCTGCGCCCGGGCCGCAGCGGTTGAGACAAAGACCCTGCCCGACGGCTGTACGTATGAGGGCACGTTTGCCAACGGGGCCCTCGAGGGGCAGGGGACATTGAGCTGCCCCGACGGGCGGGAATATACCGGCGGATTTAAACACGGGCTTTACGACGGCCCAGGGAGCCTGGTCTATACCGACGGCAGCAAATATGAAGGGCAGTTTGAAAACGGGCTTTTAAACGGCCGGGGGCTCTTGACCTGGTCCGACGGCGGCTCATATAAGGGGAATTTCAGCAACGGCCAGATCAACGGCCAGGGGCTTTTGATCATGCCTTCCGGCAAGCATTATCAGGGACGATTCAAGGACGGGGATTTTACGGTCAAAAACGCCGATAAAGATGACGGCCAATAAGGGTGACGGACACCCGTATTTAAAGAAGGAGCACCAAGGTATGTTAAGAAAAATTATATTTGGGGTTTTTATGCTGGTTTTATCGACGGGCTCCCAATGGTCTTATGCGGATTGGGCCGTGAGCGTGGGTGTGGGCGGGCCGGAGCATCACCATGATTGGGACCGCCATCGGTGGGATGAGCATCATGACTGGCGTGACCATCCGTATTGGGGTTATCATGAGCGTTATCTGCCGCCGGATTGCACCACGATCTGGTCACAGGGCGCCAGGTATTCTTATTGCGACGGCGTATATTACAGCTATGCGGGTTATGGGGATTGGGTGACCGTGCAGCCGCCGGTGGGGGCGTATGTCAGCGCCATTCCGCCGGATTTCCAGGCGGTCATCATCAACGGCAGGACGTACTATACGAGTGAAGGCATTTACTATGTTTGGACGCCCCGCGGCTATAGGGTGGTGCCCCAACCGGTCGTGTACGAACAGCCCGCGCCTGTGGTCGTGGAGCAACCGCAACAAGTCGAGGTGGCGGCCCCGCCGCCCGCGCCGGCAACGTCATACGGCCAGGACAGCTTTCCGCTCAATATCCCCAATAACAGCGGCGGGTATACGACCGTGGTCATTAAGAGGTCAGGCAAGGGGTATGTCGGCCCGCAAGGTGAATATTATGCCTCTTTTCCCACCGTTGCCCAGCTCAAGGCCATGTATGTGAAATAAAAAAGGGACCTGTCCTTTTCTGTCTTCCGGGCTCTCGCGGTTGTCGCGTTCCTGTTTATATGTTATCCTTTATTGTCTATGAAATCATTTATATCATGGGTGGTCTTGCTTTGCTTTCTGTGTACGGGTACGGTCGGCCCCTTGCCGTCGGCCCGGGCCGACGGACTTCGTTTACCGCCACCGGGGGTGATGGTCCATTTAAGTCCGTCTTTTTCCCCGCCTGTCCTCAAGGGCATCAAGGTCCATACCAATAATCCCTTCCGGTTTGACTTTATCCTTGATAAAGGCGACAGCCGGATCGGCAATGCTCAACTCAAGAATGAATCCGCCAGGCTGATCAAGTATTTTCTGGCCAGCCTGACCATCCCCGAAAAAGACCTCTGGGTAAACTTAAGTCCTTATGAAAAGGACCGCATCGTTCCCCGAAGTTTCGGCTTAACGGAAATGGGCCGGGATTTGTTGGCAGAGGATTACATGCTCAAACAGATCACGGCGTCGCTGATCTATCCCGAAGGAAGGATAGGCAAAGAATTTTGGAAGAAGGTATATCAGGAGGCGCAGGCAAAATACGGAACAACGGATGTCCCTGTCAATACATTCAACAAGGTGTGGATCGTCCCGGACAAGGCGGTGGTGTATGAGAACGCCCAGGCAGGCAGCGCGTATGTGGTTAAGGCCAGGCTCAAGGTGATGCTGGAACAGGATTATCTGTCCATGAAAAAGCATAAGGTCAACGGTCACATGACCCCCATGAACCGGTTTGCCTCCGGCATCATCCGTCAAATCGTCATCCCCCAGCTGACCAGGGAGGTCAATGAAGGCAGGAACTTCGCCCGGTTACGCCAGGTTTACAACAGTCTTATCCTGGCTGATTGGTATAAGAAGAAAATCAGGGACAGCATTTTAGAGCAGGTTTATGCGGATAAGAACAAGGTCAAGGGGGTTGGATATGCTTCCGGCACTCCGGGGGAATCCGGCGGCGATGTCGAGGCCATCTACCAGCGCTACCTGCAAGCTTTTAAAAAAGGCGCTTATGACTACATCAAGGAAGAGGTCGACCCCCGGACCCAACAGCCCTTCCCAAGGAAATACTTCTCAGGGGGCGTGAATTTCTTCGGGGACATGGCAATGACCGTAACTGGGGTCATGCCTGAAGAACACGACCCGCTTTATGTGGTTACCGCCGACATGCGGTCTGAGAATTACCCTTCTTTTAAAGATGCAGCCATGGTTAATGAGGGCCAGACGGCTGATGAGGTGAAAGGGTTGATCGAACAGGCCGCGCAGAACCAAACCCGTGCCATGAGGAACCTGGGAATGCTGGAGCCCCAGGATCAGGAAGATTTAATATCATGGTTGGGCAGCGAGAAAATACTGCCGGAAAAGCCCCTGCTTAAGAAATTGTGGAACAACATCGTTATCCAGCAAACCAACGGTTCGCCTTCCATTGCAGCGGGCTGGCTGAAGGTCCTTGCCCGAAAATGGAACGTTCCCCAGAGAGAATTGAATGCCCTCATGACATGGATGGTCCACAATAAAATAGCCCAGAACAAAATAGCCCTTAAGAATGTTTCCGACGATGCTCTGTACGCGTTTTTTATGGTATGGGTAAGAAACAGTCAGATGCTGGACAAGCCGGTGTTTGTTTATAATTGCGCTCCCTATCTGGATGCCAATGAAAAGATCAATGATGCCAGGGCCAATATTGAACGCCTGATGAAGATGTCTTCACCGGATTTTGTCAAACAAAATGTCGTATTCAAAGCGGACATTCCGGGTACGAAATATTTTATAGGAATGCAATACAGTCTGGCGGAAAGCACCAATGGCTACTATTTGACCCTGGGGGTGGAACAACACAGCCCGGTGAATCCTTTAAAAGGAGTGTTTTTCAGGATAGGGCTTGATACGCAGGGTGACGCCCTTCGTATCATTATGATGCAGGGTGTCCAGAGGCAGCAGAAGGCGATCAATGCTTTTTCCAATGAATTCGGGAACCTCCATCCCGGCGTGGCACTGATGTATGTGGCCCTGGAACTGGCGGCCCAGGGGCATTTGCGCTATAACGAATATGGATTTGAACGTCCGGACCGTCCTTTTAAGCGTATACTGGGTGTTTATCCGGAATATATCCCTACCATGAAAAACGGCACCCCTACCATTAATATTATGAGCAACTACACACGTTTTGGCCTGAGGCAGAAAACGGGGTTTGTGCCTGTTGCCGGGCCTGTATCGGAAAAAACGTTTGAAGAAAAATTCAACGAATTAAAAACTCCCCGCATAGAACATCTTTTTGAATGGCTGATGAAGGAAGGCTACTTTAGGGAGAAAGAAGGGACGCAGGGGCATCCCAAACCATTGACGGAAGCCATGCGCCTGGAGGTGCAGAAAACATACCCCAATCATTCCGGCGTCATCTTAAGCATTTTAGAAAGCCCTTTTTACCGCTGGCAGACCGTGGATTATTTAAGAAAAGTTTTCATTCCGGAATATTTGAGGGAATTAGCAAATAGGATGGACGAAAAGAGCCAAAAGAAATTGGCCGTCATCAATGAAATGATGGGCCTGCTCCATAATTTAAAACCCATTGAGGTCAATCCTGCGATAGTGGAAGCCGACGATCCGCAGGAAGAGCAGGACCGGCAGGGTCCGGCGGACAGCGCCCAATTGGTCAAGGAGGCAACCGAGCAGGCAGGGGTACAGTCCCCGCAATGGGGGCCGGCGACTTCACCGGAAGTGATTATCGGTTATAAAAGAGCCTTGTTCGGCGCCATCGCCAGGTTCGATCCTATTAAGCCCTATGCAAAGACCGTAAGGTTGATCCAGGAATTGGCCGGCGCCGGATACGCGTTGGGGGTGGGATCATCGAGCAAGGATGCCAAGAAAAACCTGGAAGATTTTGGGATCATCTCGAAGTTCAGGACGGTGGTTGATGCGACCACGCCGGGCGTCCCTAAAAAATCTTCAGGCTATTTTTTTAAAGCCGTCGCCCAAAGAATGGATGACATGGATCCCCAAGATGCCGTTGTTTTTGAAGATGCCCCCGCGGGTGTCCAGGACGCCAGGCAGGGAGGTTTCGGCCTGATTGTCGCCATCGCCAGAAACAGGAATGTCGTGCCTGAGCTGCGGGCTAACGGCGCGGACATTATTTTGGAGGATGTGCACAATGTCGACGAGGCCGAAGGGTTGGATCTTCAGCACCTAAAAGCCTGGTTTAATCAAAAACATCCGGGGCGTCGGCTTGAAGGCGTTATTTTTGACATGGATGGGATCATCAGCAATACGCAGGACCAGCATTATGATTCCTGGAAAGAAGCGCTGGACAGCTATCTGCGTTACAGGCATGTCTATGGCCGGGACTTCACCATGGACGACAATTACAGGTTCTTCGCCGGTCAATCGGGACCCCATGTTGTCGTTAATTTCTTAAAATCCCGGGGGATAGAATTGCAGGCAAATCAGGCGATGGCACATGCACCGGTATCGGAGAACGGCGGTATTGATTTGACCGCCCAAAATACGCCTTTGGAAATACAAAATTCCGGCGCATGGATCAAATTCCATATCGACCCTGCCATGTTCCGACAGCTTCAAGATTCCCCCGGTTTTGTGCCGGTGATCATCAGCATCCGGCAAACCGCAGATCTTCACGGGTTCCTCAGCCGCGCGTAAGCCACGCGCCCTGACGGCGGCAGGTCAGGAAAGCATAAGGGATGATCCACTGGCACGAGAGGACCCAGAAGAACCCGTAAGCAATCACCCATACGAAATCCGTATCTTTTTCGGCGGTGTAATAGATCGCCGCCAGAGGCAGGCTGGTGAGCAATATAATGACCGCATGGCGCAACGCCCAGTGTGGGGCGGCGAAGGAAAGCAAAATATAACCATAAAAAATCAGGAAGTAAGGGGCGACGAGGGACAGGGTGACAAGCAATGAATTGATCCTGAACCCCCACAAGTGACTGCGCCTGAATGGCGTGAAGATAAAGGACATCAAAATCACCGTTTCCCGG
>JAGWKL010000014.1 GCA_028865345.1 Candidatus Omnitrophota bacterium | reverse complement strand
TACGCAGACATGATGGCGGCCAACCGCGATCAATTGCTTCAGGCGGGGGTCCCCAAAGAAAATATCTTTGACAGTGGTCTATGTACGTGTTGTAATACCAATTATTTTTCATTCCGGCGCGATGGTCCCAAAGCCGGGCGGATGATATCTTTGATGATGTTGACATGAAAAATTTTATAGTGGTGCTGGTCACGGCCAAGGACAAAAAAGAAGCCGCGAAAATCGGCCGGGGACTGCTGGAAAACAGGTTGATCGCCTGCGCCAATATCGTTGAGGGAGTGCAATCCCTGTTTTGGTGGGAGGGGAAAATAGACTCTTCAAAAGAAGCCCTGCTTGTTTTAAAGACCAAGAAAACTTTGTTTAAGAAAGTCATGGCAAAGGTAAAGTCCCTGCATAGTTACAAGCTGCCGGAAATCATCGCCCTGCCCGTTATTCAGGGAAATCAGGATTATTTGAATTGGGTCGATTCTTCATGCGTTTAGTTTTATTGTTTTTGTTCCTGTTTTCTTCGCCTCCGATCTGGGCCATGGCCAAGTTGTCTGCGAGCTTCGCGGTCAGGACCCCTTTGGTGGGCAAACCCCTTCCTGATATCGTTTTGCCCAATACGAAGGGGGTTTCCTCCAGCGTCATGGCCGCCCGACAGGGTGGGAAGGCCATTCTCGTCTTTTGGGCGACCTGGTGCCCGCATTGTTATGAAGATTTGGGGTCCCTCTATGACAACCTTGCTGCCATCAAGAAGCAGGGCATCAAGATCATCCTGGTGGACGTGGGAGAAACCAAAAAGCAGGTCAGCGATTATTTCAAGCGCCGCAAAATGAAATTGACCAGTTTTGTCGATGCCAACAGCGTCGTGCTGGATAAGTATTTTCTTATCGGCGTCCCGACCCTCTTATTTATCGATGAAAAAGGCATTGTCCGCAGCGTCACCCATGTATTCCCCTCCGACTACGAAAGCTACTTCGGTAATTATTGATTTTCTCCCTTCTCAACCTCTGTAATCGTATATACTTTATAACAGATATGAGTACCCCATTTCTTTGTATAACCTTGGCGGGGTTTTTGATAACGACTGTCATAGGCCCGCTGCCGGCCTGTGCGGCAGATGAAGGTCCCCCTTTTTTTATCCGGCCCAACGGGGACTTAAACCTTCCGCCGCCCGGGGTGATGGTGCATTTAAGCCCGCCGCTGGATCCGCCTGTATTGAAAGGGATCAGGATCCACAGGGATAATCCCTTCCGGTTCGATTTTATCCTGGATAAAGGCGGCAGCGCCTTAAGCAGCGACCAGCTTAAGGATGAATCTTCCAGGCTGGTCAAATATTTCTTAACCAGCCTGACCATTCCTGAAAAAGATTTATGGGTCAATCTTTCGCCTTATGAGAAAGACCGGATCATCCCACAGAGCTTCGGCCTGACGGCAATGGGACGGGATTTGCTGGCCGAGGACTACATGCTCAAACAGATCACGGCATCACTCATCTATCCCGCGGGGAGAACAGGCAGGGAATTTTGGAAAAAGGTGTATGCCATGGCGGTGAAGAAATACGGTACGGCCGATGTGCCGGTCAATACGTTTAACAAGGTCTGGATCGTGCCTGAAAAAGCGGTGGTCTATGAGAACGCGCAGGCGGGGACGGCGTATGTGGTGGAAGCGAAGCTCAAGGTGATGCTGGAGCAGGATTATTTATCGTTGCAAAAACATGAAGGTATCCGATCCCCGCAAGCCGGGAGCACGAATCAATTGGGTGACGAGGTGGTGCGGCAGATCGTACTTCCTGAACTTGATAAGGAGGTCAATGAAGACAGGAATTTCGCCGTGTTGCGGCAGATATACAACTCGCTCATCCTGGCGACGTGGTATAAGAAAGAAATCAAAGACAGCATTTTGGAACAGGTTTACGCCAACAAAGACAAGGTGGCCGGGGTGACTGTAAGGGACCCGCTGGAAAAGGCAAAGATTTATGAACGGTACCTGCAGGCATTCAAAAGGGGCGTTTATAACTACATCAAGGTGGAGAAGGACCCCTTTACCCAAAAAACGGGCCCCAGGAAATACTTTTCCGGCGGGATGGACTTGGCCATGGATGTGACCAATTTCAGATCGCCCGAATTGCAAATAAGCAGCGATCCCGCGATGCTGTCTCATATTTCGCGTCCCCTTCAGGCCATGTTCAAAATAGCGGTCACGATATTCCCCTCTAAGAAAAACAGCAATCAAGGGACGTCTCAACCGGCGGAAAAACATGTGATGATAAGCGATGCGTCGACATTGTTCTTCGTGGCCAGGGAAGAAGCGTTAACGGCACTGCGGAGCATGTTCAAAGAGATCGTCCATGATACGGTCCCCGGATTTCGCACAATGGAAGTGCTCGGTAAAGGAGGGACTGCGGTCGTTTATAAAGCCCCGGAGGGAGGGGGGATTTTTTATAAAGTGGCCCAAAAGGAGGTGTTCAATGGGACCATGAGTTCTTCTGCACGCCTGATCTCTCTCTTGAACGAAGCGGGAGTCCGCGGGGTTCCCAAGCTTTTGGAGGTCGGCCTCGACGGCCATAACGCGTTCTGGATGAAATTAAAAGGCATTGAGGGCGGCGTAAGCCTGGATAAATCCCCTGAGGTTTGGTCAGCCATGCCCATGCGACGGAAAATCGGTATGATGCTTCAGATTACGCGTACGTTGCAGGCCATACACCGGTTGGGCTGGGTCCATAATGATATCAAGCCTGCCAACATCATCATTAACCAAAAAGAAGCCATGTTGATCGATTTTGGTACGGCCAGGGAAATCGGGACACCCCGCCCGGCAAGGACCATGGCCTATTCGGACATAAGAGAGAAAATAAGCAGCCCTTCTTCCGATATGTATAGTTTGGGAAGGACTTTGCAGGAAGTGTTTGATCAAGACGACGGCTTCAAAGGCCCAATGGAGGAGTTGGTCCATAGGATGACCGGGCCCATCGCCTTGCGCCCCTCAATGGTCCAAGTGGAAAAACAACTCCAAGCCATGGCGGGGTATAACAGGATGGAAAACGGCGGTATCGACCTGACAGCCGCCAATATGAATTTACAGACGAGAAATTCCGGCGGGAAGATCAAGGTCCATTTTGACTCGGCTCAACTGGCGCGGTGGCAAAATGCCCCCGGCTTTGTGCCTGTCATCGTTAACGTTCAGCCCCTGGCGGACTTGCGGCAGTTTTTAGGCATCCATCAAAATGCCGCGGCAGAGGCCGGTTTTTTAAAGAAGATCACTGCTGTTTGATTTTGCTGTGCACGTCGGCCCTGGCGCGTAACCCGCTCATAAAGGCAATGAGGATTTGCTGGCGCTCCTGGGCGCTCAACATTTCCCTGAAATTTTCCTTGTCCGCCTCAAACTCCGCCTTCGAAGGTTTTTCTTCCTTTTTCAGGTAAATGATGGCCGGCCCCTGGGAAGTGGAGATCACTTCGCTTAAGCGTTTACCGGCATTGAGCTCATCGACTTCCTGCTGGAATTCCGCGATCAGTCCCGTGCTGGCAATGAACTCCCTGCGGCCAAAGGCCGGTGTTTCTTTGACTTGAAGCCCAAGGTCCGTCGCCGCCGTCTTGAAATCTTTGGTTTTGAGCTGTTGGGTGAGGGCCGCAAGGGCGCGGTCCGCCTGCGGTTTGGCCAGGGCAAACCCTTTTTCCAAAAGAACGGCCTGTTTGACCTTGGATTCAATGTCCTGCAACGGCGGAACGGCTGAAGCATTTTTCTTTTGGACTTGGACGATTTGATAGCCGTCCGGGGCATGCAGAACAGGGGAATATTCTCCGGGGTGCATGGCAAAGAACTTCTGGATGTTGTCCGGATCGTAGGCAAAGGTGAGGATGGGTTGTTCCCGCGTAAAGGGGGCTGTGGTCTTGACGTCAAGTTTCAATTTCTTGGCGACGGCGGCAAAATCAGCGCCGGGAGTCAGTTCTTCGGAGAGAGTGTCGGCCAGGGCTTTGTCCTTGGTCTGAACGTAATTAAGGACGATGGTGGGGGCGGTGGTGAAGTCTTGGGCATGCTGGGAGTAGTATTTTTTGATCTCATCATCGCCGGCCGCGGCCTTCTTGGCAAAGTCCGATGCGTTAAACAGAACATACTGCAGGGTGATTTTTTCGTTTTCTTTATCGTATATTTTTCTTAAATTCGCGTCGCTGAAAGTCCTCTCGGGCGCCACCTCATCGACCAGTTTTTGGATCATCAATTGATTGCGCACGCCTTTCTCAAAATCTTGGGGTGAGCGGTCAAAGCCGTCCGGGCTTTCCACGGTCTCCTCGTAGCGGGCCTGGTCAAATCGTCCGTCGGTCTGGAAAAACGGCATGCCGGCGATCGCATCTACAACTTCCTGGTCGCTGACTTTAATATGGCGTTTTTGGGCCTCCTTAAGCAGGATCAAACGGTTCCAGGCCTGGTTTTCCAAATCGAATCGGGAGTTGTTCTTGAAAAACTCGGTGCCGTAACTCCTGATGTCCTGGTCGCGGGCATCCTCATAGGCCTGCTGGAAATCCTGCCTGCTGACGCTGTGCCCGTACATGGTGCCGACGCTGTTGATGGTATTGTCGACCCGGTTGGCGGTCCAAAAAACACCGAAAGACAGAATGACGACAATGGTAATACCCCAAAGGACAACTTTATTGACACCTTTTCTTCGTAGGACTTCAAGCATAAACACCTCTATTTGATAGAAATATTTCGGGAAGACGCCATTATAGCGAAGCCGGAGAACTTTGACAATAAAATAACTGACATGTCGGTCGATGCGGGAACGGCATTAGATAAAAAATTTGATTCTTAAAATAACTTTACATATTATTGATCGGAGTTTATAATTCTCGACTATGCAAAAATTAAAGTTAGGATTGCCCAAAGGCAGCCTGCAGGATGCGACCGTAGCCCTTTTTGAGAAGGCGGGCTTTAAGGTGACCGTCTCCAGCCGCTCGTATTTCCCGCAAATCGACGATGAGGAAATTGACCCGGTGCTGTTGCGCGCCCAGGAAATGTCCCGGTATGTCCAGGACGAGACCCTGGATTGCGGCATCACAGGGGCAGACTGGATCGAAGAGAATTCATCCGATGTGACTGCCTTGGCCGAGCTTTTGTATGCCAAACAGACCGCCACCAAGGTCCGTTGGGTATTGGCCGTGCCGGAAACCTCTTCCATTAAATCTGTCAAGGACCTGCAGGGCAAAAAAATCGCCACCGAAGTTGTTAATGTCACCAAAAAATATTTAAGCAGGCACAAGGTCACGGCCGACGTAGAATTTTCCTGGGGGGCCACCGAAGCCAAGGTCGCAACGGGCCTGGTGGATGCTATTGTCGAGCTTACCGAGACCGGCTCGAGCCTGCGCGCCAACAAGCTGCGCATCGTCGACACTTTATGCGAGTCCACCACCCAGTTCATTGCCAACAAAAAGGCGCTTGAAGACCCCTGGAAGAAGTTAAAAATGGAACAGGTCATCATGCTGCTTAAAGGGGCTTTGCAGGCCAAAAACATGGTGGGGCTCAAGATGAATGTGCAGCGCAAGAATTTGCAGAAAGTCTTAAACACAGTCACGGCCCTGCGCAACCCTACTATTTCCCCGCTGGTGAACGATCAGTGGGTGGCTTTGGAAACGGTGATCGACGAAGGGACCGTGCGCAAAATCATCCCTGCCCTAAAAGAAGCAGGGGCTGAGGGGATTATTGAGTATTCTTTGAATAAGTTGATTTATTAGTAACACCAATCGACGTCGAATGAAGTACTGCTTAAGCTTTTTAAGCTTATATATTAAGGAAGGCCATTATGCCCTGCGGAAGAAAAAGAAAACTCATCAAGATCCGGACTCACAAACGTAAGAAATTACGTAAGGCTTTACGCCATCTCAAGAAGAGAGCCACCCGCTGATCGTTGGGAAGCGAGGAGTCCGCGTATGCTTTTATACCGACGCCATTTTGCGGTGATGGCGATGGCGCTATCATCGCTGCTGGCGGCCGCAGGCCCTTGCCTGGCGTCGTGGGGGTCTTTGGGCGCAAGGTCCAAAGCCCTGGCGCAATACATCCTGGCCGTCAGGGACGACATGAACGATGATGCGCCCCAGGCGATCAAGGAATATCAAAAGGCCTCCAGGTATGATCCTCTCGCCGTCGCTCCCCGGTTAAAATTGGCGGCGTACGATTTGCAACTGAACCGGCCCGATAAAGCCATTGCCCAGCTGAAGGCGGCGGCGCGTATTTCTCCCCAGGATTCTCAAACACATTTCATGCTGGCGTATGTCTATTTTTACCAGCACAAGTACGATCTGGCTGCTTCCCAATATGAGACCATCCTTAAAATAGCGGCGCATGAGGACCCTGCTCAACCCCAGGCCTATTTGTATTTAGGCGAGCTGTATTATGCCGAACAAAAATACGGCGCGGCCATCGGTCAATTCTCCAAGGTCCTGACCCTGGAACCTCATAACACCTCCGCGCTTTACCTGCTTGGTTGTGTTTACGCGGATACCAATGACAACTTGAAAGCTATTGAGATGTTCCGTAAGGCCCTGCGCCTCGAGCCCGGAAACAGCGACGCGCTTAATTCTCTGGGGTATATTTATGCCCAACAGGGGACCCATTTAAAAGAAGCTGTACGGTTGACCAGCCAAGCCGTCAAAGATGCCCCGTCCAACGGCGCATATTACGACAGTTTGGGATGGGCGCTTTATAAAGAAGAGAAATATCCGCAGGCCCTGGCCATCTTGCTGAAAGCCGAAGGACTGATCGAAAATGAGGTCCTTTATGAGCATATCGGTGATGTTTATAAAGCTTTAAGAAACGATGCCATGGCCTGCCGGTATTGGCGCAAGTCCCTGGGATTGGACCCGGACCAGGTTTCCGTGCAACGGAAAATTAAAGAATTGAGAAAATGCCCGATCTCACAGTCCTTTCACCTGCAAAAATAAATCTTGTCCTCGATGTATTGGCGAAAAGGCCTGACGGCTTTCATGAACTCAGGACGGTTTTCGAACGCATCAGTCTGGCGGACACCATTGCTTTAAAAAGCAACAAAACCAATGCAATAACCATCCGTTGTTCGCATCCTCATGTGCCGCGGGGATCTGCCAATTTGGTTTACAAAGCCGCAGCCATGCTGCGGCAGGATTTTTCGATTGCACAAGGGGTGAGCATCGCTATTACCAAAAGAATCCCTGTGGCCGCAGGACTGGCCGGAGGTTCCAGCAATGCGGCCGCTGTTTTGTCAGGATTAAACCGTTTATGGCGTTTAGGCTTGGGGACCAAAGAGCTGGCATATTACGCCTCCCGGATAGGCAGCGATGTGGCTTTCTTTTTATATAATACGTCTTATGCGTTGGGGGAGGGGCGCGGAGAGAAGATCAGGCCGTTAAATGTTAAGGCAAAATTATGGCATCTTATTGTCACACCTCGGGTTAAAATGCATACGAAAAAGGTCTTCGCCCGTCTTAAATTAAATTTGACAAATAAAAAGGATAATGTTAATATTCTGCTTCCCTTTTTAAGAAAAGGGGATGTGGCTCGTCTGGCAGGGGCTTTATCCAATGATCTTGAGCCTGCCATTTTGTCGTTGAGGCCTCATTTTATTTATATAAAAAGGAAATTGATCGACGCTGGAGCTGCCGGTGTTTGTTTTTCCGGCAGCGGCCCGTCTGTTTTTGCCTTGGCACAGTCGCAAAAACACGCGTTTGAACTCCG
The DNA here is from genome assembly GCA_028865345.1 of Candidatus Omnitrophota bacterium. Taxonomy (GTDB): domain Bacteria; phylum Omnitrophota; class Gorgyraeia; order Zapsychrales; family Fredricksoniimonadaceae; genus JABDGZ01. Next base: position 28,307 of record JAGWKL010000014.1, on the reverse strand, counting down.
GGCGCGATTTGACAAGCGTTACACTCAGGCGTTTGTGGTCAGTACATTGTGATTTTATTGCCCGGTGGTGTAATGGTAGCACCCGAGAATTTGGATCTCGTTGTTCAGGTTCGAGTCCTGACTGGGCAACTTAAATTTTATGGGTTCGTTTAAAGCGATCATTTTGGCGGCGGGCAAAGGGACGCGGATGAAATCCGCGACCCCAAAAGTGCTGCACAAAATTTGCGGCAAAACGATATTGGATTACGTCCTGGACGTCACAAGCGCTTTGCGTTCTTTGAAAACGTATGTGGTGGTGGGGCACGGGGCCGAAAAGGTCAGGGGCCTTCTGGGCGAGGCCGTCACATTCGTCCGGCAGGACAGGCTGCTCGGCACCGCAGATGCGGTCAACCGGTGCGCGCCGTACCTGAAAAATTTTCGCGGGACGGTTCTGGTCCTCTGCGGGGACACTCCCTTGCTTTCCAAGGAAATCGTTGCCGCATTGCTGAAACAGCACGGGCGCACGGGCGCATCGGCCACGGTGTTAACGGCAAAGCTGGATGATCCCCGAGGCTACGGGCGTATCGTGCGCGATGCCCAAGGAGCAATCAAAGCCATCCGCGAACAAAAAGATGCTTCCGGCATGGAAGATAAGATCAAAGAGATCAACGCCGGCGCCTATTGTTTTGACGCGAAAGATTTGTTTCAGGTCTTAAAAGAGGTCAGAAAGAGCCGCCAAAAGGAATTTTATTTAACGGACATTGTGGAGTTATTGCTGGCCGGCAACAAAAAAGTCGGGACAGTCACGGCCCAGGACATGACGGCGGCCTTCGGCGTCAATACCCGCCAGGACCTGGCCCAGGCCCAGGCGGTCATCCGCCAAAGGATTTTAAACGCGCATATGGCCCGCGGGGTGACTGTTGTTGATCCCCTGACCACCTTTATTGAGGCGGGCGTTGCGATCGGCAGGGACACCGTGATCCACCCGATGACGGTCATCCATACGGATGTGCGCATCGGCAAAAATTGCAGCATCGGCCCCATGGCCCGCCTGCGGCCGGGGACACGGATCAGCGACGGGGTGGAAATCGGCAATTTTGCCGAAGTTTCGCGTGCCACACTTGGCCCCGGGGTCTTTCAAAAACATTTTTCGTTTTTAGGCGATGCGGCGGTGGGGGCGGGCGCCAATATCGGCGCCGGGGTTGTGACGGCCAATTTTGACGGCAAGAACAAGAACAGGACTTTGATCGGGGCAAAAGCGTTTGTCGGTTCGGATGCGATTTTGGTGGCGCCAACCCGCATAGGGGCCGGGGCAGTGATCGGGGCAGGCTCCGTATTGCCCAAAGGAAGAAGCGTTCCGGCGGGCAAGGTGGCGGTGGGCGTCCCGGCACGGGTCATCAAAGGAGCCCTTTAAGTCTGGGGACAGGTAAAAAATATGAGAAAATTATCGGTTTTAGGCGGCAATGCGAATCCATCTCTTGCGTCGGAGATTTGCCAGAGGCTGGGGATCCACCAGACCGAGGTTTTCGTCGGCCGGTTCAGCGAAGGCGAAATCCGCGTGCACATCAAGGAAAACATCCGCGGGCAGGATGTTTTTATCGTGCAGCCGACCTGTCCTCCGGTCAATGATAATTTGATGGAGCTTTTGATCCTGATCGACGCGGCGCGCCGCGCCTCTGCCGATCGGATCACGGCGGTCGTCCCGTATTACGGCTATGCGCGCCAGGACCGCAAAGACCAGCCGCGGGTGCCGATCACCGCGAAGCTGGTGGCGAATTTGATCGTGGCCGCCGGCGTCAACCGTGTGCTGACCATGGACCTGCATGCCAGCCAGCTGCAGGGGTTTTTTGATATCCCGGTGGATCATTTGTACGCCATCAATGTGCTCTCGGAGTATTTCAAAGACCGCAAGATCAGCGACCTGGTGATCGTGCCCCCTGATGTGGGCGGCATCAAAATGGCCCGTGCGTACGCCAAGCGCCTGAATGCGAGCTTGGCCATCGTCGACAAAAGGCGCATGTCACCGGAAAAGACCGAGGTCATGAATATTCTGGGCGAGGTCAAGGACAAAAACGTGGTGATTGTGGATGATATCATTGCCACGGCCAGCTCCCTGATCGATGCGGTGGCGGCCTTAAAGAGTTATGGGGCCAAAGGCGTTTATGCGGCCGCCAGCCACGGGGTATTTTCCGGGCCGGCCAAAGACAGGATCGTCAATTGCAAGGAACTGCTGGAAGTGGTTGTCACCAACAGCGTCCCTTTAAAGGACGGTACCCAGCATCCTAAAATAAAGCAGCTCTCGATTGCCCCGCTGTTGGCCGAGGCCATTGCCCGGACCCATAATGCGGAATCCATCAGCAGTTTATTTGAAGAGATCAGGAATTAAACCTAAAAAGGACAAAGAAAAATGGAACAAATCAATTTTGACGTTCAAATCAGAAAAAATACGGGATCGTCCCAGGCCCGCCGGGTCCGCCGTTCAGACTTGATCCCTGGGATCATTTACGGCGCAGGCGCCAAGCCCACGACCATCCAGGCCGACCGCAAGGCTTACGACCGCGTTTCCCGTATCCATGCCGGCGAAAGCCTGATCTATCATCTTAATTTGACCGATGAGGGCAAAAAAGTTTCGGATTTTCCGGCGATCATCAAGGACGTCCAACTGCATCCGGTCACGGATGAGGTCATTCATATCGATTTTAACCGCATTTCCCTCGACCAGGAAATCGAGATCAAGGTCAAGATCATCCCCAAAGGCGAGGCCGTAGGCGTCAAACGCGACGGCGGGACCCTGGAGCATTTGATGTGGGAGTTGGATATTGTGTGTTTGCCGACGAACATCCCGCACCATCTGGAAGCGGACATCACCAATTTGGGCGTGCATGATTCCATCCACGTCAAGGACCTGGCGTTGCCGCCGGGCGTGCGCACCAAGCATGACCCTGAATCTGTGGTCATCACGGTGGCCGGTTCCATGCGCGAAGAAACGGCCCCTGCGGCCGCTGAAGGCGAAGCCTCAGCCGCCGGCGCCGAGCCTGAAGTGTTGAAGGAAAAGAAGAAGGAAGAAACAGCTGAAGGCGCGGCCAAGAAGCCCGAAGCTGCCAAGAAAGAAGAAGCCAAGAAATAACCGTCCTTAAACGATGGCTAAATTGATCGTCGGTTTGGGGAACCCCGAACTGAAATATAAATGGACGCGGCATAATTTAGGTTTTTTGGCGCTCGAAGAGCTCAATCGGCGTCATAAACTTAATTGGGTTTCATCTGCAAGTAAGCACGGCAGTTATGCCAAACTGAAAATTGGCGATGTTGATTGTTATTTCTTAATGCCGACGACCTATATGAATAATTCCGGCCTTGCTGTTAAGGCGGCGGCGGAGAGGTCGGGATCCGGACCCGAGGATGTCCTGGTCATTTGTGATGACCTGGACCTTCCCTTCGGCAAAATGCGTTTGCGCCCTTCGGGCAGCGCCGGCGGGCATAATGGATTGAAGTCCATTATTGAACATATGGGGACAGATCGATTCAGCCGCTTGCGCCTGGGGATCGACTCTCCTCAGACGGCTGGAACCGTTGATTACGTTCTATCGAATTTCACCCCGGCAGAAAAAAAACAGCTGCCGGATTTTATAAACCATGCACTGGACTGCGTCACATGCTGGGTGACCGAAGGTGCGAAAGCCGCCATGAATCGGTTTAATTGACTTCGACGTAACGTCGGAGTCATCCTGAGCCAACTGGCGAAGGATCTTTGAGATTCTTCGCTGCGCTCAGAATGACAAAAGGAAAAAGTAATGAACAAGTATGAATTCGTTTATATCGTCGACGCGCATGCGCCGCAAAGCACCAAGGACGAAATCGCCAAACAGGTGGCGGAGGCCATGTCCAAAGCGGAGGTCAAGGTCACGGCGAACACCGTATGGCTGGAACGCCATAAGATGAGCTTTCCCATCCGGAAGATCATCGAAGGTTCGTATTACCTGGTGAATTGCGAAGCCGAAAGTTCCAGCATACCCAAATTGCACGGTATCCTGCGCATCAACGAGCAGATACTGCGTTTTTTGACAGTCAGGACAGGCACCCAAAAAGCCGTAAGGTAACTCTAAGCAAAGAGCGAACGGAGGCATTGGTATGGCAAGTCTAAACAAAGTTTTGCTGATCGGTAATTTAACCAAGGACCCGGAATTACGTTATACGCCCAACGGCACTGCGGTGACCAATTTGCGCATCGCCGTCAACCGTAAATTCAAGGACCGTACCGGTGAGTTAAAGGAAGACACCTGTTTTATCACCGTGACGGCCTGGGACAAGCAGGCGGAGATATGTAACCAGTATTTGCAAAAAGGCCGCTCCGTGTTTGTGGAGGGCATCTTGCAAAGCCGTTCCTGGGAAACCGGGGACGGCCAGAAGCGCAGCACCATTGATGTGCGGGCCGAGCGCATCCAATTTTTGGGCGGGCCCGTTAAAAGTGAAGGCGCAACGAGTCCTGAGCCGGCGGCCAAAGATACCGGCGACCAGGACACCGTGATATCGCCGGAAGACATAGCTTGGGAGGAGTAAAAAATTTATGGAAAGAAAATCAGCTAAAAGGCGTCCTTCGGACAGAAGGACATTCAGGAAAGACGGGGACAATAGTTTCGGCGGCAGGGGAGGTGACGGCACCCGGAGGTCCCCGCGCCCCCCGCGCATGTCCATCCCTAAGGGCACAGAGATCAATTATAAGAACATCGCGTTTTTGCAAAAATGCCTGACCGAGCGGGGGAAATTGCTGTCCCACCGCCTGACCGGCGCCAATGCCGCTCAACAGCGGCAAATCGGGGTCGCCGTCAAAATCGCCCGTTTTTTGGGGCTTTTACCGGTCGGATCTTCCAGGAGAAAGTAATATGAATGTCATCCTCATGAAAAACGTGGAAAAGCTGGGGCGCCTCGGCGATGTCGTTAAGGTCAAAGACGGGTATGCCCGTAATTATCTGCTGCCCCGACAGTTGGGAATGCCTGCCACCAAAGGCAATATTCAGCGCATCGAAAGGGAAAAAGCCAAGCGCCTGGCCATTGATGAGGCCGAGCGCAAGGAAGCCCAGCAAAAAGCAGATATTTTAAGCAAGGTTTCCCTGACCCTCGCCGTCGAAGTCAATGACCAGGAAAAGCTTTATGGGGCCGTTTCAGAAAGCGACATCCTTGAGGCCCTGGAAGCGGAAGGCCACAAGGTCGACAGAAAAACCCTGGTCCTTGAGAAGCCGGTCGATGAATTGGGTATTTTTGAAATCGGAGTCAGGTTCCATCCGCAGGTGATCGCCAAAATCCGTTTGTGGGTCACGAAAAAAGCCGTTTAGCGCAATTTTTTGAAGGGCTGACATGGAACAAGCCGTAAGGGTCCCTCCCCAGAATATCGACGCCGAAAAAGCGGTCCTGGGGGCCATGATGATTTCCGAAGAAGCTGTGGGGTTAAGCATCGAGCACCTCGGCAGCTCTTATTTTTATGAGACCGCCCACCAGAAAATTTTTGAAGCGGTGCTCGAATTATATAAGGAACGCAAAAGGGTGGACTTGATCACCCTTTCCGACTGGCTTAAAAATACCGGCCAGTTGGAGTCGCTGGGCGGGGTGGCCTATCTTTCCCAGCTGGCGGATTTTGTCCCCACCGCCGCCAACGTCCAGTATTACATCGACATCGTCAAAGAAAAAGGCATCCAGCGCCAGCTGATCAAGAACGCCACGCAGATCATTTCCAAAAGTTATTCGGTCAACGTGGACATCGATGAGCTGGTGGACTCCGCCGAGCAGTTGATCTTTGAGATCGCCGATGCCAAACAAAAACAGCAGGCCGTCCACATCAAAGACATCATCAAAGACACCATTGAAAACATAGACCTCCTTTATCAGCATAAAAAATCCATTACCGGTGTGCCCACGGGATTTGTGGATTTCGACAGCAAGACCTCCGGCCTGCAGAATTCCGACCTGATCATTATCGCCGGACGGCCGTCCATGGGAAAAAGCGCCTTTGCCGTTTCCATTGCCGAGCACGCCTGCCTTGAACACAACATTCCGGTGGCCATTTTTTCCCTGGAAATGTCCAAGGAGCAGCTGGCCCAGCGCATGCTGTGTTCCCAGGCCCAGGTGGATGCCCATAAGGTCCGCACCGGATTTCTTTCGCCTTCGGATTGGCCGCTATTGACCAAGGCTGCCGGCCGCCTGTCGAATGCCCCCATGTTCATCGATGATACGCCGGCCATTTCCATGCTGGAACTGAGGGCCAAGGCCCGGAGGCTCAAGTCCTCCCATAAGATAGGACTGGTGGTCGTGGATTATCTGCAGTTGATGCAGGCGCATACCAAAACGGAAAGCCGGCAGCAGGAAATTTCAGAGATTTCCAGGTCCCTGAAAGCGCTCGCCCGCGAGTTGGAGGTGCCGTTGATCGCCATCAGCCAGTTGTCCCGGGCGGTGGAAAGCCGCCAAGACCACCGGCCGCAGCTTTCCGACTTGCGTGAATCCGGCGCCATCGAGCAGGATGCGGACGTGGTCGTGCTTTTAATGCGTGAAGAATATTATACCGCCACTGAAGAGAACCGCGGCATTGCGGAAGCCATCATTGCCAAACAGCGTAACGGCCCCACAGGATCGGTCAAATTGAAATTTTTCAAGGAATTCGTCAAGTTTGTCAACTTGGAAATGGCCCATCATGAGTAAATAGTTGCAATGCCGGTTGACAGGTCCTATAACAGGAACTTATAATTAACGCATTCAAAGATAGTTTTCGTTTGTCGGTTCCAGCTTTCGTGTACCGCTTTCAGAGAGTTCATATGCCAAGATTTAAAGTTTTATCTGCCGTCTTTTTTGTCCTCTGTGTGGTTTTGGCAGGAACAAAGACCGTTTCTGCCCAGGATGTTACGGACAAATCCAGGGACCAAAAAATCGATGCCGCATTGAACGCTGCCCAGGACGCAACCTCATCGCAACAGGCACAACAGACACAACAGCCGCAGCAGGCGCAACAGCCGTCCTCCAGCGTCAGCATGAACATGGAGCAACAGCCGCAAGCCGCCGTGTCCATGCCGGAGGCGCCAAACCTCAAGACCGTCAAGGCCGTTGAGATCCAGGGCAATAAATCAATAGGTGTCGCCCAAATCCTGGCCAGGATCAAAACGCGGGTGGGGGAGCCTTATCAGGATGCGGTGGTGAGCGATGATCTCAAACGTTTGTATAATACTGGGTATTTTTCCGACATTCAAATTGACCATGAGGACTTTGACGGCGGCTACAAGGTGATCGTGAAGCTGAAGGAAAAGCCGATTGTCGAAGAAATAACCTTCTCCAAGATCCGTTATTACTCTCCTGCGTATTTATTGAGAAAAATGGAGACCAAAAAAGACAAGTTCCTCGACAATAAACAACTTAATGACGATCTTAATATGATCCGGGACTTGTATAAGAAAAAGGGCCTGACCGAGGCGACCGTGGATGTGGAAACGTCGATCAACAGGGCCACGAACCAGGTCAGCCTGCATTTTATCATCCGCGAGGGCATCAAGACCAAGATCAGGCGGATCCATATTTACGGCAATGTGGCTTTTAAGGACAAGAGGATCATCAAGGTCATGAAATCCCGCTGGGCATGGCTTTTTAATTCAGGGTTTCTTAAAACAGACCAGTTGGACCAGGACATGACGGCCATCGAGTCTTTTTATGAGCAAAACGGTTATCTCGACGCCAAAGCTTCCTGGCGGATAGAGCCCCTGCGCCGCGGATGGGTGAATGTGAATGTCACCATCCAGGAAGGGACGCGCTATTACGTCGGTAATGTCAGTTTTGCGGGCAATTCCGTTCTTTCCGATACGGAGATCAAAAGCCACCTTAAAGATTTGATACCGGGCAAGGTCTTCAGCCATGAAAATATGGAAGAGGACCTCTCCAATATCCGGGAGGATTATTTTGACCACGGTTATATCACCGCCCAGGTGGAAGGGGTCCCTTCATACAACAGCGCCACAGGCCGGGTTGATGTCAGGATCAATATTAGAGAAGGCATGCTGACCTATATCAATCAAATCAAGATACAGGGCAATGCCAGTACGCGGGACATCGTTATCCGCCGGGAATTACGGGTATACCCCGGCGAGCGGTTCAACGGGGAGAAATTAAGGCTCTCCAAGCAGCGCCTGAAAGATCTGGGTTATTTTGAGGATGTCGGATATGACATCGAAGACACGGACCGCGACAATTATAAGGACCTGATCGTACAGGTCAAAGAAGCCAAGACAGGGACCTTCTCCTTCGGCGGAGGCTACAGCACGATAGACCGCCTGGTGGGTTTTGTGGAAGTGGAGCAGAAGAATTTCGATATTTCCAACTGGTCCACCTTTACCGGCGGGGGCCAGGACCTGCGCCTGCGCGCCCAGTTAGGCTCTGTTTATCGTGATTTCCTGTTGAGTTTCACCGAGCCCTGGCTGTTCGATCATCCGGTGACGGCGGGATTTGATGCGTATTACACGGAGGACCTTAACGACAATACGACGGGCTACGCGTATACCCAAAAGACCCTGGGCGGCGATCTGCGCCTGGGCCGGGCCATCAACGACAACCTTTCCATCGCCGGTGTTTATCGTCTGGAGCACATCAATATCAGCAATATCAATTCGGGCGTATCCGAGGCCCTGCTTGAACAGGCGGGCAACAGCCTGGTCAGTTCCCTGGGATTCAGCGTCACCAATGATTACCGCGACAGCAGATTATCGCCCACCAGGGGCTGGACCATCACCAACAGCGCGGACATTGCCGGCGGTCCTTTGGGCGGGGACAGGAATTTCTGGCGCCTGCAGACCGGCGGGGCATATTATTATCCTATAATGATCAAAGATGTCACCACCGTGCTTGAAATCTCCGGCCGGACCGGCATCGTGCAGTCTTATCCGGACACGCCCGATGTGCCCATCTTCGAGCGTTATTTTGCCGGCGGCCAGGATTCCATCCGCGGTTATGACGAACGTTCCGTCGGCCCCCTGGATCCCAACACCAATGATGCCATCGGCGGTGATGCGTTGTTGCTCGCCAGTGCCGAGTACACCTTTCCCATCATTTCCATTGTCAAAGGGGCCGTGTTCTTTGATACAGGCAACGTATGGGACAAGGTCCGGCATTACGGCAGCGGCGGGTTGAAGTCCGGTACCGGCGTGGGCTTGCGCGTTAAAACGCCGATCGGCCCCATCAAGCTGGATTATGGTATTCCTTTAAATAAAGAACCGGGGCAAAGCAATAAAAGCGGTAAATTTTATTTTAGCGTCAGCAGGGGATTCTAAGAGTATAATAGATACCCGCTTTGTATGTTTAGAGCGGGATGTTTTTTAACCTGAGTACGCGGGATTACTTCAATCAAGGAGGATTTATTCTATGAAAGCGTTAAAAGTTTTCTGTTTATCGGTCCTATGCACAGTGATGGTCGCGTCAACCAGCCTGGCTGCTGAGGCGAAAATCGCTTATTTTGACCTGGCCAAGGTGTTCGATAATTATCAAAAGACAAAAGAATTCGACGCTGTTTTGCAATCCCAGGGGGAGGCTTTCCAGAAAACGCGCGATGCCATGATCCAGAAGATCCAGGATGCCCAGAACAAGCTGGCTCTTATGAGCGATGCCGAGAAGACGAACCTGCAGGCGGACATCGACAAACAGAAAGATGCCGTGATCGCTTACGACAAGCAGAAACGCGAGGAATTGACCCAACGCCGCGATGACAAAGTGCGCGAGATCCTGGGCGATATCCAGGGGGTGGTCACCGGCATAGCTAAAAAGGACGGCTATACCTTTGTTTTGAATAATCGCGTTTTGGTCTATGGGGATCCCCAATACGACATCACCTCCGAGGTCATGAAGAGTTTAAATGAAAGCTACAAGCAATAATTCATCCTCCATGCAGATCAGCGCGGCTGATATTGCCATTCTGGTCAAGGGAGAGTTGGTCGGCGATAAAGGATTATTGGTCAGCGGTTTTTCAGGGATCAAGGAAGCTAAAGACAACGAACTGACGTTTTTGGCCAACCCCAAATACGAATCTCTGCTTTTGGACACCCGGGCGGGTGTTATCCTTGTCCCCCGGCAGACGTCTTGTCCGGGGAAAACAGTCATCAGGGTCAGTAATCCCTCCCTAAGCTTCACCGAGGTGGTCAATCATTTTTTGGAAGGCTGCGCTGATTATAAGCCGCGAGGAATCCATCCGACCGCTGTGATATCTCCCCGCGCCAGGATAGCTGCGGGAGTGGCTGTCGGTGCGCACACGGTCATCGAAGACGGGGCCGTGATCGACGGCGGTTGCGTGATCTATGCCCAATGTTACGTGGGCCATGACGCGCACATCGGCAAGGATTGCCTGATCTACCCTCAGGTGATCGTGCGCGAGAAGGTTTTTTTGGGCAATCGGGTGATTGTGCACAGCGGGACCGTGATCGGCAGCGACGGCTATGGTTACGTTCCGGTCGAGGGCAGGCACGTGAAAATCCCTCAGGTGGGTTGCGTGCTCATCGAAGATGATGTGGAGATCGGCGCCAATGTCACGATTGACCGCGCGCGGTTTGATAAAACGGTCATCGGCGAGGGGACCAAAATCGACAACCTGGTCCAGATCGCCCATAATGTCACGATCGGCAGGCATTGTTTGATCGTGGCCCAATCCGGTATTGCCGGAAGTACGAAGGTGGGCGACCATGCGATCCTGGCGGCCCAGTCCGGCCTGGTGGGGCATATTGAGATCGGCGAGGGGGCGGTGGTGGCGGCCCAGTCAGGGGTGAGCCGGTCCATTAAGCCGGGTGAGCAGGTCTTCGGGTCTCCGGCCCATCCCCTTAAGGACGCCTATAGAACTCAAGCGCATGTCCAGCGGCTGGACAAGTACGTGCAGATGATCAAAGATTTGAAGAAGCGGATTGAGGAGTTGGAGAAGAGATAAGGTCATTGTATGAATCAGAGAACGATTAAAAATCCCGTCACGCTTTCCGGCGTGGGACTGCACAGCGGCAAGATGGCCCGCATGACCATCAAACCCGCCGGGGACAACGCAGGGGTTTGTTTTGTGCGCACGGACCTGCCGGGCAAGCCGACTGTCAAGGTCACGGCTGCCAACGCCGTCAACGATGAAAAAATCTCCCGTTGCTCGGCCATTGAGTCCCAGGGGGTGCGTATCTATACCGTTGAGCATGTGATGGCCGCCTTGAACGGGCTGGGCATCGATAATGTGACCATCGAGATCGACGGAGAAGAGGTCCCGGGTTTAGACGGCAGCAGTTTGGAAATTTCCAAAGCCTTCCAGCAGGCAGGCATTGTTGAGGGACACGCCCCCAAAAATATTTTTGTCATTCAAGAACCCATTGTGGTTTCCAATAAAACAGCCACCCTGGTGATCGTCCCTCATGACCAATTGAGTGTTTCTTATACGCTTAATTATGACCATCCGCTGTTGCGCTCCCAGTTTTATTCACAAGCCATCGATGCTCATTCTTTCGCCAGCCAGCTGGCGGCGGCCCGTACTTTTTGCCTGGAATCCGAAGTCGGAGAGATCAAGTCCTGTGGGCTGGCCAAGGGCGCCAATTACCAGAACACCCTTGTCATGTCGGCGCAGGGGCCTTTGGAGAACACGTTGCGTTTCCCGGATGAATGCGCGCGCCATAAAGTCCTGGACATCGTCGGTGATTTGTTCCTGCTGGGGTATCCGGTCCGGGGGGCCGTTTACGCCACCAAAAGCGGTCACCGGTTAAACCGGGCCCTGGTCAGAAAAATAGAGGCCCAGCGCCAGAAATACAACCATGTCGCCTATGGCAGGGCGAAGGCGCCTGAGGGCTCCGGCAGGGTCTATAATATCGATGAGATCATGAAGGTCCTGCCTCACCGCTACCCGTTCTTATTTGTCGACAGGGTCATTGAGATCGAACCGGGCAAAAAGGGCATCGGCATCAAGAATGTGACCATCAATGACGCCTTTTTCCAGGGGCATTTTCCCCAGAAAGCGGTGATGCCCGGCGTCATCATGATCGAAGCCATGGCCCAAACAGCGGGCATTGTGGTATTGACCAGCGGCACCCATAATGGTAAAGTAGCTTTATTCATGTCTATTTCGGATGTGAAGTTCCGTAAAGTCGTTTATCCGGGCGACCAGTTGTTGATGGAGGTCGAAATCATCCGCGACAGGGAGCGCACCGCGCATGTCAAAGGCGTGGGGCGCGTGGGGGCTGACGTGGCCATTGAAGCTCAGATGACATTTTCTTATACAGACGCAAATTATTTGAACGGTTGAATATGGAAGCCTCCATTCACAAGACCGCGATTGTCGGTCCGCAGGTCAAGCTGGGCAGCAACGTGGCGATCGGCCCCTACTCGGTCATCGACGGTGAAGTGACCCTGGGCGACGGGGTGACCATCGGCGCCCATTGTATCGTGGAAGGCAACACCACCATAGGCCGGGCGTGCCAGCTGTTTACCGGGGCCGTCATCGGTTCCCTGCCGCAGGACAGGAAACACCAAAAGACGGACAGGGTGTTTCTTAAGATCGGTGAGAATAATGTTTTCCGTGAGTATGTGACCGTAAATCCAGGCACCATCGAGGGCGGCGGCGAGACCACCATCGGCGATAATAATTTATTCATGGCCTGCGCCCACGTGGCCCACGACTGCCGTATCGGCAATGACTGTGTCCTGGCCAATTATGTGGGGCTTTCAGGCCATGTCACGATTGAAGACCGCGCGGTGATCGGCGGTTTGTCCGGCGTTCATCAGTATGGACGGGTGGGGTATTTGTCCATGATCGGCGGCTGTTCCAAGGTCAACCAGGATGTCCCGCCGTTTTCCCTGGTGGACGGCAATCCCGCGAGTTTAAGGGGGTTGAATATCGTCGGATTAAAGCGTGCGGAGCTGCCGCTGCCGTCCCAACGGGCCCTGCACAGCGCTTTCAAAATACTATTTAATTCCGGTTTAAACCGCAGCCATGCCATCCTTCAGGTGAAGGAACAGTTGAACGGGTTGCCGGAGGTCCACCAACTCCTTGAGTTTATCCAAGCTTCCAAACGTGGCATTTCCTGACCGGCAAATGATCGGCCTTATCGCGGGCAACGGGCAATTCCCCTTCCTGTTTGCCAGGGCGGCGCGCGACCAGGGGTATAGGATCACCGCGGCGGCGGTCATCGGGGACACCTCCCCGTTTCTGTATTTTTTTGTCGACAAATTCCGGTATTTCAAAGTAGGGGAGTTGAAAAAACTCTTTGGGTATTTCAGGGCCAATCAGGTGGACCAGGTCATCATGGCGGGCCAGGTCAATCAGGATAATTTATTCAATCCCGCAGTCAGGCTGGACGAGGAATTTCAGGCCCTTCATGATGCGCTTCGCGACCGCAAGGCAGACACCATTTTCACGGCTGTGGCCGACCGCCTGAACAAGGAGGGAATGACGCTTTTGGACTCCACTTTTTTGTTGAGGACATATTTGGCGCCCAAGGGGACCCTGACCAAACGGGGGCCGACGGAGCTTGAATTAAAGGACATTGAATTCGGGATCGCCATTGCCAGGCAGGCGGGCGCAATTGATATAGGCCAGACGGTCGTGGTCAAAGAAAAAGCCATTGTGGCCATCGAGGCGATGGAAGGCACGGACAAGACAATTGCCCGTGGAGGAGCGATCGCCCGCCAGGGGGCCGTGGTGGTCAAGACCTCGAAACCGTCGCAGGACAACCGGTTTGATGTGCCGGTCATCGGGCCCAGGACCATCCAAACCATGGGCCGGGTGAAGGCCGCCTGCCTGGGGATAGAGGCAGGCAAGACCCTGATCATCGACCGGGAAAAAACCATAAGCCTGGCTGACCAGGCGGACATTTGTATCGTGGCTGCTTAAACTATCAGGGAGTTCATATGCTTCGTGTGAATCGCAGGGTCAAAGACATGCTGGGATCAACAACACTTGCCATCACGGCCCGCGCCAAGGAATTGCAGGCCCAGGGCCTTGATGTGGTCAATTTCGGCGCCGGAGAGCCGGATTTCGATACGCCGGATTTTATTAAACAGGCAGGCATCAGGGCCATTGAAAAGGGGATGACCAAATATACCCCCTCCATCGGGACTTTGGAGCTGCGGGAGGCCATTGCCGCCAAATTCCAAAAGGACAACGCTCTGGTTTACAAACCGAACCAAATCGTTGTGTCCTGCGGGGCCAAACATGCGTTATTCAACATCGTTCAGGTGCTGGTCGACGATGGCGATGAGGTGGTGTTCCAGTCCCCTTATTGGGTGAGTTACCCGGAGATGGTCAAGGCGGCCGGCGGCAAATCAGTGGTCATTGCGACCGGCGCCGCCACCGGGTTTAAAATCACCCCGGATCTTTTGAAAAAGCATTTAAGCCCCAGGACCAAACTTTTGATCATCAATTCACCGTCCAACCCTACCGGAGTCATGTACACTAAAGAAGAGCTGGCTTCGCTTGCCGAGATTTGTGTGGCGCACAAGATTTATGTGATTAGTGATGAAATTTATGAGAAACTGATTTATGATACTACCGTTTTTACCTCGATTGCGTCGCTGGGCAAAGACATTTATGATTTGACCATAACAGTCAACGGGGTGTCCAAAGCCTATGCCATGACCGGCTGGCGGATCGGTTACGCGGCGGGCCCGCAGGAGATCATGGAGTATATCAAGAAATACCAGGACCATTCCACCTCCAATCCGGCCTCCATCAGCCAGGCCGCGGCCGTCGATGCCTTGAAGGCCACGTCAGAATCCATTGACAAAATGCGTCAGACGTTCAAAAAGCGCCGCGATTTGATGTTGCAATGTTTAGACAAGATACCACTGCTTTCTTATATACGCCCGCAAGGCGCTTTTTATGTTTTTTGCGATTTTTCTAAGGTAGGAGATGCGACGCAGGTCTCCAAGCGGATCCTGGATGAGGCCCTTGTCGCAGGTATTCCCGGTGATGGCTTCGGGGCGCCCGAATACATCAGGTTCAGTTTTGCCACCTCCGAGGCCCGGATTCAGGAGGGGATCGGCCGCGTGGCCAAATGGATTGTGAAATAGACCTATGGAAACCATTGCTTATTTAAGAGAACTTTTGACGTTGGCCATTCAGGAGAAGGCTTCCGACCTGCATTTGACCGAAAAAAGCTCGCCGATCTTCCGTATCGACGGGCGTCTGGTCCCGTTGACAGGCAATGTGCTTAGCCGTACGGAGATCCGGGAGATGATTTACAGCGTCCTGTCCGACGGTCAGAAGGCCAAATTCGAAGAAGACAAGGAACTGGATTTTTCCCTGGCCTTAACGGGAATGGACCGTTTCCGCGTGAATGTGCATATCCAGCGCGGGTCCGTGGAAGCGGCGTTCAGGCGGATATCCTTGTTCATCCCTTCCATGGAAGAGCTGCAGCTGCCGCCGGTGATCGCGGACCTGGCCCGCAAACAAAACGGCCTGGTGCTGGTCACCGGTCCCACGGGTACCGGCAAAACCACGACCCTGGCTTCCATGATCAACTTGATCAATACGGAACGCACCTGTGTCATCA
The DNA here is from genome assembly GCA_028865345.1 of Candidatus Omnitrophota bacterium. Taxonomy (GTDB): domain Bacteria; phylum Omnitrophota; class Gorgyraeia; order Zapsychrales; family Fredricksoniimonadaceae; genus JABDGZ01. The sequence goes on along the minus strand of JAGWKL010000014.1, from coordinate 12,810 downwards.
TGTGCATCGAAGACCCGATAGAATATCTCTTCACGAACAATAAGTCGATCATCAAGCAACGGGAGGTTTATCGCGACACCAATTCGTTTTCCGAGGCGCTCAAACGCTGCCTGCGCCAGGACCCCGATGTGATCGTGGTGGGAGAGTTGCGGGATTTGGAGACGATCTCGACGGCCCTGACAGCTGCGGAAACCGGGCATTTGGTCCTTTCCACGGTGCATACCCCGGACGCCCCTCAGACCATTGAGCGTATCATCGACGTTTTCCCGCCGTTCCAGCAGCAGCAGATCCGCCTGCAGCTTTCCACGGCATTACAGGGGGTCATTTCCCAGAAATTGGCGCCCAGGGCCACGGGCAAAGGCCGGATCATGATCCCGGAGATTATGATCGCCACCCCCGGTATTCGCAATCTGATCCGCGAGAACTCCATTGAACAGATGCGCTCGGCCATGCAAACCGGCGGCCAGTACGGCATGCGCACCTTTGACAAGTCGTTGAAGGAATTTTATGAAAAAGGACTCATCAGCCTGAATACCGCTTTGGAGTATGCAACGGATGTCAATGAATTGAAAACTTTAATGGCAACCAATAAACCCAGGTAAGGACAACAACACCATGAGCCATACAGTCACTTTATTGCCCGGAGACGGCATCGGCCCGGAGGTCACCAATGCCATGCGCCTGTGCGTGGATGCCACGGGTGTCAAAATCAACTGGGAAATTTGCGAGGTCGGCGAGAAATCCATACAAAAGCACGGTAAACCCCTGACCGACGACGTACTGGATTCCATCCGCCGCAACAAGACCGCCATCAAAGGCCCTATCACGACACCCGTCGGCAAAGGGTTTCGTTCCGTCAATGTCCAGCTGCGTCACTCCCTGGACCTGTTTGCCTGCGTGCGTCCATGCCTTTATTATGAAGGCACCAAGACGCCTATTAAAAACGTGAATTTGATGATCTTCCGTGAAAATACGGAAGACCTGTATGCCGGCATCGAGTTCGATCTCGGTACCCCCGAAGTCGACCGTTTACGCGATTTTATCAATGAGATGTCGCCCAAAAAGATCAAGGCGGACTCGGCGATTTCCATCAAGCCCATCTCGGTGAGCGGCTCCAGGCGGATCGTCAAATTCGCCTTTGATTGGGCCCTGGGTTCCGGACGCAAGAAAGTGACCGCGGTGCATAAAGCCAACATCATGAAGTTTACCGACGGGCTTTTTTTGAAATGCGCCCAGGAGGTGGCCAAAGAATACGAGGGGAAAATAGAATTCAGCGACAACATCGTCGATAATATGTGCATGCAGCTCATCCAGAGTACCTTTCTCTACGACTGCCTGGTTTTGCCCAATTTGTACGGCGATATTGTTTCGGATTTGTGCGCCGGACTGGTCGGCGGCCTGGGGATCGCCCCGGGGGCCAATTACGGGGACGAGATCGCCCTGTTTGAGCCGGTGCACGGCTCGGCGCCGAAATACGCGGGGAAAAATAAGGTCAATCCGACGGCGACCATCCTTTCGGCGGTGTGGATGCTGCGCCACCTGAAAGAGGAGGCCGCGGCAGACCGGCTGGACAAGGCGGTGCGTGCGGTCCTGAAAGAAGGCAGGGACGTGACCTATGACCTTAAGGCCGATCGTAATGATCCTTCAGCGGTAGGTACTATGCAAATGGCTGCCGCAATTTGCAAAAAACTTTGACGACCAAGAAAGCGTGCACTGAAGCCTTTTCTGCAGGAAGTTATAGGCAAATTTGTCAGATTTTGAATGTTGCGTAAAGCCGTTGGGGTCCCCCAGCGGCTTTTTCGCTCCGTAGTGAAACCGCCATTCTGGCCGCTGATAGGGTTGCGATTCGCCCAAAGGAGCACGGCAACATCAAGGCCGAGCCAGGACCGCGCGAAGATGTATGGGCATGAAACAGGGATTAGTGATAGAAGACTGGGGACTGGTTGAATATTCCCAGGCCCTGGAGCGACAGAGGGCGCTTGTCCAAAAGGTGCTGGAGGGTGCGCCTGACCATCTGGTGCTTTGTGAACATCCCGCAGTGCTGACGCTGGGCCGGATGACCAAGCCTGAAAACCTGCTTTATCAGCGCCATGACATTGAGGCGCGGGGAGTGGCCCTCGCCAAGGTCGACCGCGGCGGCGACGTGACCCTGCATGCGCCCGGACAATTGGTCGTTTATCCAATCTTTAATTTAAATAACACCGCCCGTGACCTCAAAGTCTATATGGAAAGCTTGCAGGAAGTTGCGGTTGATTTATTGAAGAATTTTGGTATATTGGCAATAAGTGTTCCTGGACAAAGAGGCGTGTTTGTGGGGCCGACCAAGATCATTTCCATCGGTGTGGGGTTACGCAAATGGGTGACCTACCATGGGTTGGCCATCAACGTCAACACAGACCTGTCGCTTTTTGATTTGATCAAACCCTGCGGCCTGAATGTGCGCATGACCTCCATGCAAGAATTAAAAGGACATCACGTGCCCATGCAAGACGTCAAACCTCGGTTAGTTGAGCAATTTCAGAGGCGCTTTTGTTTTTTATGACCAACATCATCTTACCCGAATTAGGCGAAGGGATCACCAAGGCAACGGTTGCCTGCTGGCACGCGAAGCCGGGCGACAGCCTGCGCCAGGGCCAGGACGTTTGCGAGGTCGTCACTGATAAAGCTTCCTTTGTCATCGAGGCGCCCAGAGCAGGTTTGCTCAAATCCATCTGCATTAAAGAGGCCCAGGACGCCCCGGTGGGCGGAGTGTTGGGTACGATCGAATAAAATATGCCGGAGAGCAAGCACAAACGCGTTTTAGTGATGTATATTTCCCAGGTTTCCGGGCATCGCCAAGGCGCGGTGGCGATCGTCAAGTCCCTTAAAAGCCTTGAACCTGATTGCGAAGTCTTGAGCATCAACGGGTTTGGTTACACCTACCCGGTGATGGAGAAAATAGTCAATACCGCCTATATGGGTGTCATCAAGCGGGCGCCCAAAATCTGGGAATATCTCTACGACAATCCCAAGGTCATCAAATTTTCCGAAAAATTCAAGCAGTCCATCCATAAATCGGCCCACAAAAAATTAAGGCCCCTGATCGATGAATTCAAGCCTGACGTGATTGTCTGTACCCAGGCCTTTCCCTGCGGCATGGTGGCGGATTATAAGAAAACCCATCAATTAAAATTCACGGTCATCGGCGTATTGACGGATTACGCCCCGCATTTGTATTGGCTGCATGAAGGGGTGGACCATTATGTGGTCCCGTCTCAAGAGGCCCGTGACCGTTATGTGAAAGAAGGGGTGCCCCCGGAACGCATCAAAGTTTTGGGCATTCCCATCCGTATGAAATTTGCCGAGCCTTCGGACCGCGGACATATTGCCGCCAGGCTGGGCCTTGATTTGAAGATCCCCGTGATTTTGATCATGGGCGGCGGCCAGGGGCTGGGACCGATGAAGGAGGCGGTCAAATCGCTGGTGCGTCTTGAGAGGCCTTTGCAGCTCATCGTCATCTGCGGCACCAATGTCAAGCTTGTCAACTGGATCAAAAGGATCCAGCGCAAGACCGATAAAAAAATCATTTTTTATGAATACGCGGGCAATGTGGATGAGTTGATGGAGGTCTCCACCCTGATCGTCAGCAAGCCCGGCGGCATCACGACCAGTGAATGCCTGGCCAAGGGCCTGCCGATGGTCGTCGTTGATCCCATTCCCGGGCAGGAAGAACATAATTCCAGGTTTTTGGTCAACCAGGGCATTGCCGTCCGGGTGGACGACAAACGCCATATCGGCCGCGCCATCGACAAGCTGCTGGACCATCCCAAACAACTGGCGGCGATGAGGCGCTGTGCCCTGGAAAACGGAAAGCCGGCGGCAGCGGAAAATATCGCGCGCCTGATTTTAAATAAGCCGTTTATTTAATATGGGTAATTATCATCTTTACAAGATCGGTCTCTATTGGGCAAAGGTCCTGCCTTTAGGGTTGAGCCGTGCCCTGGTGAGGCTTTTATGCGACCTGCATTATTGTTTCTCCAAGGCAGACCGGCTGGCAGTTGAGAATAATTTGAAAGTCATCTTGGGCAAACCTGAAGTGCGGCCCAAGGAAGTCCGTGCCGTATTCAGGAACTTCGGCCAATACCTGTTGGAATTTTTTGTCAGTACCACGAGCGTGAAACCGGCCTTTATCCGGTCCCATGTCCATGTCAACAATATTGAACATTTAAACGACGTGCTTCAAAAAGGCAAAGGTGGTATTATTGTCAGTGCCCATTTGGGCAGCTGGGAAATGGGCGGGATAGTGCTGCCGATGCTGGGTTTTCCCTTGTCGGTGGTGGCGCTCGCGCACAAGGACCCCCGGGTCAATGCCTTGTTTAACGCCCAGCGTGAGACTTACGGAGTCAGGGTGATCCAGACGGACGTGGCTGTCCGCCGGGTGGCGGACCATCTTCAACAAAACCGTTTGATCGCCATCCTGGCCGACAGGACTTTCGGCAGCCGCGGGATAGCCATGGATTTTCTCGGCCGTAAAGCCATGATCCCCAAAGGCCCGGCCTTTTTTTCCTTGAAAACGGGGGCCCCCATCGTCCCTGTTTTCTTCCTTCGCACGGACGATGGCCGTTTCGAGATCAACATTTATCCGTCCATAGACCCGCCCGCCTTGGAAGGACAGGCCAGGGTTACGGATGCCATGGTCCGTGATTGTATCCGGAAATATTTGACCGTCATGGAGCAGGAGATCATTAAAAACCCTACCCAGTGGCTAATATTCAGGGAGTTTTGGCAATCATGAAAACAGCCGTTGTCATCCCAGCGCATAATGAAGGGCAAACGATCGGCCCCCTGGTCAAAGCGGTGAAGGGCTTAGGGTTCGATTGTATCGTGATCAATGACGGCTCAATGGACAACACTGAAGCGGCGGCAAGCAAGGAACAGGCCGTCGTCCTGAAGACCCCTGCCAAAAGCGGCAAGGGCAAGGCGCTGGCGCTCGGTTTTGATTATGCCATGGGCAAAGGCTATGAGGCCCTGATCACCATGGACGGTGACGGGCAGCATTCACCGTCGGACATCGGGGCCTTTGTGGCCTGCTGCCGCAACACCGGTGCCGATATCGTCAACGGCAACCGCATGAATGACCCCCGGGGCATGCCGGCCCTGCGGCTGGCCACCAACCATGTGATGTCCTGGTTGATTTCTCTCATATGCCGTCAGCATATTGCGGACACCCAATGCGGGTTTCGCCTCATTTGCACCAGGGTCCTGCAAACCATCCGGCTGGAAAGCTCTGATTTTGAGATCGAGACGGAGGTCTTGATCAAAGCAAGCAAAAAAGGTTTCAAAATAGTCTCCGTCGACATACAGACCATTTATAACGATGAAGTCAGCAAGATCCAGCCCCTGCGCGACACCTGCCGATTTATTGCTTATTTATGGCGCGAATTATCAAGAAAAAATGGCTGAAAATTTTATCATCAAGGCTTTGTTCATTTCGCTGGCCGCCCATACCGTCCTGTTGTGCACGGCCTATTTGAGCAGGATCCATGAACGGAATAATAAGGTCTTCCGCAGCCATCTGGTGGAAGTCACTTATAAACCGACTGTCCCAAGAACGGTGGATGTCAGGGAGTATCCCATCCGGGTGCCCCAGCGGCTGGACCTCAGCCATCATAAGCTTTTTTCCAAGGGCTCCGTCCCCGTGAGTTTGGGGCAGGAAAACTCCCAGCTGCCTTTTGAGATGTTCTCCGAACACAAACCCGAAGGTTTCGACGCCATGGAATTAAGCCACAGGGTTTTTATCAGGCCGATCATGTCGGCCAAGATCAATAACCCTGTTTATGCGGTTTATAATGAGATGGTCAGGGAACGCATTAAAGAAAGGGTTTATGCCAATTATGACAAGCTGGAGGCCGGAGAGGTGTATTTGACATTTTTACTGGACAAAAACGGGGTGCTTAAAGAGGCCCGGATCGTGCCCGAGAAAACCAACGCTTCCCTGCATTTGCAGGAGCTTTCGTTGAAGAGCCTGCAGGAAGCCAGCCCTTTTGCGCATTTCTTGAAAGGCATGAACCTGCAGGAATATTCCTTTAATATCGAAATCCAGTATCAGGTCAGCGATTAGGCAGGAGCGATTCAGGAATGAAAATACTCATTCTCGGCGGGGATGGATATCTGGGCTGGCCGCAGGCCCTGCATTTCTCGACCCAAGGGCATGACGTGTTTATCGTCGACAGCCTCATGAGAAGGGATTTCGACGCCCAAAACAATTTTGACAGCCTGATACCATTGCAGCCCCTGGAACAAAGGGTGGGGGCCTGGAAGGAGAAAACCGGCCGGAAAATAAATTTTGCCATAGGGGATACCCGCGATTACCCCTTATTGTCAAAAGTGATGTGGGATTTTCAGCCGGAGGCAATCGTCCACTTTGCCGAGCAGCGCACCGCCCCTTATTCCATGATAGACCGCGAGCATGCGGTGTTTACCATGGACAATAACGTCATCGGCACGCTCAATGTCCTTTACGCCATCAAGGATTCCTGCCCGGAGAGCCACCTGGTGAAATTAGGGACCATGGGGGAATACGGGACGCCTAATATCGATATCGAAGAGGGTTTTATAGAAGTGACGCATAAAGGCCGTAAAGACAGGCTTCCGTACCCCAAAGCCCCGAGCAGTTTTTATCATTTAAGCAAGGTCCATGACAGCCATAACATCATGTTCGCCTGCAAGGTCTGGGGCCTGAGGGCTACCGACCTTAACCAGGGCGTTGTCTACGGCATCGAAACGCGCCAGACCTCAATGGATCCTCGGCTTGCCACCAGGTTTGATTATGACCAGATTTATGGCACCGTGCTCAACCGTTTTTGCGCCGAGGCTGTGATAGGCTATCCTTTGACCGTTTATGGCCGGGGCGGCCAAACAAGAGGATATATCAACATCCAGGACACCATGAGCTGTGTCGATTTGGCGGTGACGCATCCGGCGCCCTGCGGTGAATACAGGGTGTTTAACCAATTCACGGAAACTTTTTCCGTCGGCCAACTTGCCTTAATCGCCAAAGCGTGCGGCGAGAAACTGGGCCTCAACGTGCGCATTGAACATCTGGATAATCCCCGGGTGGAATCAGAGGGGCATTATTATCGCGCGGCCAACACATCATTGTTAAAGTTGGGCCTTCAGCCGCACCTTTTGGAAGACACGGTGCTGGTTTCCATCATGAAGAAAGCCATGGAATTCTCGGGCAGGATAGACAAAAATCTTTTGGCCCCGTCCGTGAACTGGCGCAGGACCAAAAACTCCCTGTCTGCCTAAAGCGGTGGATATGGCGAGCTATAACTCCTTGCGCCAAGGGCAGGCGTGTGGCTCGGGATTGATGTTGCCGAGCGGACGACAACCGCCCAAGTCGTCTTTAAAGGGAAACCAGCGCCCTGGCCGCTGATAGGGCTGCTCTTCGCCAAGAGAAGCGAAGCGCAGCACGGCAACAGCAAGCCCGAGACAGGACCCGCCAGCGCTGGAAGGACATATATTAGAGACCTGGAGGCGGTATGGCCGATGAGCATCTGGACGTAACAGTATTGTTGCTCTGCTTCAATGAACAGGAAGCTTTGGCCGGCGTCATTGCGGATATCCGGGCCGCCTTCCGTGGCAACAGACATTCTTACGAGATCCTGCTTGTCGATGACGGCAGCACCGACAACAGCGCCGCCATTGCCCGCGATCTGTCCTGCCGGCTGGTGAGCCATCCTCTCCGCCAGGGGGCCGGAGCGGCGTTCAGGACCGGGGTGTCTTCGGCCCGCGGGGGCATCATCGCCATGATCGATGCCGACGGGACATATACGCCCGCGGACATTCCCAGGATGCTGGAATATTTCCCGGATTATGACCAGGTCAACGGCGCCAGGACCAGCGAGCAGGGGACTTGGGTCTTGCTGCGCGCGCCGGTCAAGTGGGGGCTTCGCATGTTTACCAGTTTGCTTGCCGGCAAGGTGATCCCGGACCTTCAGACGGGGCTGAAGGCCTTTAAAAGGAAAATGATGCTGCCTTACCTGGACGTCATTCCGGATAAGTTCTCCCTTTGCCCTTTGATTACGCTGGTTTTTTTGTGCCACGGAAGACGTCTTAAATATATACCGACGGAATATCATAAAAGGGCAGGAGGACGGTCAAAATTCCATCCGGTCGTAGACACGGCCTATGTGTTTTTTCAGATATGCAGGTTCTTTTGGCGTTTTTATCGTGGAAGGCTATCATCGAAGGGTTGACTTTTTTAAAATCAAATGATAATGTAATGCGCTTTGGAGATAGAAGAAAGGCATACTATGGATTTGAAAAATCGTTGGGGAGATAACGTGGAGAAAGAGGGAGGCATTTTAGGGCCGGACGGGCAGCCGTTGGTGTCACAGCCGCCGGAGCCTCAAGCAGAAGCTAAAGATGAAACTGCGGCGGAACCTACGGGAGAACCTGAAGGCCAGTTGAATTTTTTCAATTATATCGCCAGCCTCGGCTTTCAAACCATGATCTTTTTGGGAGAAATGCCAAACCCCGTCACCAATAAACCCGAGAAGAATTTAAAGCAAGCCAAATTTTTGATCGACACCCTGGTCATTTTGCGCGAAAAAACCAAGGGCAACCTGACCAAGGAAGAAGATGACCTGCTCAACGGCTCCATTTATGAGTTGCAGATGCGTTTTGTCGAGTTGTCCAAATGAAAAAGCATTGGCGGTTTGCTTATGATCGATGAGAAGTTGCTCGCATTGCTCGCCTGCCCTGCCTGTCAGGGCGACGTTCAACTTAAAGACGGCAAAATCGTTTGCACGCGCTGCCGGCGCGTTTATCCCATCGTTGACGGTATTCCTGTGCTTTTAGTGGATTCGGCCCAACAATAGCATACCCCATGTTGAATGCGCGTTTAAAAAAGCTGGTTGAAGACTTTTCCCGCCATAAGAACATTGACGCGCTTTTGATCATTAATGACAGCAATATCCGTTACCTGACGCAATTTGCCGCCTGCGAGTCGTGGCTATTGGTTACCAAGACCAAGGCTTTTTATATCACCGATTCCCGATACATTTTAGAGGCCCGCCAAGGCTTAAAAGGCGTCACCGTCAAACAATACAGCCAGATGCCTTGCGCCACCCTGCGGGAGCTGTGCAAACAGTGTAAGGTCAAGCGCCTGGGATTTGACGAGAGGCACACACCGTATTCTTTGTGGAAGAAACTTAAGGAATTTTTCCCGCGAAAGCCTAAGCTTATACCCGTAACAGGCATGGTGGAGGGGCTTCGGGAAGTCAAAGATGAAGGGGAGATCGCCCAGATAAGAGAATGTCTAAAATTGCACTTTAAAGCCATTGATTTTATGAAAAAAGTGGTGAAGCCCGGGCTTACAGAACGCCAGGCCGCCCAAAAATTGGAGAGATTCGTCAAATCCCACGGAGCTGAATTTTCATTTACGCCCATTATCGCCTCAGGGCCTAATTCCTGCTATCCCCATGCCAGATCCACGGATAGGATCATTCGCAACAATGAGGTGGTACTGCTGGATTTCGGCGTTGACTTAAACGGCTATAAGTCCGACTTGACACGTAATTTCTTTTTGGGTAGAATAGCGCCTCATGTTAAGCAAGTATTTGAGGCCCTGTGGCTTGCGCAACATGAGGCTGTCAAACTTATTAAACCGGGTGTGCCCTGTGCCCAGGTGGATCTGCAGGCACGTAAGGTTTTGCGTAAGTTCGGCTTGAGCCAATATTTCGGGCATTCTTTAGGACACGGGGTGGGCTTGGATATTCACGAATCCCCAAGACTGTCCAGTCAAAGTACCGGCATTTTAGAGCCGGGAATGATCGTTACCGTCGAACCCGGAGTCTATATCCCGCATCAGTTCGGCATCAGGGTTGAAGATATGGTTTTAGTGACCAAGGAAGGCAATGAGGTGTTAAGTGGCTATTACAATTAATGAGATTGAAAACGGGATGGGCTTGGTCGTGGACGGCCAGCTTTATTTTGTGACCGAGTATAACCACGTCAAACCCGGCAAGGGTTCTGCCTTCGTGCGCGTGCGGCTGAAGAACATCCGTACTGATGCTGTTTTGGAGCGCACCTACCGCACCGCCGAAACGCTGGAAGAGGCGGACCTGGAGCGCCGCCGTATGCAATTCACCTATGCCAGCGGTGATGAATACCATTTCATGGACCAGAGCACCTTCGAGGACACCGTTATCCCCAAGCCTTTGTTGGGTGACGGGGTGAAATATCTGCAGGATAATATGGAAGTTGAGACCATTTTGTACAAGGAGCAGGTGGTCAAGGCTGATGTCCCTAATTTTATCGTTGCTGTCGTCACGGAAACCGACCCCGGCCTCAAAGGAGATTCTTCCAAGTCGGGATATAAGCCGGCCAAAATCGATACCGGCGCATCCATTCAGGTGCCTTTGTTCATCGCTCAAGGCGAGACCATAAAGGTAGATACCAGAACAGGGGTTTACGTCGAAAGGGTCAAAAAATGAATTTAAAAGAGATCAAAGAGATCTTGTGCTTGATGAATGAGAACAATCTCAATGAAATAGAGATCGAGCGTGACGGCTTGAAATTAAAGCTCAAGAAATCCTCCGGGGGAGAGGTGGTGTTAAGGTCCCCGGAAACCCATTTTGCCGTTGAATCCATTCCCGCTCCCAAGGCGCCGGCATCTGGGGCAGCCGGGACACCGTCCGCCGCGGGGGACCAGTCCGCAAGCGGCAAGGGAGAGATCAAGTCCCCCATGGTAGGGACCTTCTATCGTTCGCCTTCGCCGGAAGCGGAGCCCTTTGTCGAAGTTGGCCAGACGGTGGAAGTCGGGCAGGTGGTCTGTATCGTCGAAGCCATGAAACTGATGAACGAGATCAAATCGGAAATCCGCGGCAAGATCACGGAAGTGGCGGTGCAGAACGCGGAACCTGTGGAGTTCGGCCAGGCCCTGTTTATCATTGACCCGCTGTAAAGCGGGCCTCTTCTTATGTTCTCTAAAATTCTCATTGCCAACCGCGGTGAAATTGCCTTAAGGGTCATCCGCGCCTGTAAAGAAATGGGCATACGCACCGTTGCGGTTTATTCGGAAGCGGACCGCAATTCCCTGCACGTGCGTTTTGCCGATGAAGCCGTGTGCATCGGCAAGGCCGCCAGCAAAGAAAGTTACCTGAACATCCCCGCCATCGTTTCCGCCGCCGAGATCACGGATGTGGCGGCCATCCATCCCGGTTACGGTTTTCTGTCGGAGAACGCGCATTTTGCCGAGATCTGCGAATCCTGCCACATCAAGTTCATCGGCCCAAGCCCCGAGAGCATCCGTAAAATGGGAGATAAGATCGTTGCCAAGGAGACGGTCAGGAAGCTGGGCGTGCCCCTGACGCCGGGCAGCAACGGCATTATCAAGACCCAGGAAGACGCCCTGAACGTGGCCCAGAAGATCAAATATCCGGTCATCATCAAGGCCGTGGCCGGGGGCGGGGGCAAGGGCATGCGCATCTGCCATAATGATGTGACCCTGATCAATTCCTTTAAGATGGCCCAAAGCGAAGCGGAAGCGAATTTCGGGCTGGGGGACGTATATATAGAGAAGTACATCGAAGGCCCGCGCCATGTGGAATTCCAGATCCTGGCCGATGAGCATGGCAATGTGGTCCATCTCGGGGAACGCGACTGCTCGGTGCAGCGGCGCCACCAGAAACTGCTGGAAGAATCGCCGTCGCCCGCCCTGGATGCCAATTTGCGAAAGCGAATGGGCGAGGCCGCGGTGAAGGCCGCCAAGAGCGTCAATTATCACGGCGCAGGCACCATTGAATTCCTGGTGGATGCGCACAATAATTTTTATTTCATGGAAATGAACACCCGCATCCAGGTGGAGCATCCCGTCACCGAAATGGTCACAGGGCTGGATTTGATCAAGGAACAGATCAAGATCGCCATGGGCCAGAAGTTTAAAGTCAAACAGGAAGACCTTAAATTCCGGGGGGCCTCCATCGAATGCCGCATCAACGCCGAAGACCCGTATAACAATTTTATCCCAAGCCCCGGCAAGATCACGGAGTTGAACCTGCCCGGCGGGCCCGGCCTGCGCATCGATACGCATATCTATCCCGGTTATACAATAAGTCCGTACTATGATTCCATGATGGCCAAGCTGATCGTGCACGGCAAGGACCGCAATGAAGCTCTGCGCATCATGCGCCGTGCCCTGGACGAGTTTTATATAGCACCGATCAAGACTACCATTCCGTTGCACATGGAAATCCTTCATCATCCCACCTTCCTGGAAGGTAAGGTCACCACCCACTTCCTGGAAAAAATGATGAAGAACGAATAACAAGAGGGCCTATGCGTGATAATACCGTCGATTTGGGCGTCGTTCAAATACACAAGAAAGTGATCGGGGACATTGCCGCCGCGGCCATCAAGGAAATCCCGGGCGTTTCGCTTGCGACGTGCGGCATCGTAGGTTCCATCGCCGAAGCTTTTGGTTATAAGAATTACCCCGCGGTCACGGTGTCGGTGGATAAAGATACCCAGGTGTCTGTGGAAATCCGTGTTATAATTTACTATGGCATGAACATCCCGCAGGTGGCGCGTCAGATCCAGGACGTGATTGCCCGAGCGGTGACGGATGCCGTGGACATTAATTTAAAAGAGATCAACGTCAATATTCAAGCCGTTGAGCGGCCTAATTCATAAATTTTGTAATGTGGTAAAGTGGTAGAGTGGTAAAGTGATAAGGAGAAATTCTATGTGGCTGCTGGTTCGTATCGCTCTTCTGTTTTATCTGGCCATTATCTGGACGGTGAGTATTGCCATCATCCTGTTTGC
>JAGWKL010000054.1 GCA_028865345.1 Candidatus Omnitrophota bacterium | reverse complement strand
TAGTCCAGGCAATTTTCCTAATCTTTTTTCCAAGCCCCGTATCTATTTCACCCCAGCCCGACGATGAATTGGTTTTGTGTTTGCCGGGTTTAAAATTTCGTAACTGTTCAGGCCGAAGGCAGTAAGGAAGGAGCTGTTCTTCCCGCCCGATGGGCTGCCACCGCCTCGGTCAAGTAATCCAACACATTGCGCTTTTGCTTTCGAAGCGTCTGTACCGCCGTCAAGACCCGTTCCGTGAATCGGCATCCTTCCGAACTCCGGTTTCCGTAACTGCGTTTACGCCACAACACAGCTGTCCGCAAGTCCCGCTCCGCCAGGTTGTTCGTCGGCTCCACGCCTTGCACCCTCACGAAGCTCCAATAGCCTTCATAGAGCTTCATCACCCGGGCGCAAAAGCGGCCCGTTTCGTCCGGCGGGCCCTCCCGGCCCCGCTTCAACCATCGCTTCAACCGGGCTTTCAAAGTCTCCATCCTTCGTCCCAAGCCCCTTCGGCCTATCTTCCCGGCCTCATACCGGCCCCATTCCTCAAACACCTTTTGGAGAACACCCAGGCAACCCTTCCCGATTCGAACCCCTTTCGGCTCTCCCCCATCCACCAACCCCTGCAAGTCCCTCTTGAAATGCGCCCAGCATAATTGTCTTTGCTCCAAGGGTATCGGCGTGTAGGCACCGAACCGGTCGCTTCCCACCATCCCTTGGGGCACTTCCCCCAGCAGTTCCTTCATGGCTTCCTGGTTGCGATGCTCTTGCACTTGGAAAACCGCCACTTGCGGGGTTGTGCCTATCCAAAGCCATTTCAAATCCCCGCTCAGGTACCATCCTGTCTCATCCGCGTTCTTCACCGCGGCCTGCTGTACCGCCGTTTTCGCTTTCCCCCAGGCCTCTTCGAGGGCTTCACCGACTTCCCGTTCCTTGGCGCTCAGGCTCCCCAGGGCGATCCGCACTCCCAACAAGCCCTCTAATACCTCTTGGACAACCCGTTTACTCATCTGGCAGCGCCCACTCAAAAAGGAAATGAATCCCGTCAACCGCGTCCCGAAGCTTCCACGCACCTCCTCCGGCAACATCCCCCAAGTGACCTTCCCGCAAGAAGGGCAGTACCGGCCCTCCACTTGGTGTTCGACTATTTCCGGCTTCAGGGGCGGTATCTCCACCACCTGCTGCACCTGGGGTTCCGGGTCCTTTTTCCCTGGCTTCTTTGGCAACGAATGGCCGCATTCCCCACACTTTAGGGGCAGGTGAATCTGCCTATCCGTCACCCTTTCCTTGGGAAACGGCTTACGGGTACACCCTTGATGCCCTGGCTGGCCGCCTGGCTTACGGTCGCTCTTGGGTTTGGAAGGCTGATTGTTTTGAAAAGGGCTATCGGAAGAGGGCGGCTTGGACGAATTGCCGGAGTTCTTGCCGAGCATGGCTTTCAGCTCTTGAACTTCAGACCTTAGAGCTTCTACCTGTGCTTGCAAACGCACGCAATTCGGACATTGAGTAGGTGTTGAAGGGGTGTCGTTCATCCTCTACGATGTTGACATATCTCCTTTCACCCTGCAAGGGGGACTGAACAGTTACAAAACTTTCATTTCCGCCTTATCTAATTCATCCCATCCCTCTGTGGCAAAAGCAGTCGCGCCTTGGGGTCGGTTCTTACAGCATGCTCTGGGGATCAAGGTCCACGACACGAAAAACACCCGAGGGGATTTCCAGG
>JAGWKL010000053.1 GCA_028865345.1 Candidatus Omnitrophota bacterium | reverse complement strand
CATGAGAAAGGCGATGTTACGCGTATGGTCATCCTGGTTTCGCGCCAGCACATTAAAAACCATCCGGCGGTACATTTCCTGCATTGTTTCATGACCAAGATTAAGCCGCAGAATAACATTAAAAGCCTGCTCGTAACTATATTCCCCTGCCGCGTTAAAATCATAATGGGCCATAGCACACAATGATTGCATATGAATTTTTTCGTTATGTCCATCACGATCAAAACGCCGGGTCATGAAATGCACCCGGCCACCCTCTTCAAGAAGCCTGCACGGATTCATACGAATGCCCGCTTTTACAGCCATCTTGTAATAGGCGTATTCAATGCGGCCGTATCCACCCGTTGTACCTAATATATCATCGCTGACGCCGTCAAATTTCAATATCCAAGGTTCGAAGCCTGCAGGCACATCAACTTGTCCTGACCTTATTCTTCCTGTTTTAGGGTTCCAGGCAATCACCGCCTTTGCCCTGTTTCCGCCGGCTGACGTCCCAACCCGGATGATCGACTTTATGGCTTCATGTTTGTCATGAATAAAATTCGCGGAAAGCTTTCTTTTACTTTTTAAAATCCGATTGGCAAGATCAACCAATTCGGCAACTTCCAAAGGTACAGAGGCGGTTGAATGTGGTTCATAAGCAGGTTTAAACTCAAGGGCCCCCATACCCCTCACGCCAATGTAACAAAGCCGTTCAACAGGATTAAAAGTATCCAGGGTCCTGCCATGCTGGGCAAGCCACAATTCAATAAGCCTATTACCGAATCTATCCGGTAGCGCGTCGGCCAACATCCCCGGCAGACCATGAAAAGTCGCTTCTTTTAAACCGGAGAAAGTGTAAATATTCTTCCCCAAGGGCATCATCAAGGGGGCAAGCTCCAACCCCTTTTTCACAAAAGCGGGATCATATTCAAAACCGGCGAGGCCCCGTTGTTTATTCCAAGCCACCGCACCCACTGTTTGTTGCCAAAGGCGGACATAAGCAACATTTAGGGTACGGATGTGCGGCTTTATTGTTCTGTTCATTTGATTTTATGTTCCATTCGATGACCCGAAGCCCTCTTACGTTCCCGTCCCTTCATCTTGGCCAATTCAAGCGGGCTTGAGGCTTCTCCTGGAAGCAAAAGATCGAGCTCATCTATAGCCCCCAAAGCCCTTAAGATCCTGACTAAACCCTTAACAGTACAGCTATGGCCGCTTTCAATGTTTTGAATGACCTTCCGTGCAACTCCAGCCTTGACTGACAATTCCAGTTGCGAAATGTTCAGGACAAGCCGTCGGTATTGTACTCTTGCGCCCAATTCTTCAAGGATGGCTTTGTCGCTCATGGCTGAAAAATCCAAAGCATCACCTTTCCCTTTCTCGGGCTTAGCATATCATATAATATGTTAATTGTCAATAAAGCATCTTATTAGATGCCTTAATTGTTATTTATACATATTAAGCATCTAATAAGATGCTTAGTAACTTAATACTAAAATTCCTGAGGCGCGCACTCGACGCGCTGCGTCCTGTCCCACGTCACCTTCTGGGTGCCGGACACAAAACGCAGAAAGCCCAAAAAAAGGGCCAAATTCATGGATACGAAATAGTAACATAAATTAAATATTTTTACCTTTTTTTCCCGCCGGCTCAATATCTGCCCTATCAAGGCGCAGCCGTAAAATACCAACTGCATGGCCAGTAAAACACCGTACGGGAAATGCAGGGCTAAAACAATATTTGCCGCCAACGCAATAAAGAGAAAAAACGGCACGCA
>JAGWKL010000013.1 GCA_028865345.1 Candidatus Omnitrophota bacterium | reverse complement strand
GGGGAGGTCATTTTCGTGCTGATATTTGGTACACTTTTAAACGCTGATTGGCATGCCGTAAATATGATCCGGCACACTGCGGGAGCACCTCCGAAATGCTCCCGGCGTTGTGCCGGTATCTATTTTGTCGTTACGGATGGCATTACGGTAGCCATTACAGATTTGTAATGCCTACCGTAATTTTTTTGTGCTGTAACCCTCCCATTTGCAACGGTTTTTTTGGCGCAAAGCGGCCAAAAACGTTCGAGACCCCTCTCTCCCAACCATAGGTTTAACGGGAGATAGGGGTCTCGAACTAAACCGTAGCAAATGGGAGTGGAAAAGGTTGTAATTTGAGGGAGGTGTTTCATTAATAGTTAATTATATATTGATTAATAATCAATTACATCGTATAATAAGCGTGGGGTTTATAAGGATTAATAGGAAGATTGTTTGGATCTTTGACAATAGGCTTTCTGAATTTTAAATTGACAGGGGGTTAAATGTGAGGTATTCTTATGTCAGTAATTTATGACATATGTCAGACAATCCGGACATAGTATATGAGACTTCATGACCCTCTTAGCCAAATTTTGGACAGCCGGACAAAGGTTGCCATTTTAAGATTTTTATGCCATTACCGGACTTTTGTAACAGGCCGGCAATTGGCTCAATTTATCAAAATCAACCGGACAACGGTAAACGAAGCATTGAATGTTCTGGTTGACGAGCAACTCATTCTGGTGCGGGGAGCGGGGAAAGCCAATATCTATGAGTTAAACAGGAACAGATGGATCGTGACAAGGTTGTTGGAGCCGCTATTCAAAGAAGAAAAGAAGCTTTTTGACTCGTTTTTAGGACATGTTTCCCAAGAAATAGAGCATTCCCCGCTTTCTGAACAAATAGTGTCTGTTGCCCTGTTTGGCAGTGTTCATGAACAAAGGGAAAAGCCGGGCAGCGATATTGATATATTTGCCGTTGTTAAAGAAGCAAGATATAAAAATCCAGTTGAGAATTTGTTCTTTTCAATGAACAATTTGCAATCATGGGTTGGAATGGGGATGGAGCCGTATGTCAAATCAATTGCCGAGTTAAAGAGGGACCGTGAATTGGCTGTGATCAAATCAATTTTTAAATCCCACCGGATAATTTGGGGAGAAAAACTGGAAAAAATTGAATGACCGCTAAAATTTTAAAAACTGTCAGCGTTAAACAGACTGAATATATTTCGCACTTGAATAAAGCGACCGATTTTTATCAAGGCATGAAGTTATCGCAAGAGCAGGGTTTGTGGCATTCTACCGGATTAAATGCTGTGCATTGCGCGATATCTTTAAGCGATGCTCTGGCCATCTATTTTCTTGCGAAGAGATTCAGCGGTGAAGATCACAGGCAAGCTTCCGATTTACTATCTCGTATTCCCGCTGATAATGTTGTCCAACAGGGGCGTAATTTTGAGAAAATTATAGCTAAAAAACATATGATTGCTTATGAAGGGCGTGAGTTTCGTCCAAGCGAAGCGGCTGAAATCGCCCAACAGGCAGAGAGATTCTACCAGTGTGGCGTGAAACGGTTCCCTAAAAATGGATAAATATTATGGCTGTTTTTAATCGCGTCAGCTGCCCGGATTGCGGACATTACCACAACGTATATGACAAACAGATACGGAAGATCTGCTGTAAAGGCTGTGATAGGAAAATTGCCGTTGATCCGCGCAAAGGCAATTTTTTCATGGAGCGTTATTTTAATGGCCGACGAATAAGGGAAAAGGTTGGTCCGGACAGGAGGCTTGCGGAAATCGCTGATGACAAGCGCAAGGTCGAAATTGCCGAAGGAAAATTTCTTGATAAGAAAAAAGAACAAAGGATCAAGTTCGAAGATTTTGCCGATGAATTTCTCGAAGTCTACTGTAAACCCAATCTCAAATCGTGGGACCGCTTTAGCGCAAACAACCTTAACATTCTTAAGAGATATTTTTCAGGCAAATGCCTGCATGAGATTACTCCCCACCTGATCGAGAAGTTTAAAGCCGATCGCCTGCAGGACACCACGCGTAAGAAAAAAGGCTTAAAGCCGGCCACGGTCAACCGGCAGTTGATAGTGCTCAAAAGCCTTTTTAACCGCGCTATTGATTGGGGCAAGTTCCAGGGACAGAATCCGGTCAGGAAGGTTAAATTTTTCAAGGAGAACAATACGCGTGTTCGTTTTCTTGAGCCTAATGAATTGGTGAAGTTATTGTCATTTTGCCGGGGGATTTTAAAGCCGATTGTCCTGGTTGCGTTGCACACAGGAATGAGAAAAGGGGAGATTTTAGGGCTTAAATGGAGGGATTGCGACTTCAGAAGAAGCATTATTTACTTGCTGGATACCAAGAATGGCCAGAGAAGGGAAGTTCCTATGAATGAGGCGGTCAAGACCGCGCTCATTAGAGTCAGGAGAAATCCCCAAAGCGAGTATATTTTCTGCCATAAGGACGGGGCCCAGATCAAAGATATTAAAAAATCCTTCTTTACAGCCATTACGAAGTCTGGTATAAAAGATTTTCACTTTCATGACCTGCGGCACTGTTGTGCCAGTTACCTGGTTATGAATGGTGTGGCTCTGAATACTGTTCGCGAGATTTTAGGCCATAAAAGCATGGATATGACTTTAAGATACGCTCATTTATCCCCGGACCACAGGAAGCAGGCGGTGGATTTATTGGCCAAAAAGATAGACACTTTTTGGACACCGGAGCAAAAAGCGGAAAGTTCGCCGAATCTATATATTTCATAACATGCTGTAAATAAATAACTTGTGTTATTTGCGCCTGTAGCTCAACTGGATAGAGCATCAGTCTACGGAACTGAGGGTTACAGGTTCGAATCCTGTCAGGCGCGTTTTTACCCCACGTTGTATATCCCCTATGTCTGTAAAGTCTCAAAACCTAGTTAGAACGACACTGCCAGGGTGGTGTGGTTTAGGAGGCTTTTTTTTCTCCATTTGGGTCTTGCATTTCACGAATGATGAGCCTTATATCAAGGCGGCGATCACCATCGGATCGATCTTTATGGTGATGTTTTGTGCCGAAGTGTTTTTATGTATCCGCGGGAATTTTGGATTGATTGCCGCTCCAAGTCAACGCAGGATTGATGTGAGGCGCGTACTTTTTAAGATCAGCGGGTTAATCATTACAGTCCTGTGCCTCTCATCCATTTATTGGGTTTTTTATGGATATTATAATCATTTATACAAGCCTTACTTTCAAGCTTTAGCGGTGGGGTGGCCGTATTTGGCCGCTTTTTTTATTTTTTGCATCGTATGGTCGGATCAGCGCAGTGATGAACATGAAGACGCTAATTATTGGATCGCTTATGCTGTTTTTAACTTTAAATTTAAATTGCTTAAGAACACAAACTTAAAACAACACATTCTGGAGTGGTTAATTAAAATATATTTTCTTCCTTTAATGTTTGTTGCTTTGGCCGATCATGTCAATTTTTACTTCAATATTAATAATGCCTGCGCCTCCTACAATACATTTTGTGGTTTTATTTTTTTTATTGATACGGCTTTTGCGTCTGTCGGTTATCTATTTGCAAACAATTTGACAGATACGCATGTCCGCTCCGCTGACCCGACTTTGCTGGGGTGGGCGTGCACGTTAATTTGTTATGATCCTTTTTGGACGCTTTTCGGTGCAAAATTTTTGTCTTACGGCAGCGCCTGGGGATTATGGTTTTATTTCCGTCCTGCATTACAAATTATTTGGGCCGTTCTAATCGGTTTGTGTTTGACGCTATATGTTTGGGCGACAATTTCATTTGGCACCCGTTTCTCAAATTTAACGCATAGGGGGATTTTAACCGGGGGGCCGTATGCTTATATGCGTCATCCGGCATATATCGGTAAGATGTGCTCGTTTTTTTTGATTTATGTCCCTTTTATGGGGACCAACATTATTGTCATCCTTCGCAATTGTTTTCTGTGGGGATTATTGGGAGGGATTTATTATTTGAGAGCCAAAACGGAGGAGGCCAACCTGCGTTCAATGGGCCCTGAGTATGACATTTACGCAACAGAAGTCAGGCAAAACTGGAAAAAGCTTTTGAGATTTGAAAATTTACTTTTCACTCGTCGATATTTCATGTAATATAGCAATTCTAAATAATGAGAAACAATCCTCAAACATCCGATTCTTTTACGTTGATCTCCGGCCTGGCCCACGAGCTGGATTCACCCTTAAAATCCATCCTGGCGCGTACCCGCAAGCTTATCAATGATTATAAAAGCCGTGATTTTGAATTTATCTCGTACAAGGATTTTAAGGTCATTATCGCCACCCTGGAACAAATAGAACGCCAGCTGGAACATTGTTCGCAGACGACCAGCCGCATGATGTTCGTAGGCAAGCGCCAGGCCCTTCTGGGAGAGAACAACTGCCGGATCAACGATATCATCAGGAGTGTCATTAATGAAATGGGCCGGCAATTGGAATCCAGCCGCATTAAATTGACGGCGCGGCTTGGCAAAGACCTGCCCAAGGTGACCGTCGGTCCAATTGAGTGCCACCAGATCATCCATAATGTCATCATCAATGCCGTGCAGGCCATGCCGGGCGGCGGTACCATAAAGGTCAAAACGTCTTTAGATAAAGCTTACGGGCTTGTCGATATTGATGTCACTGACGAAGGGGTGGGCATCACGCCCGACCATCTGCCCAAGGTGTTTGAGCCGTTTTTTACCACCAAGGAGCGCGGCGTCGAAAAAAGCGCCGGACTGGGCCTTTCGATCATTTATTCCATTATCAATGCGGCCGGCGGATCCATTCATATCAAAAGTTCCCTGCGCAAAGGAACTACGGTCCAAATCTCCCTTCCTGTTTATAAATCCAAATAAATATGCCCGACGCTGATGAAATGTTTATGAAGTACGCCATCCAACAGGCCAGGATGGCGGCCGAAGAGGATGAAGTGCCGGTGGGGGCCGTCATTGTCCATGAGCGTAAAATCATCGCCAAGGGCCATAATCAGATAGAAACATTAAAAGACCCGACGGCCCATGCTGAAATGATCGTCATCACGCAGGCGGCCAATTATCTGCATCTTAAGTGGTTGCAGGATTGTACCCTCTATGTTACAATCGAGCCTTGTTCCATGTGCGCCGGAGCGTTGGTTTTGTCCCGTATTTCGAGGGTTTGTTTTGGGGCCCGCGATCCTAAGACCGGTGCCTGCGGCTCGGTGGTCAACATTGCCAATCATAAAGGTTTAAATCACCGCGTGGATGTGAAAGGCGGCATTTTAACCGAGGAATGTTCCGGTGTTCTCAGCGAATTTTTCCAAAAAAAGCGCCAGGCAAAAAGGTTTTTGGAGAATTAGATTTGGAGAGGTGGCAGAGTGGCTGAATGCAATTGCCTGCTAAGCAATTGACCTGGGTAACTGGGTCCTCGGGTTCGAATCCCGACCTCTCCGCCATTGTTTTTATGCATACCGCAGCACCCGCAATAAGTCAGCCCCAAAAAGCTCATAATTTTATGTTTACAACCCCTGAATTATGGTATAAAAATCATTATTGAGGTTTCCCATGAGCAGATGTCTGGTCCTTAACATGGATTACACCTTTCTCGGCGTGTGCGACTGGAAGGACGCTGTTTGCGCCGTCTATACCAACAAGGTCATCGTGGAAGAAAGCTACGACGAGGTCATCCGTTCTTCTTCCACTCAGATGCGCGTGCCGGCCGTGATCAGGCTCAGAAAGTATGTCCGCGTCGTGTACGAGAGGATAAGTTATATTTCCTACACCAAGAGAAATGTCCATTTGCGCGACGCTTATGTGTGCCAATATTGTTCGATACGGTGCAAAGGCGATGAGGCCACCATCGACCACATTATTCCTGAATCCAAGGGCGGGGTGGATTCCTGGGAGAATACGGTGACCTGTTGCAAGCCCTGTAACTTGTTGAAGGACAACCTGACCCTGGCGCAGGCCGGTATGAAATTGATCAAAGCACCCACCAGGCCCAAAAAATTGAGGGAGGTTGTCAGGATCAAGCTTGGCGAACTGCATGATCTTTGGTTAAAGTACCTGGCATAATTAAGATCATTAACGGCATGAAAATATTAAAAGTTATCTTTTTTGGTTTGCTTGGTTTAATCGTCCTCATTGTTTTGGGGCTTTTTGTTTTTATAAAGACCTTTAATGTCAACCATTACCTGCCGCAGATCACCCGACAGATTGGAACCGCCGTCAACAGAAAGGTGACTATCGGCCATGCGGGGCTGGATTTTGATCTTAGCGGCCTTTCCTTGGATGTAAGGAACATTGCCGTCAGCGATGACCCGCGCTTTGGCCGCAATCACTTTCTGCAGCTTAGAGAAGCCCAGCTCAGGTTGGATGTGATGGCGCTGCTGTTAAAAAGGCAAATTCATATCACCCGGATCCTTCTCGATTCCCCCAAGATATCGATCGTTCGTTTAGCGGATGGCACGCTCAATGTTCAGACTATGGCGCCGGTTTCGCTTCCTCAAGGGGCAAATTCCTCCGGGGACAAGGTTGCTGCCGCAAATGCAGCGTCCAATCCGGCCATGGCCATGGCCGGACTTCTGACTATCGGATCTGTTTCCATCAGCCATGCCCAATTTTCTTTTGAGGACCAGAATCCGCAAATGCCTTTGCATGTGTTTATTCCCAATGCTGAAATTGATATCAATCATTTTTCCTTAACCGGCCCGTTTGATTTTACCGCGAGTGTTGACGCTTGGGGCCGAAAGCAGGACAACATCAACATAAGCGGCCATGGCCGTCTGGATTTGGCAAAGTCGGCGATCCACATCAGCGGTCTTCAAATAAAAAGTGATTTGAGTCAATGGGATTGGAATGCGCTAAGAAAGGTGACGCCTTTGCTCGTCAACCTGCCTGTCTGGCCCCTGGAAATCAAAGGCCATGCATCCATCGACGTGGCGCAATTGAATGCTTCCGCTCAAGGAGTGCAAGGCCTTTCATTATTGATCTCCCTCAATGAAGGCTATGTCCGCCTCAAAGAACTTTTAAGTCCCATTGAGCAGATCTCCTTGCAGGTAGAATCGGATTTAAATGATTTGTCGATTAAAAAATTGCAGGCTGAAATAGGGCAGGGCACCGTTGACTTTCAGGGAGATATCCACGGGCTTATGTCTTCGCCGGCCTATGATTTCAAAATTCAAACCAAAGCTGTCAAGGTGCAGGACCTCATTGATCAAAGCAAGGCCCCGGCGGAATTGGAGGGAGAGGTTGACGGCCGATTTTCAGGTTCAGGAAAAAGTTTTGATCCAAGGCTTATGCTTCAGAATTTTAAAGGACAGGGTCAGCTTGCTTTAAATAATGCCAAAATAGAAAAGCTTAACATTCTTAAAACCGTTGTGGGCAAATTGGATTTTATCCCCGGTCTGGGCGGGCTTGTCCAAAATGCGCTTGAAACGGCAATGCCTTCCAATATAAAAACTGAACTGGATACGGATACGACGGTGCTGGACAAAGCCGAAGGAACAGTTAAAGTGGAAAATAAGGTCATGACCCTTCAGGAAGGCCAGGTCGAGTCGAAACTTTTTTCTATAGCGGCACAGGGCACGATCGGCTTTGATTTAAAAACGGACATCGATGTCAAAACCTATCTGGCCCCTGATATCTCAACCGCTCTGACCCAGGCGGTCGCGCCATTGCAAGGCCTTTTAGACGGGCAAAACCGTTTGTACATTCCCGGCGAGGTCTCCGGTAATTTTCCCTCTGTCACGTACAAGCCGCAGACGGCTTACATAACAAAAAAAGTCGCCGTTTCTGAAGGGAGCCAACAGTTACAGAAAGTTTTTCAAAAGAACCCGCAAGTGGCAAACATTTTGAACTCTGTCCTGGGCAACGGCTCAAGCGACGGGCTGTTGGGCAAGATCCTTCATTAAAATTTTCCATAAATTCTTGTTTTTAACCTGTTTATAGGGCATACTATTTAATATATGAAGTCAAAAAACGCTGTTTACTTGATTTTGTTCATGTCACTGCTTGTTTTGACCGGCTGTGAAACCGTCAAAGGTGCGTCCAACGGCTTTGGGCAGGATATGCAAAACCTTTCCAATCCCGATAAAAACGGCTGGAACGCCATCGAAAATGCGGACGCCTGGATACGGGAAAATCTGTGGTAACCCTCTCTATCCCTTCAAGTTGACGCCCCTTACAATCTGTGTTAGAATGCCCTTTCTTTAAAATATTATCATTTTTTTAGCAGGCTTTTTTAAAGGAAGGCGCAGGTTTTGTCCAAATATAACAGCATTATAAGGCGGTTTAAAGGCAGGCGATTGCTGGTCATCGGGGATGTGGTGCTTGACCAGTATATCAAGGGAAGCGTATCGCGCATTTCCCCGGAGGCGCCTGTGCCGATAGTCCTTCAGGAAGAGTCCTTTTATACGCCCGGCGGGGCTGCTAATGTGGCCAATAACCTGGCCAGTTTAGGGGCTGATGTCACCTTGGTCGGCAGGATCGGCGACGATCTTGAGGGGGCCATCCTCAGGCGCGAGCTTATTAAGCGCCGCATCCATACCAAGGGCATTTTTATAGACAGCCGCACCAGTACGATTTTTAAAGCGCGGATCATTGCCCAGCACCAGCAGATCGTGCGTTTGGACAGGGAAAAACCAAACAGGACAGGGCTGGATGTGGTCAAGGAAGGCAAAATTCTGCCTTTTCTCCGCCGCCATCTAAAGGACTTTGAAGTGGTCGTTATATCTGACTATGGTAAGGACATGATTGATCCCGGGACATTGGCCCAGGTGCATGAATTGGCGTTACGGTATCATTTACCCGTGGTGGTCGATCCCAAGCTGGAAGATTTGCGCGAATACGGGCAGGTCACCTGCATTACCCCAAATAAAAAAGAGGCGGAGGCGGCATTAAAGAGCATTTCAACAGAGACACGCAAGGCTTTTGGCATATGTTCAACCAGGTTGGACGCGGTCAATGACATCGAAGCCAATGGCTGCGGACTTTTAAATTTCTTGGGCATACAATCCCTGTTGATCACCTTGGGCGAGCATGGTATGTACCTTTTTGAGCGGGACAAAAAACCTTTGGCCGTTGGGACAGTGGCGCGCCAGGTTTTTGATGTTTCCGGCGCCGGAGATACGGTCATTGCGGCGTTTGCTTTGTGCCTGGCTGCGGGCGCGGATAAATCGACGGCGGCCAGGATCGCCAATTACGCGGCCGGTGTAGTCGTCGGTAAGATGGGCGCCGTGGCCGTTGAGTTGGATGAGTTGAAGCGTGCCGTGGGGGCCATCTGATGAAAACAATCGGGGTCATTCCCGCGCGTTTCGGATCCACCCGGTTTCCGATGAAAGTCTTGGGGCAAATCGGAGGCAAACCGTTGGTCAGACATGTCTGGGAGAAAGCTTGCCTTTGCCGGCAGTTGGATGAAGTGCTGATCGCTTGCGATCACGACGAAGTTTTTAAAACAGCCCGGCTCTTCGGGGCACAGGCAGTGATGACCGACCCTCATCACCCTTCCGGCTCTGACCGCATTGCCGAAG
Organism: Candidatus Omnitrophota bacterium; assembly: GCA_028865345.1. Taxonomy (GTDB): domain Bacteria; phylum Omnitrophota; class Gorgyraeia; order Zapsychrales; family Fredricksoniimonadaceae; genus JABDGZ01. The sequence continues at coordinate 30,318 of JAGWKL010000013.1, read as the reverse complement.
CGGTCAAGGAGAGGGAAGTTGATGTTGTGGTCAATATCCAGGGAGATGAGCCTTTTATTGATCCTGCCGCCATTGATGCGCTGGCAGTCCTTTTAAAGCAGGATGCAGCGATCTTGATGGCCACGGTGATCAAGGAAATATCTTGCGAAGCGGATTTCCTGAATCCCAACGTGGTCAAATGTGTGGTGGACGGGCAGGGGAATGCCTTGTATTTTTCCAGGGCGCCGATCCCGCACCATCGCGGCAAAACTTTTGCGTTGACACCTAAGAATTATAAACACCTGGGGCTTTATGCGTATCGCAAGAGTTTCCTGATAGAATTCACCAGGTGGCCTAAAGGCGCATTGGAATCGGCGGAAGAACTTGAGCAGTTGCGCGCCCTTGAGCACGGAGTGAGGATAAAAACAACTGTGACTGAACATGAATCCATGGCGGTGGACACGCCTGAAGACTTACAGAAAGCCAATGCATGGTACGCAAAGTTAAAATCAGCGACAAAGTGATCTTCGGCGGCAGGGATCTGGTGCTTATTGCCGGGCCTTGCGTGATTGAGTCTGCCTCCGGCACCCTGAAGATCGCTGAAGCCATCCAAAAAATCACCTCGAGGCTGAGGATACCCTTTGTCTTTAAAGCCAGTTATGATAAAGCCAACCGCACCTCGATCAAGTCTTTTCGCGGCCCCGGGGTTTATGAAGGGCTTAAAGTCCTTTCTCAAATCAAGTCCAAATTGGGAGTGCCGGTTTTATCCGATGTGCATGATGTCGATCAGGCCCAGATGGCCGGCGAGATCCTGGACATCGTGCAGATACCGGCTTTTTTATGCCGGCAGACGGATTTGATCGTCGCTGCGGCCAGAACGGGCAAGGCCGTGAACGTCAAAAAGGGGCAGTTCATGGCGCCCTGGGATGCCGGCGGCATCGTCAAGAAAATGCAGGAAGCGGGAAACCATAAATTGCTTTTGACGGAACGGGGGGTGACCTTCGGCTACAATAACCTGGTCACTGATTTCAGGGCCCTTTCCATCATGAGGGCTTATGGGTACCCGGTCATTTTTGACGCCACCCACAGCGTGCAGAAGCCGGGCGGCCTTGGGGACTCCTCGGGAGGGGAAAGCCGGTATATCCCCTTGTTGGCCCGTTGCGCTGTGGCGGCAGGAGTCGACGCTGTATTCCTGGAAACCCATCCTGATCCGTCCCGGGCCCTTTCCGACGGGCCCAACAGCCTCCGCTTAAGGAATTTGGAAAATCTTTTAAAGGAGCTGGTCGCCATCGACCGTATCAGGGATAAAAATGCTTAAACGCGCCAAACAAGTCCTGACCATTGAAGCCAAAGCCATCCAGGCGATGATGCGCCGTCTGGGGGCTGATTTCAAGGCCGGCGTCGATATGATCGCCCATACGCGCGGCCGTGTGATCGTCTGCGGCATGGGCAAATCCGGCCTCGTGGCCCGCAAGATGGCTGCCACCTTGTCTTCGACGGGAACGCCCAGCATTTTCCTGCACAGCGCCGAGGGCCTGCACGGGGATTTGGGCCAGGTCAAATCCGAAGACGTTGTGATCGTCATTTCCCAGAGCGGGGAAACAGACGAGACCGTGCGGCTGTTGCCTTTGGTTAAGAAAATCGGGGCAAAGGTGATTGTGATGACAGGCAATTCCAAGTCCACCTTAGGCATAAACGGGGACGTGGTTTTAAATATTGCCGTTGATTCCGAAGGTTGTCCATTGGGCCTGGCGCCGATGGCTTCCACAACGGTGACCATGGCCCTGGGCGATGCCTTGGCGGCCTGCCTCATCGACCGCAAGAAGTTCAAGAAAGAAGACTTTGCCATGTACCACCCGGGCGGAAGCCTTGGCAAAAGGCTTTTGCTGCGGGTGGAAGATATCATGCGCCGGGAAACATATTTCGCCAAGGTGCCTGGAAAAATGCTAGTCAAGGATGTCTTGTGGACCATCACCAGGGCGCGCTGCGGCTGTGCCTGTGTGGTGGACGGCAAGAACAAACTTTTGGGTATTTTTACGGATGGGGACCTGCGCCGGCACCTGGAGGCCGATGGCGCGGTTTTGCAAAGGCCGGTCGCCGAGATCATGACAAAGAATCCCGCTTCCATCCGCAAGGAAAAACTGGCGGCCCAGGCTTTTGATTTATTGAAGACCAAAAAGATCGATGAGCTGCCCGTGGTGGACCAGCGGGGGCGTGTGGTGGGCCTTCTGGACGTGCAGGACCTGCTGAAGGCGGGGCTGGTTTGATGAAGGAGTCGCTCAAAAAGATCAAGGTGGTCATGATGGATGTCGATGGGGTGCTTACCGACGGCCTTATTATTGTGGATGCCCATGGCGTTGAGACCAAGAATTTTGACGTGCAGGATGGTTTCGGGATCGTGTTCCTGCATAAATGCGGGATCAGGACTGCGATCATCTCAGCGCGTGAATCAGGGGTCGTGGCCCATCGTGCCAAAGATTTAAAAATCGACAAGGTCTGTGTGGGCGTGTATCCTAAGCTGGGCGCGTACGACACTTGCTTGGAAGAATTCAAAGTGCAAGATGAAGAAGTGTGTTTTATAGGTGATGATGTGGCGGATCTGGCCGTCATGCGCCGCTGCGGTTTTGCGGTGGCGCCGGCCAATGCTGTTTTTGAGGTCAAGCGCCTCGCGGATTATGTGACCCGAAAAAGCGGCGGCAGGGGCGCTGTCAGGGAAACGGTGGAACTGATCTTAAAAGCAAAGGGACTATGGAGCCCTCAATTGTATGAACATTAAAATCTTTTTTTGCCTGTTCGCTGTTTTTGCCTGCGCTGCCGTTGTACGCGCGGATGAGTCCACGGAAACGTCCTCGCCCACGCAGCAGCTGCAGGGATTCAATCTCGACGGATATAACAACAACGGCCAGAAAACCTGGAATGTCAACGGCAGCAAGGCGGACATTACGGACTCCAATATCCAGATCACCAACGTGGATGCCAATTTTTACGGCAAGCAACAGGCCAATTTGAAGGCGGACCACGGCACCATTAATAAGACCAGCGGGGACATCCACCTGCGGGACCATGTGGTGATCACCTCGGATAACCGCGGCACTCAAATGACGACCGACGCGCTGGATTACAACCGTAATAAAGACCTGGTCACGACCCCGGACCCGGTCAAGATCGTCGACCCGCAGGGTGTCGTGACGGGCCAGGGGCTGGTTGCCCATCCTAATTTGAGAAAAGCCAGGATCAAAAGCCATGTGAAAGCCGTTGTCCATGCTCCAAAGAGCGATGGTGAGGGCCAAGTGATCACCATCACATCGGACGGGCCCATGCAAATGAACCAGGCGGCCATGTATGCCGTATTCACGACCAATGTGGTGGCCGTGGAGGCTTCCACCGGCCGCGAACTTCATTGTGATAAAATGGAAATATGGTTTAATCAGGCCACCAAGAAAATCAAGAAGGCCATCTGCACCGGCCATGTCAAGGTGATCCAGGGGCCCAACGTCAGTTACGCGGACAAAATGATTTACGACGGGGACACCCAGGTGCTGACCATGATCGGCCGGCCCAAGATCGTTTTTGACACCGGCAGCACCAAAGGCAACGGCATGTTCCAGCCGATGGGGAAGTAAGTCTTTAAAATATGCGTTTACTGGAAGCTAAAAATCTGGTCAAAATTTACGGCAGCCGCCGGGTGGTGGACGGTTTGAGCATCACCGTCGGCCGTTCCGAGATCGTGGGCCTGCTGGGTCCCAACGGCGCCGGAAAGACCACCAGTTTTTATATGGTGGTGGGCATCATCAATCCGGAAGAGGGCCAGGTGATCTTTGACCAGGAAGACATTACCAGAAAACCAATCCATGAGCGCTGCCGTCTGGGCATGGGCTATCTGGCGCAGGAGAGTTCTATTTTCCGCAAGCTGACCGTGCAAGAGAACATCATGGCGATTTTGGAAACCCTGAATATCTCTGCGACCGAGCGCCGGCGGCGCCTGGAGTCATTGCTCGAAGAGCTTAATATCGCACATTTGGCCAGGGCAAAGGCCTATACGCTTTCCGGAGGAGAACGCCGGCGCCTGGAAATTACCAGGGCCTTGGTGACCAATCCTTCATTTCTGCTGTTGGATGAGCCGTTTTCAGGCATCGACCCCATTGTGGTGGCCGAGGCTCAGGAGATCATCAAGGATTTAAAAAGGAAAGGTCTGGGTATTTTATTGACGGACCATAACGTCCGTGAGACGTTGTCCATCACCGATAGGGCCTATCTGGTTGCCGAGGGCCGTGTACTTATTTCCGGCACCGCCGGCGAATTGATCAACGATCCCAAAGCGCGCAAAATTTATTTAGGTGAAAAGTTCAGTATGTGAACATCAGAAAGGAAGCGGCATGAAAGTTGAAGTCAAGAAAGTGGATGCATTAAAACGTGAAATGAAATTTGAGGTCCCCCGCCAGAAAGTCACCGAGGCCATGGATGCCGTCTATGAAGAGATCGGCAAGCATGCCAAGGTCAGGGGGTTTCGCACCGGCAAGGTGCCGCGCCATATTTTAGCCTCCTCCCACGGGCAATTGGCCAAGGACGAGACCATTAAAAAGATCATCCCCGAGGCCTATCATGAAGGATTAAGCCAGCATCAGTTGGACCCCGTCGATTTGCCGGAAATCACCGACGTTAATCTTAAAGACGGCGTGCTGACTTTTACAGCCACACTGGATGTCCGTCCCTCCGTTGAGGTGGGCCGCTATAAAGCGATCAGCGTCGTCCGTCAAACAAGCGAAGCGAGCGAGGAAGAGCTCTCCAAGGCCATGGAGTTTTTTAAAAAAGGCAAGGGCGAAGGGGATGTGGTCATCGACGATAATTTTGCCAAGGGTATGGGATTTCCCAATCTGGAAGAATTCAAAAAAGCCCTCAAGCACCAGCTGGAGTTTGATAAAGACCGCAATAACCGCATGGATGTCGAAAATCAAATAGTGGAAGATTTGCTTAAAAATGCTAAACTGGTTGTTCCTCAATCCCTGGTCAAGCGGCAATTGCAGTACCGGTTGAATGACGCTTTGCGCCGGCTTAAATCCCAGGGCGCAAAGGATGAGGAGTTAAAGAAAAAAGCCGAAGAACTTCGGGAGCAGCTGCAGCCCGTGGTTGAACGCGAAGTGAAAGTTTATTTGATTTTGGAAGAGATCGCCAAGCGTGAAAACATAACGGTCGCCGATCCTAACGACAGTTTACCTGTCAAGGTCATTGAGTTCCTGCTCAAAGAGGCCGCTTGGAAAGACGCAAAATAACGATGAACAGGAGTTTATTTATGGAAAAATCGCAGATATTAGTCCCGATGGTTGTCGAGAAAACAGGTCAGGGCGAGCGCGCTTATGACATTTATTCCAGGCTTTTAAAAGAGCGTATTGTTTTTTTGGGTACTGCGGTGGATGATCATGTGGCCAATTTGATCATCGCCCAGCTTTTGCACTTGCAGTCCGAGGACAAGGACAAAGACATTTTTCTTTATATTAATTCGCCCGGTGGCTCGGTGACCGCGGGTCTGGCTATTTATGACACGATGCAATATGTCAAACCTGATGTGGTGACCTGCTGCATCGGCCAGGCCGCGAGCATGGGGGCGGTATTATTGACGGCCGGCGCCAAGGGCAAACGCTACGCGCTTCCCAACGCGCGCATCATGATCCACCAGCCGTGGGGCGGCACCCAGGGTACGGCCAGCGACATTCACATCCAGGCCCAGGAAATTTTACGGATGAAGGACGAACTCAACAAGATTTTGGCCAAGCATAGCGGCCAGCCCCTCGAAAGGGTCGTCAAGGACACGGACAGGGATTATTTCATGTCCGGCCAGGAGTCCAAGGATTACGGTTTGATCGACGGTGTGATAACCCATTTTGGCCAAGCCATCAAATAAAGAAAGGCAGTGTGCGCCATGAAACGCAATTTGTTGTTGACCCCGGGGCCGACCCAGGTGCCGCCCCAGCTTTGTGAGGCCTTAGGCAGGCCCATCATCCATCACCGCACCCCGCAGTTTCAAGACAATATCAAGCAGGTGGTGGAGGGATTGAAAGAAGTTTTCCAGACCAAAAACGATGTTTATATCCTGACTTCTTCAGGTTCCGGCGCCATGGAGGCAGCGGTCACCAATTTGCTTTCTCCCGGAGACAAGGCCATTGCCGTCGATGGCGGCAAATTCGGCGAACGCTGGGTGGAACTTTGCCAAACATATAAAGCCAACACCATCGTGCATAAGGTGCAATGGGGCAAGGCGCCCACGGCGGCGGAAATCAAATCATTGTTGGACGCCCATCCTGACACCAAGGCCGTGTTCATCACCCTGGCGGAAACCTCAACCGGTGTGACCCCGGATGTCAAGGCCATCGGCGAGGTCGTCAAGAATACCCCGGCTGTTTTGGTCGTCGATGCTGTTTCAGGGCTGGCCGTGCAGGAGATCAAGACGGATGAATGGTTTTGCGATTGTGTGGTCTCAGCCTCGCATAAAGGTTTCATGCTTTCCCCGGGGTTGGCTTTTGTGAGCGCCTCTCCTAAAGCCATTGAGTTGATCAATAAATGCACAACACCCCGATACTATTTTGATTTGCGCGAATGTAAGGCGGCGATGGCCAAAACCGACACGCCGTTTACTCCGGCCATCGGGGTCATGATCGCCATGGTGGAAAGCCTGAACATGATCAAGAAGGACGGCTTGAACAACATGTTCGCCCGTTATGCGCTTCTGGCCCGCGCCGTACGCACCGGATGCGCGGCCATCGGCCTGGAACTTTTTCCCGATCCGTCCTGCTCCACCAATGTGCTGACCGCGGTCAAGGTGCCTTCCGGTATCGACGGAGAAAAATTGACCAAGACCATGCGCGATACCCACGGCATCACTTTTGCCGGGGGGCAGGACCACCTTAAGGGCAAGGTCATCCGCATGGCTCACATGGGTGCCTTGGATGAATACGACATCCTGACGGGCCTGGCCTGCCTGGAAAAAGTATTGCATCAGATGGGGCATAAATTTGAATTGGGCGCCGCTTTAACGGCCGCGCAGAAAGTTTTAAACAGTAAAGGATAGGAATATGTTTAAGATCTTAGTCAGCGACAAACTGGAAAAAGAAGGCCTGGACATTTTGACCGCGGACAAGCGCTTTGTTGTTGAGTGCAAATTCGGCGTCCCCGCGGACGAGTTGCAAAAAGTCATCAAGGATTACGACGCCTTGATCGTGCGTTCAGGCACCCAGGTCACCGCTAAAATCCTGGAAGCGGCCGGGAGATTGAAGGTGATCGGCCGCGCCGGTGTCGGCCTGGACAATGTGGACCTGCCGGCCGCCACCCAAAAAGGGGTGGTGGCCATGAACACCCCGGCGGGCAACACCACTTCCACGGCCGAGCACACCATGAGCCTCATTATGGCGCTTTCCCGCAATATCCCTCAGGCTGTGGCTTCCCTAAAGGGCGGCAAATGGGAGCGTTCGAAATTTACCGGCGTCGAGCTTTACGGCAAGGTGCTTGGCATCATCGGTTTGGGCCGCATCGGCTCGACGGTGGCCAAAATGGCCCAGGCCTTCGGCATGGTCACCGTCGGCTATGACCCGTATTTGTCCGCCGAGATCGCCGCCAAAAACGGAATTAAACTGCTCGAGCTCAAGGATATTTATAAGACCGCGGATTACATCACGGTGCATATTCCCAAGACCGAGGAGACGACCCACATGATCGGCGAGGCCCAGATCGCTTTGATGAAGAAAACAGCGAGGCTTATCAACGCCGCCCGCGGCGGCATCATCGATGAGGCCGCTTTGATCAAGGCTTTGCAGGAAAAGCGCATCGCCGGCGCCGCCCTGGACGTTTATGAAGTCGAGCCGCCGGATTTTAATTCTCCGTTGTTCAAGCTGGACAATTGCATTACTACACCGCATCTGGGCGCATCTACCTCCGAGGCCCAGCTGAACGTGGCCATCGAGATCGCTCATGCGGTCAAGGACGCTTTGACCGGCGCCGGTATCCGCAATGCCGCTAATTTCCCGTCGCTGTCTCCGGAATCATACAAAGTCATAGAACCGTATCTGGGTCTGGCCCAGAGGATGGGCAAATTCGCCGGCCAGCTGGTGCAAGGCCGGATCTCCCGGGTGACCATCACTTACAGCGGGGCCCTGGCCCAGGAAAAAGTCACGGCCGTGACCATGGCCCTGGCCCACGGGCTTTTGAGCCCGGTGCTGGGTGAAGGCGTCAATACCATCAATGCCCTGAATGTGATGAAGGAACGCGGCATCAATATCAAGGAAATCGTCTCCAATCAGGAAGGCGAATATGTCAATGCCATTGCTCTGGACATTGCCACCGACAAAGAACCGTTTTTCCTGCTGGGCACCTTGTCGGGCAACAAACAGCCGCGCATCGTCAAGATCAACAATGTGTATGTGGAGACCGTCCCGCAAGGGCATATGTTGTTCATCAACAACAACGACAAACCCGGCATTGTGGGCACGATCGGCACGCTTCTGGCCTCGGAAAATATCAACATCGCCGGCATCACCCTGGGGCGTGAGGACCAGCAGGGGGTGGCGGTGAGCGTTGTGAACGTCGACAGCGAAATTCCGGAAAGCCTTATCGAAAAATTACGGCATACTCAAAATATCCTTTTTGTCAAAGCCATCAAGGTGTAAGAGGCCATGAACGACCTTCTTCTCATTGCTTGCGGGGCAGGCTTGCGGGATGGGCTTAATCCGTGCATGTTTATGGGGTGTGCTCTTTTTATCATCCATGGCCTTTGGCTTAAGCAGAGGTTCTTGTCCCTAGCCGGCTCGCCTGTTGTTTTCGCCCTGGTCTATTTTTTGGGTATACTGTTTTTTAATTTTACCTTTGGCCAGCTCTTCATTTTAAATAAGGTGTTTATACTCACGGCCCAGGTTGCGTATTTGCTTTTAAGCGTTTGGGTTTTTGTCTGGGGGGCCTTATTTTTAAAAGACTGGTTTTTGTTGAGCCGGGGAGTCGTTCTTGCCCAGCCGGCGGATGGAAAGAAACTGTCATGGCCGCAAGGGATCATCATCTGGCTTGTCACGGTTGTTTTGGCCGCCGCCCTAAGCGCGTTGGCCACTCTTTGGCCGGTCAATAAATATATGCTGCTTCTGGGGAACATGGCCGTTCTCAGGGGGCAATGGCAGACGGGATTACCTTTGCTTATCAGTTATGCGCTTGTGGGCATGTGGCCGCTGTGGCTGGTATGGGCATTTTTAAGCGTTAAAAATTTGCGCCTGTCCTGGCTTAAAATCGTTTGCGCCTCGGTTTTCTTTACGGCATCGTCGTGCGTCATGTTATTATTCAAATAAAGATAAGGACTCCTCATGAATTTAGCCGTGGTCGGCGCCCAATGGGGCGATGAAGGCAAGGGAAAATTGATCGATATCCTCTCGGAAAAAGTGGATATCACGGTGCGTTACCAGGGCGGCAATAATGCCGGGCATACGGTCATCGTGGGGGACAAGGAATATGTTTTCCATTTGATACCATCGGCGATTTTACGCCGCAAAGTATGCGTGATCGCAAACGGAGTTGTCATCGACCCCCAGGCCCTGCTGGAAGAGATCGAAGGTTTAAAGAAGCGCGGGGTGCCGATCACAGGCTCGCGGCTGAAAATTTCCGCCAACGCCCATGTGGTCATGCCTTATCACCGGGTGATGGACCGCCTGCGTGAAGGCAAGCGGGCCAATAAGATCGGCACCACCGGGCGGGGGATCGGGCCATGTTATTCCGATAAGGTCGGGCGCATGGGGATCCGCGTCATTGACCTGTTCAATCCGGGAGTTCTTAAGGCCAAACTGGCGGACAATCTCAACGAGAAAAATGATATTTTCGTCAAGGTTTATGGTTTTAAGAACTATGATTTCAGTGAAATTTATAAGCAGTATTTGGCCTTCGGCCGCCGCCTGAGACTTTATGTCTGCGATACGGCCCTTTTTTTGAATCAGGCGGTGAAGGCTGATAAGAAGATCCTTTTTGAGGGGGCTCAGGGGACATTTTTGGACATTGATTTCGGGACTTACCCGTACGTGACCTCCTCCAGTGCCACGGTCGGCGGCATCTGTTGCGGTACAGGGGTCGCTCCAACGGCCATAGGCGTGGTCGTGGCCGCCTTCAAAGCGTACACGACGCGGGTGGGGGAAGGTCCTTTTCCGACGGAATTCGGGACAACGATGAACGATTGCATCCGCAGCAAGGGGCATGAATTCGGTTCCACCACCGGACGTCCCCGCCGCTGCGGGTGGTTCGATGCCCTGCTGGCACGCTATGCGGTGACGATCAACGGGGCCAGGCAGCTTGCGGTCATGAAACTGGACGTATTGGATGAGCTCGATGAAATAGCGATTGCCACGGCGTATAAATATAAGGGCAAAACCTATAAAGACTATCCTCATGATCCGGATGTTTTGACCCATGCGAAGGCCTGTTATGAAAAGTGGCCCGGCTGGAAATGCCCGACCCGCCAGATACGGCGTTATCATAACTTGCCGTCCCAAGCCCGTCGCTATATCGAGCGCCTGGAAGAATTATTGGGGGCGCCGGTCAAGTATATCTCGGTCGGGTCCAGGAGAGACGAAATCATCATTCGCTGAAATGTTTTCATTGCTTGACTTTCATAATTGGCTATGATAATTTTAACTTTAAATAAAGGCTGTATCAAAGAAGGAGGAAGGTAATGCGTTATAATAAAGTGTTTCTTATGAACATCTCCATGGCCCTGATGTTTACCCTGGGGCTTTCCGGTTGTACGATCATCCTGCAAAAGGGCCGCCGTACGGACATCGAAAAGATCGCCAAAATGAGAAATGATATGGACGAGTTGCAGCGCGCCAAGGATGAACTTGAAAAACGCCTTCAAAATGAGATCAATAATAAGCAGGTGAAGGTGGAGATGGAGAATAAGGGCCTCGTCATTACCTTCGTCTCGGAAGTGTTGTTTAATTCAGGGAAAGCGAAATTGCGCAGGGACTCCTATGCTAAATTGGATAAAGTCGCCAATGTCCTTAATACGACCGTTTCCGATTTGGATATAGGCATCGAAGGTCATACGGACAACGTACCCATCAAGCATTCGCACTGGAAATCCAATTGGGAATTGTCCACTGCCCGCGCCTTGTCTGTTTTGCATTATTTGGTCAGCAAGGACGTTGCACAGCCGCGTCTGTCGGCGATTGGTTATGGTGAATTCAGGCCCGTTGCTTCCAATGCGACCGCGGCAGGCCGCCAGGCTAATCGTCGTGTAGAAATAGTCGTTTTTCCAAAGAATGGAACGACAACTGATGCCGGGCAGGGACAATAAGGTTCCGGATGAAAGACACTATTCTTATTATATCTGTCTTGGTGGCTATCGCTTTGCTGCTGGGAGTGGTGCAATTGGCCCAAAAGGCCGATAAAGCCTCAAAAAGTCTGCAGGAAGAACGTTACAGCCGTATGGTGGCTGAAGAAACCTTGCAGAAAAATGAGGCAAAATTGATCACATTTCAGCAGGAGTTAAGAGACGCGAATGATAAAATGGCCCAAATCCAGGATGCCATGAACCAGGAAAAAACCACGAATTTGGATTTAAAGAAGAAGTACGATGCGTTGAGCCAGGCCAAGACGGTCCTGGAAGCGAAATTGCAGGCGGCACTTCAGGTAAAAGCTACGGCAGCGCAAGCCGCTCAGGCGGTCGCCGGACAAGCGCAGCCGCCTGCGCCTGCTGCTGTGCAACCGACCGCCGCATCAACAGGGCATTGATTCTGGCTGTGGCCTAATGTATATCATAGGGGGATGAAATATCCCCCTTTTAATTTTAGAATCCTTTCTTATGGAGAAAGATATCCAGCAAAGAAGTGAGCATCTTCCGGTCCACGTCGCCATCATTATGGACGGCAACGGCCGTTGGGCGATGGAACGGGGGATGCCCCGCACCCAGGGTCATTTGGAAGGCGTCAAGAGGGTCGAAGAGATCATCAAAGCCGCCCGTGACGCTGGTATCAAGTTTTTGACCATCTATGCTTTCTCGACGGAGAATTGGACGAGACCCAGCGAAGAAGTATCCATGATCATGCGGACCTTCATCCAGGTTTTGGGGCAAAAGGCCCGGGACCTGGATAAAAACGGTGTGCGTATCAATTTCATAGGCCGCCGTCAGGGAATACCGCAGGAGGTATTAAAGGCCATGGACAAAGCGGCTTTGCTGACCCGGGACAATGCCGGGATGACGCTCAATATCGCCTTTAATTACGGTGCCCGGGGCGAGATCGTTGATGCCGTAAAGTCCATCGCACAGCGGGTCGCGGCGGGCCTTGTCAAACCCGACGATATCGAAGAAAAGACAGTCAGCTCCTTTTTGTACACGAAGGACCAGCCTGATCCTGACTTGTTGATCCGTACCTCCGGCGAAGTGCGCATCAGCAACTTTTTATTATGGCAGCTTTCTTATGCCGAACTGTACTTTACGGACAAATGCTGGCCGGAATTTAATGAACAAGAGTTTTTAAAAGCATTGTCCACCTACGCCCAAAGGGAGCGCCGCTGGGGCGGGGTGAAGGTCTCTTGAAGGGGTTTTTATGAAGGAAACCATGTCCTGGTCGAGGTTTCTATCCTCAAGCCTCCTGATCGTTTTGACGGCTCTGGCTATTGTTTACAGTTATTTGTTCATTGTGGTCGTGGTGTTGCTGACCGCGGGCGGGCTTTATGAGTTTTTTTACATGGTAAAAAAGAAAGATGTGCCGATTTACAGTTATACCGGTATTTTTATAGGGGTCCTGATCCCCATTTCCATTTTCACCCATTTTGAGCCGACGCATAACTGGGAATTGCTTTTTATCGTTATCGGGTTTTTGCTGATTTTGTTTATGCAATTTGCGAGGCAAGACAACCGCCATGCGATCCTGGGGTTATCAACAACGCTCTTTGGGGTCTTGTATGTGGCCTGGTTCTTTTCATTTTTGGTGAAGATCCGTAATTTGCTCCCGGGGATGGATGGGGTCAAATTGGTGGGATTCATCCTGTTGGTGACCAAAAGTGCCGATATGGGGGCTTTGCTCATCGGGACTAATTTCGGTAAGCACCCCCTGTTGTCCAAGGTAAGCCCGAACAAGTCCATCGAAGGCACGGTGGGCGGGGTCTTGGTGTCGGCTTGTGTCGCCCTGATCTTCCGTTCATTTTTGCCTCCGGCACTGGATCTGCCGCGCTGGCAGATATTCCTGATGGGCGCTTTCTTCGGGGGCTTAGGACAATTAGGCGACCTTTCCGAGTCATTGATCAAGCGTGATTGCGGGGTCAAAGATTCCGGTAAATTATTACCCGCCATGGGAGGGGTCCTGGATGTCATTGACAGTTTGTTGTTCTCGGCGCCGGCATTTTATTTATACATAAGTTCGGCCCTGACCATGCACTGATGAAACCTTGCCGCATAGCTATTTTAGGCTCGACCGGTTCCATAGGCCTTAATACCTTGAAGGTGGTGGACCAACATCCACAACGTTTTCAGGTAAAGGTCCTGAGCGCTCACAATAATTTTAAACTGCTGGAAGGACAGATAAAAAAGTATCGTCCCGGGCATGTGGCTGTCGGTCCTGAAGGGTTGGCGTACTTTTTAAAGGCAGGATTTAAGGGCATTAAATTTTACCCCGGCAAGGATTGCAGCGGGTTGGCGGCCCTGCCCGATGTGGACGTGGTCGTGCTGGCCATGCGGGGGACCAGCGCCCTGATGCCTTTTTTGACAGGCTTACGTGCCGGTAAACGAGTTGCGCCGGCCAATAAAGAAGCGCTGGTCATCGCCGGAGACTTGATCATGCGCCAGGCTCAACGGCACGGCGGGCGCATCATCCCGATCGACAGCGAGCAGAGCGCTATTTTTCAATGTCTGGACGGCCAAAGATCAAAACCGAAGTCTGTCCATTTGACGGCTTCCGGAGGCCCTTTAAGGACGGTCGCCTCAAGAGATTTCAGGAAAATGGGGCCTAAGGACATATTGCGGCATCCCCGGTGGAAAATGGGGCCCAAGATCACCGTGGATTCAGCCACCATGATGAACAAAGGTTTTGAGGTCATTGAAGCCGGGCATTTGTTTAATTTACGCGATGATCAAATCAAGGTGCTGGTACACCCGGAGGCGATCATCCATTCCATGGTGGAATTTGAGGATGGGGCCTGTCTTGCCCAGTTAGGTGTCACGGACATGCGCCTGCCTATCCAATATGCTTTGACCTACCCCGAGCGTTTGAATACGGGCCTGAAAGACCTCGATCTTGTCCAATGGGGGAGGCTTCATTTCCAAAAGCCCGATCTCAGGAAGTTTCCCTCATTGGGACTTGCATTTGAAGCGGCGCGTCGGGCGGGAAGCCAGCCGGCTGTGCTTAATGCGGCGGATGAAGTGGCAGTGGAAGCTTTTTTAAACGGCACCATCGGCTTTTCACAAATTTACAAAGTCGTTGAAAAAGTATTTTTGGCCCATAGAATAGTGAAAACTCCTTGCCTTGAGGCAATATTGGAGGCGGACAAATGGGCGAGACAGAAGGCCCAAGAAATCATTCGTACTATATAAACAATTTATGGCACTGTTCGTTTTTATCATTATATTGAGCATCTTGATCCTCGTGCATGAGTGGGGACATTTTATCGTAGCCAGAAAGTGCGGGGTCAGGGTGGAACAGTTTTCCATGGGCTTCGGGCCCAAATTGTTTTCCTGGAAACGCGGAGATACGGAATATTGTTTAAGCCTTTTTCCTCTGGGCGGCTTTGTCAAGATGGCCGGCGATGAACGCGATAAATGCGTGGGCGCCAAAGATGAATATTTCACCCAGCCGCCTGGGCGCCGTGCTTTGATTGTTTTGATGGGGCCGGTGGTCAATTTGGTTTTTGCCTATTTATGTTTTTGGTGCGTCTTTAAGATCGGCTATGTAGACATGGACCTCTCCACCCAGAAGATCGCCCCGGTCATAGGCCAGGTCCTGGCGCAATCGCCGGCCCGGCAGGCGGGGTTAAAGGTGGGGGACAGGATCCTGAAGGTCAACGGTAAACCGATTGAGCATTGGTCCCAGCTTCAGGACATCACGACCGCTTTTACCGGCCGCCAATTGGCCCTGACCGTCGAACGCGGCAAGCACGATATTACGGTCGATGTGACGCCGCAGGAAACAAAGACCCAGGACATATTCGGCCGTACGCATGAAACGCGGCGGATCGGTGTTGCGCCCATGGCCATTAACAGCGCCGATGACCTTGTGATCAGGCGATACGGTTTTTTTGAATCTTTTGTCAAGGCCGGCCAGGAATTATGGGACATTACCGTCAAGACTTATGCGGCCCTTTATCAAATGGCCATCGGCGAGCGTTCTCCTAAAGAGGCCATGGGCATTATAGGCATGTTTTTTGTGATCAAATTTGCGTTGACCATCGGTTTTTCTTTTGTTTTGCATATCGTAGGGATCATCAGCGCCTCCCTGGCCCTGATCAATTTATTGCCGGTCGTCCCCTTGGACGGCGGGCATTTGTTTTTGTTGGGCCTGGAAAAATGGCGCGGCAGGGCCCTGTCTGAGAGGACCGACCTGTTCATGGCGAGGACCGGCTTTACCTTGATCATCATGCTGATGGTATTTGTATTTTATTCGGATTTTGAACGTGTCGGATGGATCGACAAAATAGTCCATCTATTTAAAGGAATGGGACTTTAACCCGTCTTAAGAGGTGACTTATGTCAAGTTTCGAACACGATGAGATCAAGGCCCGCATCCACCATTATTTGGTTTCCAAGACCAACTTTCTGGAAGTCAAAGACAACATGCAGGGCGACGAGATGCGCGCTTTTGTGAACACGGCCATTGATAACCTTTGCCAGGATGCCAAGCTGATCATCACCAAGGAAGAGAGGCTTGCCATTGTCAGGGAACTGGCCTCTTCCATAGTCAGCGTGGGCCCGCTGCGTCCTTTCATTGAAGACCCCGCTGTCACTGAGATCATGGTCAACGGGCACAAATCGGTTTATATCCAGCGCGCCGGGAAGATTGAAAAGACCGCGGTCAAGTTTCCGGACAATACCAATTTGATGCACACCATCCAAAAGATCCTGGCGGCGTCCGGCACCAGCCGACGGGTGGATGAATCCTCCCCCTATGTGGATTTTTCCATGGCCGACGGGTCGCGCGTGAATGTCATTTTACCGCCCTGTTCCCTGCTGGGCCCCATCCTGACGGTCAGAAAGTTTTCCCGTGAATTGGCCACCATCGATGATTTGATCCAGCACAACACTCTCAACAAGCAGATGGCCGTTTTCTTGACCGCCGCCATCAAGGCCAAACTGAATATCGTTTTTTGCGGGTCGACCGGCTGCGGCAAGACCACCATGCTCAACGTGCTCTCCAGCCACATTCCCGGTCATGAACGCATCATCACCATCGAGGACACTTCCGAGCTTCGATTGATGCAGGAGCACGTGGTTTCCTTGCAGGCCAAGCCGGCCAATATGGAAGGCAAGGGCGAGGTGACCATCCGTGATTTGTTCGTCAACAGCCTTCGCATGCGGCCCGACCGCATTATTATCGGCGAGGTGCGCGGTCAGGAAATCCTGGATCTGGTACAGTCCATTTCTTCCGGGCATTCGGGCTCTCTGGCCATTGTGCATGCCGATTCGCCCCAGGAATGCTTTAACCGCATGGTCACGATGATGCTCATGTCCGGCATCCGGTTAAACGGCCAGGAGATCCAAAAGCAATTGGCCACGTCCGTCGACCTGCTCGTTTATCTCGAGCTTTATATGGACGGTGTGCGCAGGGTCGCCAACATCACGGACCTGTGGTTTGACAAGGCCACGGGCACAAGCACGCTCAATGATATTTTTACTTATAAGCAGGAAAAGATCGATGAGCAGGGGCGTGTTATCGGTTCATGGACGCAGAACAAACAAAAGCCGTCCTTTTATGATAAATTCGTCAAGCGCAATGTCCAACTGCCTCAGGAGTTTTTTCAATAATGTATTGGTCCAAATATTTTCTTCCCACTTTAAAAGAGGTCCCCGCGGGGACCGAGGCTATCAGCCATCAGCTTTCCCTGCGCGCGGGACTGGTCAATATGCTGACTTCGGGCGTGTATTCTTATCTGCCATTGGGGCATAGGGTGCTGCGGCGGGTGGAGAACATCATCCGCCAGGAGATGGACGCCATCGGCTGCCATGAGTTATTGATGCCGGCACTCCAACCCATCGATATTTGGAAAAAGACCGGGCGCGATGTCACAATGAAAGAAGTGATGTTCAGTTTTGACAACAAAAAAGCCCAGCGCATGTGCCTGGGGCCGACCCATGAAGAGATCATCACCGACATCGCCAAACAATTCGTCAAGAGTTACCGCCATCTGCCGGTTACCCTCTACCAGATACAGACCAAATTCCGTGACGAGATCCGCACGCGTTTCGGTATCGTCCGCGCCTGCGAGTTCATCATGAAGGACGCCTATAGTTTTGACCGCGATTGGGAGGGCCTTAAGAAAAATTACGATTTGCAGCTGCAGGCCTACCATAAGATCTTTAAACGCTGCGGCCTGGACATGATCGTCGTGACGGCGGACAGCGGGGCGATGGGCGGAAGTGTCTCCCACGAGTTTCTGGTGGCAGCACCCATCGGCGAAGACGCCGTATGGATCAATAAGGACAGCGGCCAGATCCTCAAGGATGAAGAAGGAAAAACGCCCCAGGGCAGCGAGTGGGAGCGCAAGGTGGCCATAGAACTGGGGCATATTTTCCAATTGGGGACAAAATATTCGGAAAGTCTCGGCGCCGTTTACCTGGATGAGAACGGCAGCCAAAAACCCATCATCATGGGTTGTTACGGTATCGGTGTCAGCCGGCTGATCGCCGCGGTCATTGAAGTCAATAATGACCCTGCCGGCATCATATGGCCTAAAGAGATCGCCCCTTTTGACGTGGAAATCCTGCCGGTACAGGCCGGCGACGGTGTTTCCATGGGCCTGGCCCAGAAGTATTATCAGGAGCTGGCCCAGGCGGGGCTGGATGTGCTTTTGGACGACCGTGACGAAAGCGCCGGACGCAAATTCAACGATGCGGATCTTATCGGCATACCGCTGCGCATCATCATCGGCAAACGCATGCTGGCCCAAAACCAGGTGGAAATAAAGCTGCGCCGTAACGGACAGGTGACCGTTGTTGATGCCAATAAGGTTTCCCAAGAGGTTTTGAGGCTGCTTTCTTTATGACCCTTGAACAGATACAGAAAGAAATCGAAGAGATCACCGCCGGCATCCTGGAAGCGCGGGGGGTGGATTTGATCGAAACCAGGGTCACGGGGCACGCCAACGACGTGCAGATCGTGATCATCGCGGACAAACCTTTAGGTGGTATAACTCTTGATGAATGTGCTATAATAAACAAAGTTTTAAGATCCGCCATTGATCAGGAAAATTTCTTGCCTCCTGAGGTTTTTTCCCTGGAATTATCATCGCCGGGATTGGACAGACCATTGGTCACGCGCAAGGACTTTATGCGTTGCATGGACCAGGAGCTGCGTTTTTGGCTCGGCGAGCCTGTGGACGGAAAAAAGGAACTGCAAGGAAGGCTTAAGCGGGTAACGGAAAACAGTTTGATCGTTGAGGTCAAGGATTCCCAGATGGTCTTGCCTTTGTCTTTGATCATTAAAGGGAAATTAGTCATTTGAAGTTTAACATCAGTTCCCCCGGGTCCCCGATTCTGGAGACAGATCTGGAGACAGCTCCGGGGGCAGGCAATGAGAGGTTAGGTCATGGATAGTGAATTAATGATTATTTTGGAACAATTGGAGCGGGACAAGGGCATTGATAAAGAGACCTTGATCGCGGCCGTTGAAGCGGCGGTGGCTTCCGCAGCCAAGAAAATATGGACCGTGGACAAGGAAGTGGATGTCAAGGTGGTCTTGGACCGCAAGACAGGCAAGATCAAGGCCTGGGCCGGTGACGAGGAGATCCATTCCAGCGAGTTCGGCCGCATTGCCGCCCAGACCGCCAAGCAGGTGGTCATCCAGAAGATCCGTGAAGCGGAAAAAGACGTGGTCTTCGGTGAATACAATGCCCGTATCGGCCAGATCATCAGCGGCAGCGTCTACCGGTTTGAACGCGGCAATATCATCGTGGATTTAGGCAAGTCCGAAGCCCTCATCCCTAAAAGCGAACAGAGCAATAAGGAAGAGTTCCGCCAGGGCGAGCGCATCCGGGCCTATGTGCTGGAAGTCCGCCGGGAAAACCGCGGCCCCCAGATCATCCTGTCCCGCGCCCATCCTAATTTCGTCAAGCGTCTTTTTGAACTGGAAGTGCCTGAGATCTATGAAGGCATCATTGAGGTCAAAGGCATTGCCCGCGACGCCGGCGAGCGCACCAAGATCGCGGTCTATTCGAAAGATGACAAAATAGATTGCGTGGGCGCCTGTGTCGGCATGCGCGGCAGCCGTGTCAAAAATATCGTCACGGAACTGCATGGTGAAAAGATCGATATCGTGCGCCATTCCGAGGACATCAAGGAATATATCCAGGCCGCTTTGTCTCCGGCGGAAATTTCGCAGATGCAGTTGATCGCGGATGAAAAGAGAGTTAATATTATCGTGGATGAAGACCAGTTGTCCCTTGCCATCGGCAAATACGGCCAGAATGTGCGCCTGGCCAGCAAGCTGGTGGGCTGGGAACTGGACATCTATTCCGCCAAACAATGGGAAGAAAAGCAGAAAACCGCCGAGGTCCCGGAAACATCCGTCGAGGCGCCTGCCGCTGATGTGACACCTTCCGATGAAGATTCCAAGGAAGAAGAGGAGCAGGAGTAAAAAAGACAAGGATCAAAGGGGAAGGTCGGGTTGTATATGAAAATAGCGGAATTAGCCAAAGAGTTAAAGATCACCGAGCAACATATCACGGATAAGGTCCATGCCTTGAAATTGCGTTTCAAGGAAGGCGGCGAATTGACCGCCGGCGTCGAGATGATCCTGCGTGACGCATTGGCCGATGAAGGGATCGGCACCAGGCCGGTGGACGAGCCCGAAACCCCCAAAAAGCCGGTTAAAAAGGCGAAAACCGCGGCGAGTGCTGAAAAATCTAAGCCTAAGGCAACGACCCCCAAAGCGAAAAAATCTAAAACACCGGCCAGGAAGAAAACGGCCCTTGAGTCCGATGAGGAACCTGGCCTCGAGGAGGCCCAACCAGTCGCCCGGCTCAAGGCCCATGCCCCCACGGCCCAGCCTAAAGCTGAAGTTGCGCCCCAACCTGATGCCCCCAAACCTGAAGCCCCCAAACCGGAAGCGCCCAAGCCCGAAGCTCTGCAGCCGTCTGTGCCTGAAATTCTCAAGGCCAAGCCTAAGCCGCAAGCTCCTCAGGCCCCGGTCGCCAGCCCCAAGCCGGCGGCCCCTGTGATTGATGTCAGCAGGATAGATGTTTCTAAAGAGATCTTACCTGTGGAGGCGGCCAAGAAGAAACGCTACGACCAGCCGTTTATTTCAATCAAGCCTTTGGTTAAGAAGCGTAAGAAATCCCATGAAGACTTTGCGGCCGGGCGCGGCCGCGATCATAAACCGTCCGCCTCCATCGAAGCGGCGGTAGTGCCGGAGGCCCAACCCGCAGGCCCGCTTTCGGATATTGAACTGCCCATTCCCATCAGCGTCAAAGATTTTGCCGTGCGCATCAACCAGAAAATGAACGTGGTCTTAAAGAAGCTTTTAGGCATGGGTGTCTTTGCCAACATCAATCAGAACCTGGGTGATGACATCGTCGGAAAACTGGCAAACTCGTTCGGGTTTAATGTCATTAAAGCCAAGACCAACGAGGAAGAGCTTATCGATGTATATCAGCAAAAAGATGATCCGTCTCTTTTGAAATCGCGTGCGCCCGTGGTCACCTTTATGGGGCATGTGGATCATGGCAAGACCTCGTTGCTGGACCGTATCCGCGGGGCCAAGGTGGCCGATAGCGAGCATGGGGGCATCACCCAGCACATCGGGGCCTATTGCGTCAATACTCCCCATCAGAGCACCATCACCTTCCTGGATACGCCAGGCCATGAGGCATTCACGGCCATGCGCGCGCGCGGTGCCCATATCACCGACGTGGTGGTCCTGGTCGTGGCTGCCGACGACGGCGTCATGCCCCAGACCCAGGAGGCCATTGCCCATGCCCGGGCCGCAAATTTGCCGATTGTGGTGGCCTTGAATAAGATCGATAAGAAAGGCGCCAATCCGGACCGCGTTAAAAAACAGCTTTCCGAGCTTGATCTGGCTTCCGAAGATTGGGGAGGGAAGGTGGGCGTTGTCCCCGTGTCTGCTTTAACAGGTGAAGGGATCGAGGATTTACAGCAGCGCATTTTACTGGAAGCGGAGATCCTGGAATTGCGCGCCAATCCGGACAAAAAAGCGACAGGGATCGTCATTGAGGCCCATATGAGCAAGGGCAAGGGGGCCATTGCCACATTGATCGTACAAAACGGGACTCTG
Organism: Candidatus Omnitrophota bacterium; assembly: GCA_028865345.1. Classification (GTDB taxonomy): domain Bacteria; phylum Omnitrophota; class Gorgyraeia; order Zapsychrales; family Fredricksoniimonadaceae; genus JABDGZ01. Next base: position 8,890 of record JAGWKL010000013.1, on the reverse strand, counting down.
CGCGAAGGGGATCCCATCGTCATCGGTCCTTTGCACGGCAAGGTCAAGGCCCTTTTCGATAACGGCCGCCCCATCAAGGAAGCCGGCCCGTCAATGCCTGTGGAGATCCTGGGGTTGTCGGAAGTTGCCGCCGCAGGGGAGATTTTTTATGCCGTGGAAGATGACAAGAAGGCCAAGGAAATCGCCGAGAACCGTCAGGAACGGTTAAAGAATGAGAAACTTTCAGGGACCGCCAAGGTCTCTTTGGAAGAGCTTTATTCCCAGATCCAGCAGGGCGAGATCAAGGAGCTGCGCGTGGTGATCAAGGCCGATGTGCAGGGCTCCCTGGAAGCGCTCAAGGAATCCTTAAGTAAAATACCGTCGGACGAGGTCAAACTGCGTTTTATCCACGCGGCAGTTGGGGACGTGAATGCGTCTGATGTGGTCCTGGCCCAGGCCTCGAATGCCATTATCATCGCTTTCCAGGTCGGGGTGGATGTCAAGGCCCGCCAGGAACTGGACAAGAACCCCGTGGACGTGCGCGAGTACCGCATCATCTATGATGCCGTCGAGGATTTAAGAAAGGCCCTGGAAGGACTTCTGGCCCCCAAACTCAAACGTCATTTTGTGGGGCGGGTGGAAGTGCGTAATGTGTTCAAGTTGAGCAGGTCCGGTATCGTGGCCGGCTGTTATGTCCAAAAGGGCAAGGTGCGCAATAAGGCCCAGGCGGAAGTCCTTCGAAACGGTGAAGTCGCCCACACAGGCCACATCAGCACGTTGAAACGCTTTAAAGACGATGTCAAGGAAGTCGCCGAGGGTTTTGAGTGCGGGATCACGGTTTCCCATTTTGACACCATTGCCGTCGGCGATATTATCGAAGTTTTCGATATCGAGTCCATCGCCCGTAAACTTTGAAAAGTATGACCAAAAAAGTCTTTTCAGCCATGCGCCCGACGGGCAAATTGCATCTGGGGCATTTATTGGGCGCCCTCAAAAGTTGGGCCCAGCTGCAGGGGGACTATAGTTGTATTTTTAGCATTGCCGACTGGCATGCCCTGATGAGCGAGTATGAAAACAGCAGGGAACTTCGCACTTACGGCGTAGAAATGGCCGTCGACTGGATGGCTTGCGGAATCGACCCCCGGAAATCCGTCATTTACCTGCAGTCCGATGTCGTTGAACATCTGGAGCTGCAGATGTTTCTCTCCTGCCTGACGCCCTTGGGATGGCTTGAGCGCAACCCTACCTATAAAGAACAATTAAGGGAGATCACCGCCCGGGACCTGCAGACGTATGCCTTTTTAGGTTATCCGGTGCTGCAGGCTGCGGACATTTTGCTGTATAAAGCCGATGGCGTTCCCATCGGTGAAGACCAGCTCCCTCACCTGGAATTGTGCCGGGAAATCGCCCGGCGGTTTAATTCAATCTACAAAAAAGAGGTTTTTTCCGATTGCAAGGCCATCTTGACCGAGACCCCCAGGCTTTTAGGCACGGACAACCGCAAGATGAGCAAAAGCTACGGCAATACCATCAATCTCTCGGACACTGAAAAAGATGTCGAAAAAAAAGCCGTGTCCATGATCACCGATCCGCGGCGGATAAAGATGTCCGACCCCGGCCATCCCGAGGAATGCAATGTCTACAGTTATTATAAGGTCTTCGCCCCCCAGGAGGCGGCGGGATGTTATGAATGGTGTTCCCGGGCGCTTAAAGGTTGTGTCGATTGCAAAAAGAATTTGAGCAGGCATATCAATAAAACCCTTGCCCCCATCAGGGAAAAGAGGGCGCAGTTGGAAAAAGACAAAGACGCTGTCAACGATATTCTTAAGGAAGGCGCCTTGAAAGCCCGCGGCATGGCCCAGAAGACCATCGCTCAAGTCAAAGACGCCGTTTTTGGTTGATATGAATTACAAAATTCATCTTGAGAAATTTGAAGGGCCCTTGGACCTTCTGCTGTATTTGATCAAAAAAAATGACATCGATATCTGCGATATCCCCATTGCCACGGTCACGGACCAGTACATGGAATATATCGAAATGATGAAGATGCTGGATCTGGATGTGGTGGGGGATTTTCTGGTCATGGCCGCCACCCTGATGCAGATCAAATCCAGGATGCTTTTGCCGCCGGACCCCCTGGCAGGCCCAGAGACTGCCGACCCCCGCCAGGAATTGGTCGACCGCCTGAAGGAATACGAACAGTTCAAATTGGTCGCCGGGGAACTTAAACATAAGGAACTTTTCAGGCAGAATTTATTCACCCGCCTTGTGGACGAAGAAAGCTTGGACGCCATCAAAGAAGATGCCCAGGAAGTCCTTGTGGAAGCGACCCTTTTCGACTTGATCACGGCCCTTTCTGAGGCGCTCAAACAGGTCCCTGAAAAGAAAGATTATCAGATCACCCGGGAAGTCTTCAGCGTTGAAGGTAAAATCCACGAGCTGCTGCATCTTTTGGTGGAAAATCAGCGCCTTTCTCTCATGGACCTGTTTCGCCGTGCCAGGAGCAAGGATGAGATCGTTTGCACCTTTGTAGCTGTCCTGGAATTGACCCGTCAAAAGGAGATCACGGTCGTCCAGCACCGGCATTTTGAAGACATTGAGATCGTACGCAATGCGGTCAATGAAAAACCTGCCGGTGATCACGCGTGACGGTTAATCGGCTATAGCCGTCAATTCCTGGAATCGGGTTTACGAATACTATGGAAGAGATCAAAAGGATCGTATTAAACCAGGAAAGCGAAGAGGACAGGGTCGTCAGCCTGTCCTTGCGTCCGCAGCGCCTGGATGATTTTGTAGGCCAGCAGGATTTGGTCAAGGGCCTGCGGGTGGCCATGGCCGCCGCCCAAAAGCGGGGGGAACCGCTGGAACATACGCTTTTCTCAGGGCCGCCGGGTCTTGGAAAAACCTCCCTGGCCCACATCATTGCCTCTGAAATGAAGGGCAGCATCACCGTCACCTCCGGGCCGGCCATTGACCGAGCCGGCGATTTTATCGGCATTCTTACCAATCTTGAGCAGGGGGACGTGCTGTTCATCGACGAGATCCATCGCCTTTCCAAGACCGTTGAAGAGTTTCTCTACCCGGCCATGGAGAATTTTAAGATCGATTTTATCGTGGACAAAGGCCCTTATGCCAAAACCATTAATTTTAATTTAAAACCCTTCACGCTGATCGGCGCCACCACCCGCAGCGGCCTGTTGACCACACCGTTGAGGGACCGTTTCGGGATCTTCTATCATTTGGAATTTTACGGCGAAACTGATTTGGGCCGCATCGTAATGAACTCGGCGCAAAAGCTGGGTGTGGCCGTTGACCAGGACGCCTGTTTGGCCCTGGCCCGCCGCTCCCGCGGCACCCCGCGCATCGCCAACCGGCTTTTACGCCGTTGCCGCGACTACGCTCAGGTCAATGCGGGCAAAAACCATATCGATTTAAAAGTCGTAAATGACGCCATGTCCGCCTTAAAGATCGACACAGAAGGCCTGGATGAACTGGACAGGCGCCTGTTGACGGTCATCAAGACCCAGTATAATAAAGGACCGGTGGGCATTGAGGCTTTGGCCGCGACTTTGAACGAGGAAATAGACACCATCGAGGACGTCGTTGAGCCCTATCTTTTAAAAGCCGGATTTTTGCGCAGGACCTCGCGGGGCAGGGAGTTGACCCCCTTAGCGCTGGAGCATTTGAATGGGTGAGATAGGCAAAACCATCATCATAGCCGGTATTATTTTGATCGTGATCGGGATTTTGGTCATGGTTGCCGGCAAGGTCCCGGGCGTCGGCCGCCTGCCGGGGGACATTTTTATCAAAAAAGAAAATTTCAGCTTTTATTTTCCTTTGACCACGTGTATTTTGTTGAGTATCATCATCAGTATCGTTATGTATTTTTGGGGGAAAAAATAAATGAGAAGGAATATCCTGCTTGCCCTTATTTTGACTACGGGCGTGGTTGCCGCTGTGGCGGCCAAAGAGTCCAATGGGGCCAAGTCTTATTATCCTGAGAAGATAAGGGTCGCCATCGTCCGTGATTCCAGGGAAGTGGACTTGAATATTCACGGCCGCTACGCGGTGCGCGATATGACAACTGGCAGGGTGATAGGCAGGGGTGATTTTCTTGAGGACACCAAGGTCAGGCTGCTTAAGCGGGGCATTCTCATGGGACTGGATGTTTATCATGTTACGCGTCTGACCATCGAGCCTGACAGGGATTCCTTTGCCGTCATCGACGGACGTCCTTTCAGAGGTGAGGTTACCTTTATCCGGACTCCGGACAACCACATCACCGTCGTCAATGATATCGATGTGGAAGATTACGTCAAGGGCATCCTTTATCATGAAGTTTCACACCGTTGGCCCATGGAAGCGCTGAAGGCCCAGGCCGTGGCCTCCCGCACCTATGCGTTGTATTCCCTCAATCCTGCCCAACCTTATGACGTGACCAATGATATTTATTCCCAGGTTTACGGGGGCAGGGGGTCTGAACGCTACAGGACGGATTTGGCGGTTGATTACACCAGAGGCCAGGTCTTGACCTATCGCGGCAAGATTTTTCCGACCTATTTTCACGCCACCTGCGCAGGCATGACCGAGGATGCCCGTGAAGTGTGGCCGCAGGCGCCTGACATACCTCCGCTCATGGGGGTGCCGTGTTCCTTTTGCAAAATGTCGCCGCATTATTATTGGAAAAGGAATTTCCGCCTTAAGGACATCCAGGAGGCGCTGGATCTCCACGGGTATAAGGTAGGCCTTATCAAGGGCATTTCCATCATCGACCGCGACCGCAGCGGCCGTATCAAGAATTTGAAGATTACCCAGAGAAACGGCAACGAACTTGTCATCAAGGGTGTGGATTTTCGCAATATCATGGGCCCCAATGTGGTTGACAGTAACAATTATAAAATCGTGATGAAAGGCTATTATGTGGATTTTTACGGCCGAGGATGGGGCCATGGGGTGGGGATGTGCCAGTGGGGCGCCTTGGGCATGGCCAAGCAGGGGTTCAATTATAAACAAATCCTTGCGTACTATTATCCCAGGTCCGTACTGATCAATTACCATGAGCTCAAAACGCCAGGGACCGCCAAAGCCGGCCATCCCGCCGCATTCGTTAAATAAAATTTTCCGACTGCAGTCTTACTTTTATCATCTGCCCGATGAACAGATCGCTCAACAGCCTCTGCGTCAAAGGGATAAGGCCCGCCTGTTGATCGTCAACCGCGCCGCCGCAACGATCAGCCACGATACTTTCGATAATCTTAATGCTTACCTGCCTGTCAATTCGGCGCTGGTCGTCAATAACAGCAAGGTGATACCGGCGCGTCTGTTGGGCAAAAGAAAGACCGGCGGCAGCGTCGAGGTTTTCTTGCTCAATGGGCTTAAGGACGGCCATTGCTTTGAGGCGCTGCTGCGGCCGCTCAAAAAGATCAGGGAAGGCGAGGAGATCGATTTCGGCCATGGCATTACAGCGAGGCTTGAAGATAAAACGGGGCGTGTGGTGCGATTTAACACAAAGGACATCCTCCGCCATCTGGGCCGGATAGGCCATGTCCCTTTGCCGCCCTACGTCAAAAGGCCGGACACGCCACAGGATAAAGAGGATTACCAGACCGTTTATGCCAAACAGCCCGGATCAGTGGCCTGTCCGACGGCGGGATTGCATTTTACCAGGGGATTGATCAAGGATTTAAAACATCATGGCCACCGGTTTCTGGAGGTGACCCTGCACATCAATTACGGAACATTCAAACCTGTGGAATGCGCCGATATCCGCCGGCACCCCATGCATAGCGAATATTACGATATTAAACCTGCCGTTTATAGAAACATCCTGAAGACGAAAGAAAATTCCAGGCCCCTGGTGGCGGTCGGCACAACCAGCTGCCGCGTGCTTGAATCTGTAGCCCGAAGCCGGTCAAATACAGGACATACGGACATGTTTATTTATCCCGGCTTTAAGTTCAGGATGGTGGATGCCCTGATCACCAATTTCCATCTGCCTTACAGCACCTTGTTGATGCTGGTTTGCGCCTTGGGCGGGCATGACCTTGTCATGAAGGCCTACGAAGCGGCGGTCAGAGAACGCTATCGCTTCTACAGTTATGGGGACGCGATGCTGATCGTTTAACGCCCAACCTATTGCCGTGCCGATCATTTAAAAGATTGCCGCAAGTCTCCCATCCTGATACTATATCTGTTCTTATGTACAAATTAATCCATCAAGATGCCGCCACCGGCGCACGCAGAGGCGTGGTCACTACGGCGCACGGGGGTGTGCAGTCCCCGTTCTTTATGCCGGTGGCCACAACTTCGACGGTCAAGACCATGTCCGGCGTCGACCTGCATGAGATGGAATCACAAATCGTGCTGTCTAACACCTATCATCTGTATTTGAGGCCGGGGTTGGACATCATGGAACACGTCGGAGGCTTGCACAAGTTCATGAACTGGCACAAGCCCATCCTCACCGACAGCGGCGGCTACCAGGCCTTCAGCCTGACCAAATTCCGCAAGATCACGGATGAAGGCGTAAAATTCCGTTCGCATATCGATGGAAGCATGCATTTCTTCACCCCCGAAAAAGTGATGGACATCCAGCGCACCCTTGGTTCCGACATGGTCATGCCTCTGGATGAATGCTCGCCGTATCCCTGCGATCGCAAAAAAGCCATGCGGGGCCTTAAACGCACCACCCATTGGGCGAAGCGCTGCAAGGAACATTTTCATAAAACCGGAATGCATGAACGGGGGCAGCGCTTGTTTGCCATTGTGCAGGGTGCTACCTATGAAGACCTCAGGCGCCAGTCCGCCCAAGAGCTTTTGGCGCTTGATTTTGATGCCTATGCCGTCGGCGGAGTCAGTGTCGGGGAGCCGGTTAAGGAGATGTTCGAAGCGCTCGGCTGGGTGCTTCCTCATCTGCCGGAAAACAAGCCCCGCTATTTTATGGGCATAGGGCTCCCGGACCAGATCGTGCGGGCCGTCGGTATGGGGGTGGACATGTTCGATTGTTCCGTGCCCACGCGTTACGGACGCCACGGCAGCGCTTTTACACAGACCGGAAAGCTCAATATCCGCAACAGCGAGTTTACCAAGGACCTGCGGCCATTGGATGAGAATTGCGATTGCAGCGTCTGCCGAAACTACAGCCGCTGCTATATCCGGCATTTGTTGAACATGAATGAAATCACCGGTGTGCGCCTGATGAGCTACCATAATTTGCATTTTTATATTAAACTGATGGAGCGTATCCGTTCGGCCATCGAATCCGATACCTATGCCGGATTTCAAAAAGAATTTCTGACCGGTTATAATTCTCAATTGCTGTCCACCTTATAAGGAACGCATGCTTCGTTTCGATATTATCACTATTTTTCCAGAAATGTTTGGGGCCATTTTTCATCAATCCATTCTCAAGCGCGCCCAGGAAAAGAAGAAGATTTGTATCCATGTGCACGACCTGCGCGATTACACCGATGATAAAAAACACCGGAAGGTCGATGACCGTCCCTTTGGCGGGGGGCCGGGGATGGTCATGATGCCCCAGCCGTTATTTGACGCTGTCCGTGCGATCAAGGGCAGGCGCCGGGCCAGGGTGATCTGTACCTGTGCCTCCGGCAGGCCTTTTACACAAAATCACGCCAAGGGCTTGACGAGATACAAAAATTTGATTATTATTTGTGGTCATTACGAAGGCATTGACCAGCGGGCGATCGACTGCCTGGTCGATGAAGAGATTTCGGTGGGGGACTATGTCCTGACCGGCGGAGAAATACCGGCCATGGTGATCGTCGATGCCGTCTCCCGCCTGATCCCGGGCGTTCTGGGCAAGGAAGAATCCCTGTTGAGGGAGACTTTTGAAGATAATTTATTGGAAGCTCCCCAGTACACCCGGCCGGCAGATTTTCGTGGCATAAAGGTACCGGATGTGCTATTATCTGGCAACCACAGAGCCATCGAAGCCTGGCATAAGTCTGAATCTTTGGCCAAGACAAAAAAAGTCCGGCCTGATTTGTTGTTTAAGAAAGGAAGTTCGAAATGATAGCCAGCAGCATTGAAAAAATTGCAGCAGTCAACGAAAAAAGCCTGCGCCGCGACCTGCCGGCTTTTGATGTCGGCGACACCATCAAGATGAAGATCAAGGTCAAGGAAGCCGACAAGGTGCGCATTCACCCCTTTGAAGGGACCGTGATCAAGAAGACCGGTGTCGGTGTGGCCGCTGCCTTCACCGTGCGCAAGATTTCCTTCGGCGAGGGTGTGGAAAGGACTTTTCCCATCAATTCGCCGGTCATTGATAAAATCGAAATTGTCGCCAAGGGTGTGGTCAAGCGCTCAAAATTGTATTACCTGCGCGATCGTTTAGGCAAGAAGTCTCGCGTTCAAGTAGACCAATCAGCCTCTTAAATTGATGTCATCTAAAATGCTTTATCATGAAACGCAAGCCAGAAACAAAGGCTTGCGTTTCGTTTTGGGATTGGATGAGGCCGGCCGGGGGCCTTTGGCCGGACCGGTGGTGGCGGCCGCCGTCTGCCTTAAGACCTTTCATTTAAAGAACCTTATCAATGATTCCAAGCAAATGACACCCGGCGCCCGGGAAGCTGCCTTCCATGAGATTTTTGAAAAAGCTTACGTGGGCATCGGCATCATCAGCGAAGCGGCCATTGATATGGTCAATATCCTCAATGCCTCCCACATGGCCATGGACATGGCGGTCAACCATCTGGTGGCCGGCATGCCGCCGGAGATCAGCGGCCAAGCCGATTTCGAGGGCCGGGTCATGCTTTTAGTGGATGGCAATATTTTTCGTACCCAATCAACCTACGCTTATAAGACCATCATCGATGGTGATTGTAAATCCCTATCCATTGCCTGCGCCTCGGTGATCGCCAAGGTTTACAGGGACCATATTTTAAATGCC